>CAZOBP010000005.1:0-46225 GCA_964577995.1 uncultured Anaerolineales bacterium
TAGAGCAGGGGACTCATAAGCCCTAGGTCACTGGTTCAAGTCCGGTCGCCGGCACTGAGAACGAGCCCCGATGGATGTTCATCGGGGCTTTTTCGCGCCACCAAACGGCGGATCTTCCCACACCCACCCAACGGCTGCGGATCCTCGTGCTCGCAGCTCTCCTTCGCCACAATAGCGCTCCCGACGGGGGTGAGCCCGTTTGTGCTTATGCGGCTCGCGGCCACTCGGACATCAAGACCACCATGCGCTATGTCCACGCCAGCGGCTTCGATGACCTGGCCGCTGCGGTGGCAAAGATGGCTTGAAGGCTACTTGCCGAGTACAGCCGTCGAAGCTACAATCGCTATCAGGTGCCGCCTCCCGACGGTAGGACCTCGTTGGGTGGACACTTGGCAGAGTTGGGCAGTTCTGGTATAATAGTGGTGCTTATGCGGACAGTTAGGGGTCTGACCTAGTCCAGGAGAAGGAAGATGAGCACATGAGCCTGATTGTCTCACTGAGGGTGCCGGACGGGGTGGTCGTGGCTGCTGACAGTCTTTCGACTTCGCAGACGCGCGTTGAGATCGTTGCGGAGGGAATGCAGGTCGAGTGTCCTAGCTGCAAGCAAAAAATCGCTGCGGGCGACCTTGCACTACCACCCATCGCGTTTCCGTTCTCTGCGTCGTCTTTCACTCAGAAGCTCTTTCCCGTCCACGGTCGCTTCGCCCTTGGGTATTTCGGTCAAGGCATCATCAATGAGAGAAGCATCCATAATCATCTTGAGCAGTTCGAACGGTCCTCTGAGAGCAGTGAGACGTTGGAGGCTACCAGGGATGCACTCATCGTCTACCTAGAGGAGCAACTTCTAATCCAATACCCAACCTACCAAGAGGAGGGACCGCTCGACCAGTATCCAGCGGCCTTCCACCTGAACGGGTATGAGGAGGTTGACGAGAGACAAGTTGGTGTCACCTACGAGGCCTACGTTGGCCGCCAGAACGTCCTGCGCAGACGCGACATAATAGGCTGCACCGTAGGAGGTGAACAGAAGGTCGTACAGAAACTCTGGGACATAGGACGTGAGGACCAGCGCTTCGGGTTCAAGTACCCGCTGTTCTCACTACAGGACGCCATAGATCTGAGTGAATTCCTCATCGATGCGACAGGCACATTTCAGAGGTTCGCCAACGAAGTCCCTACCGTAGGTGGGGCCGTAGACATTGCACTGGTGACTCCGTTTCGCGGTTTCCAGTGGATAAGGCGCAAAGCATTGATGGAGGTACTGGAGGATTCAGAGAATGATAGCACAATTGCACGTGGAGAGTCCAGACTCACAGGTTTCCGCGCATGAAGTGTTAATCCGCATTGAGCCCACCGCTCAGCCCTACTACTTTGCCGTTGACTGTGCCAGCGCGAGCGACGACGTAGCGTCGGATGCTATCATGGAGGACGTCGTCCGCAGGTACCGCGACGCATGGGAGAAACTCGCTGAGATGTGATAAGGTACTTGACATTCCAGGAGATAGTCTCACTGAACAGACGACTGATTCTGGAAACAGGTGGATTTCGGGATGGCGCTGGCAGGCTACTCAATCCCAACAGCCTTCGCTATACCGTTGACGTAGTTCAGGCTAGGCTCAACGACGAGTTGTACCCATCCCTAGGTGAGAAAGCAGCCAAATACGCATTTCAGATCATCGTGGGCCATCCCTTCCTGGACGGCAACAAGCGCACAGGGACATTCTGTGCGTTTTGGTTCCTACGTCTCAATGGCTGCGAGCTGTCTGCGGCGATTACCCAGGATGAGGTTGTGCAATTCGCGACCGATGTTGCCAGCGGAGAGCTGGACCTAGAGGGCATCACTTCGTGGATTCAAGCCAGGTTGGAGTAACTGGTACGTCGTGCAACTCACCAAGCGCACCAATCTGATTGCGGGCCTGCCTACTGCAATCTCTGCGGTCATGTAGACGACAACCTACCGTGAGTTCCCCCCACGGGATCCCAAGCACCCCAGAAGCCCGCCGAACGCCAATCCCCCCTCGGTCATCATGGTGCTAGGGGGTCTGCGCCCTACATAGCAGGTCCCAGCGATAGCCAGGGCAAGCCAGGGGCGATGCTGGCGCTGGCTCCCAGTCCGTCATTCCGCAGTCTGGCGACGTCTGTAGGGGACGTGCCGGGACTGCAGCGCCTTCGCGACCGCCCTGGACCCGCGACGGTCGTACCTCCCCGTCGTCTGGACGCTGGCCTGCCCCAGGACCTTCGCCACGGTCGCGATATCGGTCCCGTTGTCCAGCAGGTCCGCCGCATGTCGTGCCAGCCCAGGGACTTGACCCCAGATTGCTCCGCCCGACGGTCCAGCGTCTCTGCCAGGATGTCCGCAGAGAGGCCCCCTGCCCGTGTCCGGTTGGCCTTGTCTATCGCCCGGAACAAGAGGCGCCGGCCCCCCTATCTCTTTCATCACCACCTGTCCGGCCCTCTCCTCCCAGACAACGGTGCCCCTCTCACAGTTCCGTCTCTCGTGGCCCAGCCTCAAGCACTCGCGAGTCTAGCTCCACAGCTCGCCAAGTTCTCCAGCCCACCTCCATCCGTCCTCAGATCGTCCTGAATGTCCACCCCACCCCACCCACACACACACGCGCCAGATGTTCGTTCAACCCCAGCCGCGCCTTTCCGCCCACCCCACCTCCACCCTCTCCTACCTTAAAACTGCCGGCCAGGGCCGATACTCGACTTGACAGCAGATTGAAAGTGCGGTATATTAGACATAGTGTCTCGTATATGATATATCGTACTTCTCTCTGCATCAGGACCAGGCAGGTGACAGATGTACCCTAGCCCCCCCGCGGCCCCTAGCGACACGCTGGGATTGGAAAAGATCGCAGCCCCGGCCTCCCTCAAGGACCAGGCGTACCTGGCCATCAAGAGAGCTATCTTGACCCTCAGACTCAAGCCTGGCGAAGCCTTGGTGGAAAGCGACCTGGCCAATCAGCTCGGCATCAGCAAGACCCCCGTGAGGACGGCGCTCCACGAACTGGAGCGCGAGGGACTGGTCACCAAGGTGCTCTACAAGGGCACGTACGTGAGAGAGGTGACGCTGCGGGACGTGCGAGAGATCTTCCAGTTGAGGGCGGTACTGGAGGGTTTGGCGGCCCGTCTCGCAACCCCGCTCCTTGAAGAGAGCGAACTCGCTCGAGCGAGGGAACTCCTGCAATCGATGGAGAGGGCCCTGGAGATGGGAGACAGGCCACTTGCCTCTCAGTACGGAGCGCAATTCCACTACCTGATACTCCAGTCGGCCGACAACGAGCGTCTACAGCTTATCTGGCATAACCTGGACGACCACACGCAGCGCTTCCGACTGATGTCAGACCAGATTTCAGGGCGTCTGGAGAAGTCCATTGGAGAGCACAAGTGGATTCTGGAGGCGCTCGAACAGAGAGACCCAGATCTGGCAGAACAGAGACTCAAGGCGCATTTGCACAGCGTTCTAGAGGAGATGTCGGCGGAGCAGTCAGCGGACACCGAGCACGATGGAGAGGAGTCGCTTCTGTGAAAGTTGCTGAGGCCATCGCAAGACTCTTGGAGGCGTATGGTGTCGAGTACATCTTCGGCGTGCCCGGCGATACGAGTATGCCCCTCTACGATGCTCTATACGATGCACCGGGGAGCATCAGGCACATCCTGGCCAGGGATGAGAGATCGGCGTCCTTCATGGCCGACGTGTATGCCCGACTAAGCTCTCGGCCGGCCGTTTGCGAGGGACCGAGCGGAGCCGGGGCCACCTACATCCTGCCCGGTGTTGCGGAGGCCCATGCGTCCTCGATACCGCTCGTCGTCCTCACCAGCGACACGCCCCTCACGGGTGACGACAAGGGTGTGCTCACCGCACTCGATCAGGAAGCGCTCTTCGCGCCGGTCACCAAGTGGCGCACTCGAATCAAGGTCGCCCAGAAGACGCCCGAGATTCTGGACAGGGCCTTCCGCATTGCCACCAGCGGCCGCCCGGGCGCGGTGCAGATAGCCCTCCCTCATGATGTCCTGGACGAAGAGATCGGTTCCATCCAACTCCATGCCCAGGAGGAAAACAAGACCTATCCCGCGTTCAGAACCCGACCCGACCCGGCCATGGTGGAAAGAGCGGCCGCCCTGCTGGTGAGAGCCGAACGCCCGCTTTTGATCGCCGGGGGTGGAGCAACCATCTCCCAGGCGTGGGACGAGGTCACCAAGCTGGCGGAAGCCCTCACTTTACCCGTCGGAACCTCCATCAACGGCAAGGGCAGCATCGCAGAGGACCATCCCCTGAGTATCGGGATCGTGGGAGGCAATGGGGCACGCCCATACGCCAACCGTCTGGTGGCGGCAGCAGATCTGGTTCTCTACGTCGGCTGCAAGACAGATTCTGTGACCACCCTCAACTGGACGCTCCCCTCCCCTACAGCCGGAGTGACCATCCTCCACGTCGATGTCGACCCCAAGGAGATAGGCAACAACTACCCCACGGCCGTGGGGCTGGTTGGAGACGCGAAGCTGGCCCTGGCAGACTTGCTCGAAGCACTGTCGGCAAGCCACGGGCAGCGCCACCCCAACGAAGCTCTCCTGGCCGAGATCTCCACCCAGGCCAGGGACTGGTGGGACGCAGTTCTTCCCAAGATGGTGAGCGATAGCATCCCCATCAAACCCCAGCGAGTGATGAAGGAACTCACAGACGCGCTGCCTTCAGACAGCGTCATCGTGGCCGACGCAGGCACGGGCACACCGTTCACGTCCGCCTTCTACCGGTCTCCTGCGGGCAGGCATGTCATCATCCCTCGGGGCTATGGCGGACTCGGTTATGCGCTCCCGGGGGTCGTGGGAGCCAAACTCGCCAGACCGGAAGCCGCAGTTGTAGGCCTGATCGGCGACGGCAGCTTCGGTATGTCCGTGGGGGAACTGGAGACCATTGCGCGCCTGAAGCTGCCCGTCACCATCCTCCAGTTCAACAACTCCTGCTTCGGATGGATCAAGACGCTTCAGCACCTGTACTATGACGACCGATATGTGTCCGTCGATTTCTCACCCGACACCGACCACGCAGCGATTGCGCGAGGTTTCGGATTGCAGGGCCTCCGAGTCGACCAGCCGGGCGACCTGGGACCCGCCATCCGTGAGGCTGTCCGCAGCGACAGACCTACTTTCATAGACGTAGTAACAGAGTCGGAAGAGAGTGAGCTGCCCCCTGTGCACAAGTGGGAGGCGATCGTCGAGGGGCGGCAGCAGCACCACTAGCCAGGTTCGACCAGCACCTATCCCGCGATGATAGGTGCCCAGCCACCTGCTGGATAGCGAGAACCAGCCTCACGCTGAACTGGAGCAAGTCGTGGTTACTGTCTCTCTCAACATCAACGGCGAGCAGATCAGCTCCAGCTTGCCACCTGAGATGACCTTGCTCAGGTTCCTTCGGGACGAACTCAGACTGACGGGTACCAAGAACGGCTGTAGCACGAACCACTGCGGCGCCTGTACAGTGCTGGTCGACGGCCAGGCAACCAAGTCCTGCTTGCTTCGAGTAGCCAGACTCGACAACGCCGAGATCGTCACCATCGAAGGGCTTTCCCCACCAGGCGTGCTACATCCGATCCAGGCCGCCTTTCTGGCGGCTGGGGCCGTGCAGTGTGGGTTCTGTACCCCCGGCATGATTCTGGCCACGAAGGCATTGCTGGACGTCAACCCAGATCCCACGGACGCTGAAATCCGCGAGGGCTTGAAGCACAACGTCTGTCGTTGCACGGGCTATTCCAAGATCATAGATGCCGTCAAGCTAGCTGCACGCTGGCTCAGACATCCAAGAGAAATGAAGCTATCTCTGGGCGGCGGCTATGGGGAATCCGTGATCGATCTAGATGGGGTGGCCAAGGTCCAAGGACGCCTCCCCTTCGCTGACGACCTCTACCTACCAGACATGCTCCACGCCAAGGTGCTGTGGAGCGAGCACCCTCATGCAGCGATCGAGCGAGTGAACACGGCGGCCGCAGAGGCGGTATCCGGAGTGGCATGTGTGCTGACGGCGAGAGATGTCCCTGGCCACAATGGTTTCGGACCGCTCAAGCAGGATCAGCCTGTCCTCTGTGGCGACAGGGTGCGCTTCATCGGCGATCCGGTGGCCCTGGTGCTGGCAGAGACTGACGCGGCAGCAGTGAAGGCGCGCGACTTGATACAGGTGGAGTACGAGCCTCTGCCAGGAGCATTCTCACCCCAAGAGGCCCTCAAAGAGGACGCACCCCAACTCCACCCGGATGGCAACCTGTGCAAGCATCTGCTGCACACGGTGGGCGACGTGGAGGCAGGTCTGGCCGTCTCTCATCTGGTTGTGGAAGGGCACTTCGAGACCCCCTTTGTCGAACATGCCTATCTGGAACCAGAGTCGGGAGTGGTCTATTGGGATGGGGACGTCCTCAATCTCAAGGTGCCAACCCAGTTCCCCTTTGAGTTGAGGACCCAACTAGCCAAGGTCCTGGCCGTGCCGGAGGAGAAGATACGAGTCCAGATCACGCCCCTGGGTGGATCCTTCGGCAGCAAGATTGACGCCACTGTAGAACCTTTGATAGCGCTCGGGGCCTATGTTACCAAGAGGCCAGTCAAGCTCACTCTGACCAGGGAGGAGTCCCTGAAGCGCAGCGTGAAGCGACATCCATATTCGATGGACTACCGGGTAGGGCTGGACGGAGAAGGCAGAATTCTGGCGGTGGACGCCAAGCTCTTGTCCGACACCGGCGCCTACACCAACCTTGGGCCCCGAGTGATCGACCAGGCATGTATCTTCTCGTGCGGCCCATACGAAGTCCCGAACTTGCGTGTGGAAGGCTGGGCCGTCTACACCAACAACGTCAACGCCAGTGCCTTCCGTGGTTTTGGCATCAACCAAGCTGCCGTCGCCATCGAATCCCTTCTCGATGAGGCAGCGCGCAAACTGTCCATGGACCCCTTCGAATTGCGCTACAAGAACGCCTTGAAAGAGGGGAGCACCACCGCAGCCGGTGAGATCCTCAGACGTAGCGTGGCCATACAGGAAACGATCTCCGCGGCCCGTGAGGCCCTGGAGGAGGAGCTACCCAGAATCAAGAAGATGGTAGCTCCGGGGAAGAAGCTGGGCATCGGTGTGGCGTCGGGCTTCAAGAACGTTGGCGCGGGGAAGGGCAAAGTGGACGATGCCGGCGCCATCTTCACCCTGCTGCCCGGCGGGAAGGTCCAACTGAGGGCCTCTGCGGTGGACATGGGACAAGGCATCCGTACGACGCTGGCCCAGATCGCGCGCCAGGTTTTCCCCTTGCCTGAAGACACTCTGGAGCTCATCACCGGCGACACAACCCTCACCCCCAGGCACGGCGGCGCCGTTGCCGAGAGGCAGACGCTGATCAGCGGCAATGCCGTGATGGAGGCCGCGAAGAGATTCAAGACTGAGGTGCTACACGCCGCCGCAGGAGTGATGGCAGCACCCGCCGAAGAACTGGAGCTCTTCCCCGATGGTGTGGTGCACATGAAAACCGAGAACCACGTTTCGCTGGAGGACCTGGAACGCGAACTCCGGGAGCAAGGCAAGCAGGTGGTAGCCGAATATATCTACGTCGCTCCCAAGACGCTCGCCCTGGCTGACGTCGACGGGCGGAGCGCCGTCCCTCCCGAAGAGTACCGCAACTATCCTGCGTACGCCTACACCACACAGGTGGCAGCAGTGGAGGTAGACCCAGGCAGCGGCGAGGTCAAGCTGCTTGAAGTGCTGGCTGCCCATGATGTGGGCCGGGCCATCAACCCACAAAAGATAGAGGGCCAGATCGAGGGGAGTTGTCACATGGCCCAAGGCTACGCCCTCTCGGAAGAGTACCCTGTGGAACGAGGGATTCCCAAGGCGCGCACCTACCGCGATCTACACCTTCCCTCCATCATGGATGCCCCTCTGGTCAGGACCCTGATCGTGGAGAAGCCAGATTCGACCGGTCCTTTGGGAGCCAAAGGGATTTCGGAAGTGGCGACTGTTCCACTTACCCCAGCGATCCTCAACGCCATCTATGATGCCCTCGGGGTACGCATCTACGATCTCCCGGCCACGCCCGAAAAGATCCTCTCGGGTCTGGAGAGCAGAAGGGGCGCCGCGGCGAGCGAGATGCCGAATCGTTTCCAGACCTCTCCCGAGAGTAGCGTATCACAAGGGGAATGAGCACTTGTCTCTCGTCCAGATTGGTTAGAGATTCACGCCAGAAAGGAGTACAGGTATGCCAAGGGTTGTAGTCATTGGAGGGGGTTGGGCAGGCTGCGCGGGCGCGCTCGCGGCCAAGAAGGCTGGCGCCGACGTCATCCTGTTGGAGAGGGCCGATTCACTGCTCGGGGCGGGCCAGGTGGGCGGCATCATGCGCAACAACGGCCGCTTCACCGCAACTGAAGAAATGATCGCCATGGGCGCCGGAGATCTCTTCAAACTGAGTGACGCTACCTCCCGGCACACGAACATTGAGTTCCCCGGCCACCAACACGCCAACCTCTATGACGTCACGCTGATGGAACCCGTTGTTCGGCGCTACCTGCAAGAGAAGCAGGTGGAGATCTGGACCGTCAGCAGAGTCACCAAGGTCGTATCCAGTGAAAACAAGATCGAGGCAGTCCAACTCGAGACCGGCCAGACCTTTGAGGGCGACGCCTTCGTAGAGGCCACAGGGACCATGGGACCGCAGGGCAACTGCCGCAAGTATGGAAATGGATGCGCGATGTGCATCACGCGCTGTCCCACTTTCGGCGGTAGGGTCAGCATCGCGGAGCGCGCCGGTGTCAAAGAGATGAAAGCCAAGAAACCGGACGGCTCCTTCGGCTCCATGAGTGGCTCGTGCAAGCTGAACAAGGATTCCCTGGACAAGGGGTTGGTGCGCGAGCTTGACCAGACCGGGGTGGCGGTGATTCCGCTTCCCAAAGACGTAGCGGAGCACAAGAAGGAGCTGCTCGCCATCAAGAGCTGCCAGCAGTACGCTCTTCCAGCGTTTGCCGAAAACGTGATCCTTCTCGACACCGGCCACGCCAAACTCATGGCTCCCTTCTACCCCCTCATCGATCTGCGGAAGGTGCCGGGCTTGGAGAACGCCCGTTTC
Source organism: uncultured Anaerolineales bacterium (assembly GCA_964577995.1). Lineage (GTDB taxonomy): Bacteria > Chloroflexota > Anaerolineae > UBA7937 > B3-Chlor > JAUVXJ01. Next base: position 9,090 of record CAZOBP010000005.1, read on the forward strand.
GAAGACCCTTATTCCGGCGGTATCGGCAACTCCATGCGCTTCCTGGCCCTGTCTCCTCGAGATCAGTACCTGAGAGTGGAGGGAATCGCCAACCTCTTCTGCGGGGGTGAGAAAGCTGGCATCCTCGTAGGCATCACGGAGGCCATCTGCACTGGTACCCTGGCTGGGCACAACGCAGCCCGCCACGCCATGGGCAAGGACCTCCTCGAACTCCCTCGCAGCCTCGCTGTGGGCGACATGATCGCCGATGTCAAAGAAGAGATGGATGCTGGCGAAGGTATGTTCAAGAAGTTCACCTTCTCGGGCTCTGTGTACTTCGACCGCATGAAGGAATTGGGTCTCTATAGCACCGATGTGACGGAGATCGAACAAAGGGTGGCCGACTCAGGCATGGGCGGCATCTTTGAGAAAAGAGTGGGCTGACTCCTACACCCAAACAGACCAGACAGTTATCTCCGCGAATCCCGGCCGTGAAAGGAGGTGATCGACACCAAACACCCGCTAGAGCACCACTCAATGGATTGTCCGCCGACTATCGAAGGAGGAAATGAAAGTGAGATCGAATATCGGCAGATTCATCATCGCGGCTCTGTTGCTATCCCTGTTGGCGACTGCCTGCGGCGCGCCAGCACCGACCGCCGCGCCGACGACACCCCCAGAGGCCCCCGAGGCGACCACGGCGCCGGAGCCGACCACGCCACCAGAGGAGCCGCCCCCCGCGGGGCCTAGCGGCTCCATCGTCATCGTGATCGGCAATGACCCGTCGACGCTCGACCCTCAATACTCCGATGATGGAAACGAGCACAAGATCAACGACAATGTCTACCAACACCTGCTTACCCGGGACCCAGAAACCGGCGAGATCATGCCCGAGCTGGCCGAGTCCTGGGAGGAGATCGACGACACGACGTGGCGCTTCAAGTTGCGCGAAGGCATAGAGTTCCACAACGGTGAACCTCTCAATGCCGAAGCTGTTGTCTTCAGCGCAGAGCGCATCATAGACCCCGACTTCAACTCGGAGCAGATCTCCTTTGTGGACAGCATCATCGGTGGCGAGGTCGTCGACGACTATACCGTCGATATCCTCACCGATGGGCCTGACCCCACCCTGCCGGCGCGCATGACCTGGCTGAAGATCGTGCCTCCCGCGTACGCTAGCGATACCCCCGATCAGTTCGCCCAAGCGCCAGTTGGCACCGGTCCCTACAAGTTCGTGGAGTGGGTGCGAGGGAGTCATGTCACCTTGGAGGCCAACGAGGACTACTGGGGCGGCGCACCCTCTATCGCCGAAGTCACCTTCAGGCCCATCGAGGAGGCTGCCACCCGACTGGCGGCGCTCCAGACCGGTGAAGTGGACGTGGTGACCGACCTGATACCCGAGTATCTGGCACAGGTCGAGAACTCGGTTGCTATCCCCGGACTCGAGTTCGCCTGGATCAGGATCAACACCAACGTCGAGCCTCTCAATGACGTGCGCGTCCGTCAGGCCCTCAACTACGCGGTCGACAAGGAGGCGCTTGCCCAGTCCCTCTACGGCGGCTATGCCGTGGTAGCCGAGGGACAGATCCTTACTCCAGGTCACTTCGGGTATAACCCCGATGTGGTAGCCTATCCCTACGATCCCGACATGGCAATGGACCTCCTCGACGAGGCTGGCGCCTCGGGCGCAACCCTCGAACTCATCGGCGAGTCCGGGCGCTGGCTGAAGGACAAGGAGTTGGTCGAGGCTATTGCCGCCCAGCTCGAGGCGGTTGGCCTGAACATCGAGCTCAACATAGTCGAGTGGTCCGACTGGCTCGATCTGCTCTTCGCAGGCGCGGAGGCGGCCCCAGATCTCCAGTATTCTGCACACGACAACGTGCTGCTGGACGCCGATCGTACTCTGTCCGCACTGTTCACCACTGAGGGTAGCCAGGCCGCATACGGCAATCCCGATGTCGACCAATTGGTGCTAGACGGAAGGACGGAGACGGACCTACAGCTGCGCGAGCAGATGTACCATCAGGCCGTGGAGACCATCAGGGAAGAGGCGGCTTGTATCTTCCTGCTCAATCTGGACAACATCTACGGGCTGAACCCGAATCTCGAGTGGACTCCACGTTTGGATGGGCGCATCTTCGTCAAGGATATGACTCTCACCGAATAGGCGAAGCGGAAGGACCTGGGTGGGGCCCAGATCGGCCCCACCCAGTACCCGCAGAAGGGGGTGATCACCATCGGCGCCTACTTCGTCCGCAGGTTGTTGCAGTCCATATTCGTGATCGTCGGGGTCTCAATAGTGGTGTTCGTCATCACTCGCGCCATAGGAGACCCAGCGCGCATGAGCCTGCCACTCGAGGCCACGGATGAGCAAGTCGAGGCCTACGCCCAGCGAATGGGCTTCCGCGATCCCCTACTCGTTCAGTTCTGGGATTGGGCCAAGAAAGCCCTGAGAGGCGACTTCGGGGACTCGCTGTGGCAGCGCCAGCCAGCGATGGGCCTGGTGCTCGAGAGGCTGCCGGCGACGCTGCAACTCTGCTCCACCGCCATCGTCCTGGCCGTCGCTGCATCGATACCTCTGGGTATCCTGGCCGCGCTGAGACCAGGGTCCTGGCTAGACAAGATCACCACCAGCATCTCGTTGGTCGGCGTGTGCATCCCAGACTTCTGGCTCGGACTGATGCTCATTCTGCTCTTCTCGGTATCCATTCACCTCTTCTTCACTTCGGGCTATGGCACCCCCCGACATCTTGTCCTGCCTGCTATCACCCTGGCTGCTCGGCCGTGGGGCCGCATCACTCAGATCGTGCGCAGCAGCATGATGGACGAGATGCACAAAACGTACATGGTGACCGCCCGCGCAAAGGGACTCACCGAACAGAAGGTGATCATCTCTCACGCCCTCAAGAACGCCAGCATTCCCATCGTGACCCTGGCTGCCTGGGAATTGACACGCATGCTGGCGGGGTATACCATCGTGGTCGAGACGGTGTTCGCTTGGCCCGGCTTTGGACTCCTGGCCATGCAAGCCATCGAGGAGCGCGACTTGACCCTCATCCAGGCAGATGTGTTCCTGGTCGCATTGATCGTCGTCGCCATGAACATCGCCATAGACTTCGTCTACGCCTCGCTTGACCCTCGGGTCAGGCTAGACTAGGTATAGACCAGCACTGCTCAAGTTCGAAGGAGACGGTCGACAATGGCCGAAGGACAACTCTCTCTGGCTGACCAGGCTATTGCCTACGTGGAAGATCCCCTCTGGCGGTGGCGCGGCCTAATTCGACTGGGACGCGACCTCCTCAGAGACAAAGTGGCATTCGCTGGCGCAGTGATAGTCTTCACCGTTCTGGTTTCCGCCCTCCTCGCCCCTATCATATCCCCCCACGATCCTACGAGCGGCCACATCGGCCAAAGACTGAACGGGCCAGGCTTCGTGGACGAGGAAGGGAACACGTACATCCTGGGAACGGACCAGCAGGGCCGAGATGTCCTTAGTCGACTGATCTTTGGAGCGCGCGTCTCGCTAATGGTCGGCGTCGGCGTCATCGCCCTTGCCGGCACAGTGGGCACCATAGCGGGCCTGATGTCAGGGTACTATGGTGGCCGCGTCGATGACATCATCATGCGCATCGTAGACACCCAGACCGCCTTTCCGGGACTGCTGCTCGCCTTGGTAATCATTACCATGATCGGTCCCAGCGCCAGGAATATCATCATCGTGCTTTCCATAAACGGATGGATGGTCTTCGCCCGCATCACCCGTGGTATTATGCTCACCATCAGGGAAAAGGACTACATCGACGCCGCCCGCCTGGTAGGCGCCAGCGATCTCCGGATCATGCTTCTCCACGCGTTTCCCAATCTCATATCGCCCACCCTCACACTGATCACGCTGGAGCTCGCGCGCATCATCCTCGCCGAGGCCAGCCTGAGCTTTCTGGGACTGGGCATCCAGCCTCCGCAGTCGAGCTGGGGCCTGATGATCGCCGACGGGCGTGACTACATCACCATCGCCTGGTGGCTTGTGACCTTCCCTGGTTTGGCTATTGCGCTCACCGTGTTCGGCGTCATGACGGTGGCTAACTGGCTGCGCACGGAATTGGACCCCGAGCAGAGAGTGAGGGCCGCCCCAGCAGGGACCGGCAGCGGGTAGAAACCGGGCCATGGAGGCCTCGCGCGGCATGCGGAGCCAGAGAGCAGCACGAGTGGGCATCACCTCGTTTTCCGCATCTTTCCGTGGAGCCTCAGACTGACGCCGGCCAATCGTCGAATGTTTCGGGAGGGGGCCATGTACAAGAGGATTCTGGTACCATGTGACGGATCGGACCTGGCCCAGAAAGCCGTCTTCCCGCACGTTGTGGAGCTGGGCAGACATCCAGACACCGAGGTTGTTATCCTCCGCGTCATACCTGCCCCGACAGGGAGGTCTGGCACTGCCTACCGAGCCCGTGCACCTGGGATGACCGTGGCCCTGCCCGAGAATGAAGAAGACGCGCGTGTCGCCCACCATCCCATCTACAAGGACCAGGAGATAGCGAGCGCGGAGGACGAGGCCAGGCGCTCCGTGGCGGGAGCCGCCAGCGTGTTGAGAGAACAGGGAGTGAACGTATCTACCGAGGTCCTCATAGGTGATCCTGCGGAGGCAATCGTAGACTACGCAGCGGACAGAGATGTAGATCTCGTCGTCATGTGCAGCCACGGTCGCGGGGGCCTCAGCCGCTGGGTCTTCGGCAGCGTGACTGAGAAGGTACTGCGAGGCACCACGACTCCGCTCCTCGTTATCCGACCCCAGGAATTGCAGAACAAGGTACCTGGTGATCGGGCCCGCGAATAGGCAGCAGGCACTGATCGCCACTATGGACGGAGGTAACCACACGAGATGATCAAGCCTGAAGGTTCGTGGGTGGCCATTCCCACCCCCTTTACAGAAGAGGACGAGATCGATTTTGGTGGCTTTCAGAGACTGATTGACTTCCAGGCGCAGCACGGAACGAATGGGCTACTGCTGATGGGTTCGACCGGGGAATCCCCTTCCCTCACCATGGAGGAACGAAGAGAGATACTGGACAGGGTGCTGCCCTACGCCACGGACAAGATACCCCTCCTGGCGGGCACAACCTGCGGAAACACGAAGCAGACGATCGAGTTGAGCCGGCATGCTCAGCAAGCTGGCGCCGACGGGCTTCTTCTGGTGGTGCCACCCTATCTGAAGCCAACTCAGGATGGCCTCTACGAGCACTTTAAGGCGGTAGCCCAAGCGGTAGACATTCCTGTGGCCATCTACAATAATCCAGGGCGTGTGGGCGTGAACATTGATCCGCCCACGGTCGTTGAGCTTTCCAAGATACCCAATATCGTCGCCGACAAGGAAGCCATGGGCAACATCGGCCAGTTGGTGCGCATCCGCAGAGAGATTGGCGAGCAGATCAATCTGCTGTGCTGTGACGCCCCAGCATTCAGCCTGATCATACCCACGCTCGCCTTGGGCGGACATGGTACGGCGAACATCTCGGGCAACGTCATCCCAGAGGAGATGGCCGAGCTCTCTCGGCCTTGGCGTTCGTGGGCTGACGTGCAACGCACCAGAGAGCTACTTTTCACGTACTTCCCGCTCATGTCTGCGCTGTACAGCTTCTCCAACCCCATCGTGGTCAAGGCCGCGTTGCGCCTTCTGGGTCTTCCCGCAGGCCACGTGCGGGCTCCCCTCCTGGATATGGGCGATGATGAGACAATGGCCCTGAAGAACCTTTTGGACGGCCTGGGGGTCACACAGAAGTACCGCCATGGCGGGGGGACAGTCTAGCCTATGCCTGGCGCCGACAACAGGGCCTTCCGCCTACGCTGGGTCATCCTCTCCACGCTGCTCATTGGCACGGTGACCGGCACCTTGGGCAACAGCCTCGTCAACGTAGCCCTGCCCAGCATCATGGACCACTACTCCGTCGACGTGGGCACCGGTATCTGGGCGGTAACCGTCTACATTCTGCTCTTCGCGGTCACCATGCCGCTTTTCGGTCGCCTCGGAGACAAGTATGGCTACAAACGCTTGTATCTAGCCGGCATGGGAGTCTTCGCCCTTAGTTCCTGCCTGGCCCCGCTCGCACCAAGCTTCCCCATCTTGATCCTATTCCGCGTGCTGCAAGGCATCTCTAATGGGCCCATCCTTCCCACCATCATGGCCGTGGTGGGAACGACGTTTCCCGCCGGAGAGCGAGGTCGGGCCATGGGCATCTGGGCGCTGGCGAACAGCGCTACCCACGCAGCGGGACCTCCCTTGAGTGGTATCCTGACCCAGTATTTTGGCTGGCAGTCGATATTCCTGTCCTATGTACCGCTGTGCTTTGCCGGGCTGTTTCTGGTCTGGCGTCTCATGCCCGACGACACCAGGTCGGAGCGACAATCCTTCGACGTCATCGGTGCCACGGCGCTCACCGCGGCCACCTTGGTTCTGATGTTCAATCTGCGACAAGGCGCAACCCTGGGCTGGACTTCTCTGTACAGTGTGACCCTCTGGGTTCTCTGCGGAGTCCTGGTCATCGCCTTCTTGGTCACGGAAAGCAGAGTGCAGGAACCGTTCGTCGATCTCAACCTCTTCCTCAACAAGCCCTTCGCGTCCGCTTCGATGATCGCCTTCATACAAGCTTTCTGCCAATTCGGGCTGTTGTTTCTCATCCCCCTGTTCCTCCTGGAGGTACAGGGCCAGACATCCGCAAGGACCGGCCTGATAGTCGCCAGTCTGCCGGTGTCGATGGCTGTCTCGGCCCCTGTGGCCGGCAGGCTCGCAGACCGGTACGGATGTAGGCTGCTGTGTCTGTCAGGTATGGTAGCCGTTGCCGTAGCGGGGCTTGGTCTCAGCCGGGTGGGGCCAGCAACGCCTGTCTGGAGCCTGATCTCGCCTCTGGTGCTGGCGGGAGTTGGCATGGGCATGGTCCAGTCCCCAGCGCCCGCCGCCATAAGTCTCGTGGTGTCACCCGACAGGCTCGGCATAGCCACCGGTCTCTTCAACCTATTGCGCTTCCTGGGCGGAACCCTGGGCCCCACAGTGTTCGCCATCGTGCTGCAAGCGGGCGCTGTAGGACTGATCTTCCGGTCCTACCGGCTGGACTTCTATCTGGTCACCGCCACGGCGATTTTGGCCACCCTGATCGGTGTCTTCGTGCCAGGAAAGGACGTGCCGCATACCAACCATGGCATGCAACGTCCGGGCACATAGCCGCTACGCACGTCATCCCCTCGTACGCCACACTCAGTCTGGAGGTCAGCGTATGTCAAAAGAGCCGCACGGGACTGGAATCCTGGACAAGTATCCGTATGCAGCCAAGAGCGATGTGACTGGCAGGGTGGTGTGTTTGCTGGACGCTCGCTCCGAGGAGAGAGGTATGGAACTGATCATCCATCCCTCACGAGCTCTATGCACGAACGAGATCCATGAGCTCGCGGTCACCGACGATCCAGGAGCAGCCCCCAACCGTGTGGTAGACAGAGTAGCCTATCTGGCCTTCTTCTCCGTCGAAGAGGGTGGCATCGCATTGGTGGGAGACAAGGTCGAAGTGGCTGGGAAGGAGATTGGAGAAGTAGCAGGCTTCGACCTCACGCACGCCCCGAACCACATCAACGTCCTGCTCAGAGCCAAAGACCGCAAGACTGGTGCCGAACTGCGCCTTTCCCTGGGAGACCCCATCGTCTTCCGTTCGAGTCTTTGATCGCCGCAGGACACCGCGCGGTGGGTGGAAAGAGGCCGGCTCTTTGGGGTACAATAGTGTTGCTGAGAAAACGCCGCAGAAGGTAGCGTTATGTCCAAGAACAAGAGATTCCACATCGAACTGGATCAAGACATTTGTAAGGGGAGCGACTGCCTGATATGCGTGAACGCGTGCCCCAAGGAGGTATTCTCGGAGGGTGACCGCATAAACTCCAAGGGACTCCGCCCCTCTCAGGTCACGAACCCTGACGAATGTATCGGTTGCAGGCTATGTGAGGACCTGTGCCCGGATCTCGCTATCACGGTCACCGAGGAATCGGACCGCCCAGCTCCCGTGCCCGCGGAGCCGGCAAAGCGACTCGACGGACGCGCCAGCGGAGGCTGGACCACCCTGCCCGGCACCCTCAAGCCGGGCGCCTACTACATGATGGGTGACGAAGCCTGTGCCGAGGGAGCCATCGCGTCCAGGTGTAGCTTCTATGCCGGCTATCCCATAACACCCGCCTCGGAGATCATGACACACATGGCCACGCTCCTCCCCGAGACCGATGGTGTCTTCGTGCAGATGGAGGATGAGATTGGCAGCATGGCTGCTGTGATCGGTGCCTCCTGGGGCGGCTCCAAGAGTATGACGGCCACCGCTGGCCCCGGATTCAGCCTGATGATGGAGAACATCGGCTACGCCTGCATGACGGAGACGCCCTGCGTTGTGGTGGACATCCAGCGAGCGGGTCCAAGTACAGGGCAGGCTAGCCGCCCGGGGAGCGGCGATGTAATGCAGGCCAAGTGGGGACCACATGGTGGAGTAGAGATCATTGCCCTGACCCCATGGTCGGTCCAGGAGATGTATGATCTAACGATCAGGGCCTTCAATCTCTCGGAACGTTTTCGCGTGCCCGTCATCCTCCTGGGAGACGCCATCGTAGGACACCTACGCGAGAGCCTCCGCGTGCCCGAAAGCGTCGATCTCTTCAGCAGGATCAAGGTGCCCGGGGCGCCCCCCTTCGGCACCGACGAGGAGGATGGCGTGCCACCAATGCCCTCCTTCGGGGAGGGCGAACAACTCCTCATCACAGGGTCAACACACGATCAGTATGGTGTGCGCAAGACCGCGGATCCTGAAGCGCAGCGGCGGCTCGTGAGCCGGCTAGCCACGAAAATCACGGCCCATGTAGATGAGATCACGGACTACGAGCTCTACGAGACAGAGAACGCACAGCGGCTCGTAATGGCATACGGTTCGACAGCCCGCAGCGCCCTATGGGCAGTCAGCGAAGCCCGCAGTCGTGGGGAGAAGGTGGGCATGTTGCGCTTCAAGAGCATCTGGCCCTTCCCGGCAGGGTTGGTTCAGGAGTGGGGCAATCGATGTGAGGAGATCATCGTGCCGGAGACCAACACGGGACAGGTGTCGGGAGTAATCCAACAACACACACCCACGCCGGTGAGGCTCGTTTCGCAGACCGACGGAGAGATCATGGATCCTCGTCGAGTGCTCGATGTGCTACTCCAACGCGAGAGCTGACCCGACTCCTGCGGACCAGGACTCTCGTACAGCAGGATAGTCACATTGACATCTGCTGGTGTCAGGAAAGGGATTTCACGTATGGTCCAACCGCTTAGAGAGAAGTACTTGCGACAGTCCACTCCGTTCTGCCCCGGCTGTGGCCATGGCATTTTCATGAATGCCTTTCTTCAGGCCGTAGACGAGGTAGGTCTGGATTTCAAGAGCACCGTCTTCGTCTCGGGAATCGGGTGCGCGGCCTGGGTGCCCAGCCCCCACTTCCGGGCGGACACCCTGCACGTGACGCACGGTCGCGCCGTGGCCTTTGCCACCGGAGTGAAGATGGCCAGACCCGAACTCAACGTCATCGCCATCGGTGGCGATGGCGACATCGCCACCATTGGAGGCAATCACCTCATCCATGCCGCAAGGCGCAACGTGCCCATCAAGGTCTTCTGCCTCAACAACCTGCTCTACGGCATGACAGGTGGACAGGTTTCGGCGACCACTCCCCAGGGAGACATCACGTCCACCACCCGGCAAGGCAATCCCGAGCGGGCCTTCGATCTCGCAGCGCTTGCTCGAGGGGCAGGAGCGCCCTACGTGGCGCGCTTCCCGGTTGCCCAGCCTCGCAAGCTCAAGAAGGGTATCATCAACGTCTTGAGGTTCGACCAGTTCGCGTTCATGGATGTCTTGTCACTCTGTCCGACTCAGTATGGAAGAGCCAACAGGGCCAGGAGAGGATACGAAGGGCCGAGCCTCATCTGGAGCATGATTGAGTGGCAGAAGCGGATCGCTGTGGATCACGAGAAAGCAGATCCGAACGACGTGGAGGGCAAGATGCTGATCGGAGAGTGGTATGCGGAAAGCTGAAGTGCTCCTGGCAGGATTGGGAGGACAAGGGGTACAGTTGGCAGGAGACATCCTGGCCCGGGCCTGCACGCAGGCTGGCAAACAGGTCTCGGTACTACCTTCCTACGGGGCCGAGGCGAGAGGTACCCTCATCCGTGCCGAGGTAGTCATCTCGGAGCAAGAGATCGTCTATCCCGGAGTCCTCGAACCCGACATCTTCGTCGCCTTCTCCCAAGCGGCATACGACTACTTCAGCCCCATCTTGACGAACAAGACGTCCGTCTTCTACGACTCTGCTTCTGTAAGCCCTCCCTCCGATAGCCAGTCACCGGCCAAGCACTATCCAGTAGCCGCAATAGAAGCTGCCTCCGAAGCAGGAAACGCGAAGGCGGCCAACATGGTCATGCTTGGCGCGCTGGCCGCTGCCTCCGACCTGATACCCAAGGACGCACTCGAGCAGCTTCTCTCTGAAGGGAGCTCAAAACGCGCCGAGACCAGCATTAGGGCACTGGAGAAGGGGTTCAGGCTGGCCAGAGAGCAGATGTCAGACACCTAGAGCGGTGTCCATCTGAGCGGCCCGCAACTCCGCCGCGCTCAGTCTGAGGCGCGCGGTCCGTGGATCTCGGAAACGGATCAAGACCTCGGGGCGAGAGGAGAAGTCCGCATCTAACCACCTGCGGCAAGCATCGCCGCACTCTGCTGCCGAGGGACCAAGCTGGCCATCCCGCCTGTATGACCAGGCACGCGACCGTCCACAGCCCTCCGCACTACCTTCAGCAGGTCACCAATGCTGAACGGTTTGACAAGGAAAGCCTCCATGTGCTCTTCGGCGAACATCACAGTTTCCTTGGCAGGGTAGGCAGTCATGCCCACGATAGGGGTCTCAGGGCTAGCGTGTCTGAGAGTCGTCACCAGGCGACAGCCATCTCTTGTACGGAGCGCCAGATCGGCGATCGCCAGGTCATAGCTCCGGGTGGTCACCAGGTGCAGAGCCTCCTCCCAAGAGCGAGTGGACGTCACCCGGTATCCCTCCCTCTGCAGGACCACTGTCAACAGATCCAGGATCATTGGCTCTTCGTCGAACAGCAGTATGTCGCTGTTTTCCCCGGCCTCTTTCGTGTGTGCACCGCTCAGCATAGCCACCCCCTGTCACGACCATCCTTGACGACTACGCACCCACAGCCGATATACCCTCTCCGATCAAGCCTGCCGCCTCTCAAGCGCCTTGGCCCGCTGCGGGATAGGTGAGAGCGCGAAGCCGGCTCTGACCGCAAGAGTCCTTTCTTGATTGGTCAGCTCGACTCTGCCCCAGCCACAGCGCCCACAGATGCTCACACGACCGGTGGCGCCTTGCAGGTGAGTGAGGTGAGAGCCACAAGATTGGCAAGTGCTGTAGCCAGCCATATACCCTCCACAAACATGTCCACCATCAAGCCCCTCGGCTCGTTGTCACTCCCACTCCACCGGACTTGTGCCCGATCCACCACAGCTAGACTGCACAGTGACCGCTGATGGCACATCGTCTTGGTGCAGCGCCTCCTTCACGTACAGCCAGTGGCCACCCTCAGGCACCATCGGGCCAAAGCCCACCAAGGTCAACGTGCACCCCGGAACACTAGTCCTGGCCTTGACGCTGAGTTCTCCCTTGCTCACCTTGTAGCTCGCCTGGAAGACCTCTACCACCTCCGTGGGCCTCGGGCTGGGGCTAGGGGCAACCGTTGCTGTGGGAGGAGCCGGCTTTGGTGTCGCCGTCAGGGTGGGTGGCTTTGGTGTCGCTGTCCGTGCGGGCGGCTTTGGTGTCGCCGTCGGTGTGCCGGCCCGGATCGCTTCCGAGGTGCTGGTAGGAGTCTGTATGACAAGTGGTGCTTCCGGGCTTTCTGTCACCGGAGTCCTGGAACCGGTAGTCCCTGTCGCCGCCGGCTCACTCGGGCTCGCATCCAGCTCAGGCGTCTCGTCCTGTGTACTCGGCTCCACAGATGCTTGGGGCTCCGGGACCTGCGGCGATGGTTCTCCCCCAGACGGTCTCTCGACGAACTCCTCCGACGGGGCCAGAACCACTGCGCCAGGTGCCTGGTCGGCCTCCACCCTCGTCGCCTGACCGTCGGTGAGCATGACCGTGACCTGTTGACCGGTCACCGCTACCTCACCTTCGATCACCACAACCGAGGTCGAGTTGTCAGGATTCACACCCACCTTGAACTCGGTCCCATGCACGATCACCGAGGCACTGGGCGTTTCAATCTGGAAGAGCGATAGCGATTCTGGCTGGCTCTGCACTCGATTGTGTGTCGTGCCCGCCACCTGCTCGACCACGACCAACTTGCCTCTGCTATCGCGCCGCGCCCCCACCTGAGCGATCAGAAGCTCGCTGTTTGGCCCCATCAAGGTTGTACTACCATCGAAGAACCCTACTGTGACGCTGGCCGGGTCACCGGTGCGTATGCGGTGCCCTGAGTCTAGCACCCAGCCCGTGTCCAAAGGTTGCCACGCGCCACCGGGATTGGTCTGAACTTGGACGATGCCGCTTGCATCCGCCACCACGCAGGTCTCCGGCATCAGAGCACTGTTCCACGCCCGCAGAAGCAATCCCGCCGCCCCCAGCCACACCAGCACTGTGGCCGCCCCCAGTCCGCCTACCAGGGCCAGCCTGCCCCATGCCACGCCAGGGCCGCCCATTGGCTTCAGGGAAGCAACGAATCGTCTGATGGACTTGGGCAGAGCCACGCGCGATGTAGCACGGTCACGCTCTCTTCGAGCAACGGCCTCCATCATGAGGCGCTTACCGGCCTGGAACGCGGCGCGCGAGGCTTTCGGTCGCTCCAATCCATGGATCTGCAGTGCGGTCTGCACAAGAGGCCGGAGGACATCCGCGTACTGCGCGTAGTCCGCGAGACAATCATCCACTGTTGACCGTCCGCTTGCGACCTGTTCGACACACCGTTCTATAATGTCATCCACGTTCGCCATGACACATCGGCCTTTGAACGCTCTCTGTAGTGACTAACGAGGAAGAGGCACAGAAGGATACGGGTAGAGGAAAGTGCCTGGGACCGGTGAGAACGCAAGGCTATCCGGCATCTCTACTGAGGATACGCCCCAGCGCCGCCAGACCACGATGCTGAAGTGCTTTCACCGCTCCAGTCGACTTGTCGAGCATAAGACCGACTTCTTTGCAGGTCATGTCCTCAATGAATCTCAAGATGATGACCTGGCGCTGCTCTTCGGTTAGTTGAGCCATTGCCGCTGCCAAGCGGCTCTGAGTCAGCCGCTGCTGGACCGCTCGTTCCACGTTGGAGGAGTCGTCTATGAGTTGCTCGTCGAGAGGCACCACCCTCGAGCGCTCAGTGCCCCGATGGTAGTCGAACACCACGTTGCGGGCGATAGTGTAGATCCAAGCCAAGAGGGGGCGGCCTCGATAGCGGTAGCTGTCGATCGTCTCCACAAGCCGCGTGAAGACTGTCGATGTGAGATCGTCGGCTGTGCACGCGTCTCCGACGCGGTAGTACACGTAGCGATACACCGCAGGCTGGTGCTGCTCATAGATCTCGCCAAACGCGGCTCGGTCGCCCTTCTGCGCACGCCTTACCAGCCGCTCGTCGTCGCTGCGTTCTGACATATGCGCCATCACGTCCTTGCAAGCGGCGACATATCGCTGCCAACGATAGGTGCCGTGCGGTGCAATTGGAGATCATGCACCTCAAGATGATACATCCAGCAAGGTAGCTGGTCAACTGATGAGCGTCGACAGTCTGAGAAACGTGCTCTTAGGGGACGCGTGAGCCTTGGTCCGGCTCACGCCGTCGGCCAGCTCCCCGGGTAGCAGTCAACCGGCAGCGGGGCGCAATGCCTCCGTGGAACGTCTGCGCCATGCGTCAGGCCCCAACAACATCGTTTAGCCAGCCCACTATAGCTTCCGTGACCTGGGTCCCGTATCCCCGGTAGTTGTGAGGGGCGCCCTCCACCACGATGGTGTCACACCGAGGGGTGGAGACGGCCTTGGCCCTGAGAGTCGCCAGGGCCTCCCTTGGTGTCGGCCGGGTAAACTCGGCCACGGTGCCCATCATGGCCAGTATGGGACAATTCAATCGGGCCACCACTTCCCACGGCTCGTCAGGCCTGCCGAACTTGAAGATGTCCGACTTCGCTGAGACGAAAAGACTGTAAATCGTCCTCGCCGACATGGGGTAAGGCGCAATCGAACCCTCGAAGAGACGCTTGCCCTGCCCACTCGCCACCATGTCGCTGACCGAACGCAGCATCGGCTCCAGCTCCTCTCCTACCGACTCTAGCCAGAAACCCTGGTCAGCCGGTGACATGAAGACAAGTCCCCTCACTCGCTCATCCGAGGTCTCGGCTGCATAGAAGGCCACCTTGTGCGCCCCAAAGCTGTGCCCTAATAGTATCATCTCCTGAAAGCCGCGCTCTTGCAGAAGGTTCAACCAGGCCGCGATGTCCAGCAGGCACTCCTCGAAGACCTCTAAGGCCACGCCCATGCGCCTGCTCGCGGTCGGATCCCTCGCATAGAGTGTGTTCACGATGTCGTGACCTCGCGTGTTCCCAGTGACAAACGCATAGCCTCGGTCGACCAGCTTGTCGGCCAGCCTATCCAGGAACTGGCTACGGTAGAAGTTGGAGGAGGCCCCATGAATGTGGAGCACTGCCGGAAGCCTGCTGCTCCTCTGCGGCTCGCAGTACAGGCCCTGTAGTTGAAGTCCGTCCTCCGTCCACACGCGGACCAGCTCGCCTTTCAAGTCCGTCTCCTTTCGCTATCCAGAAATGAAGAGGGGAGAACTACGCCATTATAGCCTCGACAATACCTCGGATCAAGGCACCCTGGCCAACAGACGGCGATACGCTTTCCATCATCAACTTGAGGCCACCTACCCGGCATTCGACCCATGAACCTCACAAGCGTACGCCCGCGTCCTTAACAGGCTTGCGGCCGCTGCTTTGCCTAGCCCAGGCCTTTCTTGACCACCTTCCTCCCTTGTGATATAGTCTCCAGAAGGAGCAGACCAAATCGGGGACCAGATGAGCAATGCCTGAGCTTTCAGAATCCCAGAAGCAGGAGATACAGAGATACCTGAAGTGGGACCAGAAGAGGCTATTCAGGGAACTGGACCGCTACTACGGTGCTTCCTCCCCCGGCGGGCAAAGGGCCTCGTACCGCTTCAAGGGGAAGGGACGCGTCTGGCTCAATGAATTCCTACCGAGGCTTCAGGAATTCGTCTGCGACGAATGGGGCTACGAAGCGAAGAAAGATGACCTTGAGCTACAAGACAACGAGAAGCTGATGGTAGCTTTGGGAGAAGCACTCTCGCCCCTCGTCGAGAGGAACCCCTTTCCCACCAGAGCGCAGGTTCCCGCGTATCTCGTGGCCGCGATACTCGTCAACATGGGCCTGGACGAACTCTGCGCCTCCAGAAGCCAGTAGCAGACCAGCACTGCCTGCCCACTCCTTCGTCACAACTCGTACACATCGAAGTCCTTGGCGAACCGAACGGGCCCCGGATACCGTTTCGCTATCTCGGCAATGGTCACTTGCGGCTCTTTTACGAGATGGCGATGGTAGTGTACGAGAATCACCTCTTCCACGCCCGCCTCCGCGGCAATCTCCCCCACTTGCCTGGGCGTGCTGTGAAACGGGTGAGGCTCCTCAACAGTGCACTCTTGGAATAACACCTTGGCCCCTCTGGCCAGAGATACGAGCTCCGGGCATGGGCTGGTGTCCGCCGAGAATACGGCCGCTCTGTCCGTGGCGCGAGAGGTGATCCGCACCCCCATCGTCGGGACTTCGTGCTTGACAGGGCTGGTATGAACGATCAAACCCTCGTCCTCCATCGCCAGATGTTCCTCTTCGGTAGGTATCACCCGGAACTCCAGCGGCACGGGCCTACTGCGGAGATCGAACAGGTCCAGCAACGCCAGGGCGACTCTCTGCGTCTCGCGGTTGGAGAAAATGCGCAGTGGTGCTCGCCTGCCATGGAGCCACAATTCGTGAACGAGTGAGGGAAGTCCATAGAGGTGATCCGGATGGGCATGGGTCAGAATCACTCCCTTCAGTCGGTTCGGCTCCGCCCCCACCTTCAGTAGCTTGTGGAACGGGCTTCCGCCGCAGTCGATGAGCAGGCCTTCCGCCTCATTCTCCACCAGGAAGTACGTATTGTCCTGGCTCGCACTTGCCAGAGCCGGTCCTGACCCCAGGACGACGATTCTCAGTGCTGCACGGTCATTGTTCGCGACCACGTGTCAGCCACTCCCTCACTCATGTCGTCCGCCCGCCCCGCCCGCGTATCCTCTGAGCAGCCAAAGCGCCTAGGCCAACGGTCCGAGCCGCTCCCACTCGTCTGCGCTGATCAGATTCGGCCTTCGCAGCATCTCCAGCACGCGCTCCAAGTCTGCCGGCAGCTCCGACACTAGCTCCACTTCGCGGCCTGAGGAGGGGTGTCGGAAAGCCAGGCGATGAGCATGCAAGAACTGCCTCTCCAGTGCCAGAGGCCGCTTTCGATGACCGTATACACTGTCGCCCACGACCGGATGCCCAAGAAAGGCCAGATGCACCCGGACCTGATGCGTGCGCCCTGTCCTGGGTCTCGCCTCCAGGAGGGTGTACTCCCCTAGCCGCTCCAAGACGCGGAACTCGGTCACCGCAAGACGGCCGCCGCTCGGCACAACTGCCATGCGTTTCCTATCCCTGGTGTCCCGACCGATGGACGCGTCTATCACCCCGTTCCTTGGCTCCACCACGCCTTCCACCAGCGACAGATAGACCTTGAGTACCTCCCTGGCCTTGAACTGAGCCTGTAGGTTCTCCCGAGCATCGTGGCTCCTGGCCACTACGATGAGTCCAGAGGTATCCTTGTCCAGCCTGTGCACGATGCCCGGACGTTTCTCTTCATCCAACGGCAGGTCTGGGTACCGAGCTAGCAGAGCGTTGAGCAGCGTACCGCTCCGGTGGCCGGCAGCGGGATGGACGACCAAACCCGGAGGCTTGTCCACCACCACTAGATCCTCATCCTCGTACACAATCCTCAGAGGGATTCGCTCTGGCACCAACTCGACCTCTTCCACGGCCGGTACGATCACACCGACTGAATCCCCCTCTTTGAGCCGTTGGCTCGGCTTGACCTCGATCCCATTGACCGTGACCAGCCCTCGAGCGATGAGGTCTTGGACTTGCGAGCGTGAGAGAGAAGGAACCTCCCCTGCCACGTACTTGTCCACGCGCTCCCCACCCTGAGTGACCGTCAGTCGCAGATTCCTCTCCATCGGCTCACCATATCAAAAAAAAGCACCGAGGCCAGCTCAGCGCTCGGTGCATACGGAGGACAGACTGTGACCTCACTCTACCGTGGTCGCTTCACTGCCTAGTCGCCTTCCTGCTTGCTTAACAGAAGGAAGAAGGCCAAGATGGCCACGCCAACGACGATAGCAGTATCAGCCAGATTGAATACCGCTGGCCAGATCCTGAAATCAATGAAATCCACCACATTGCCCCAATGGACTCGATCCAGCAGATTGCCGAGTGCTCCACCCAACTGGAGTCCCAGACTGACCCTCAGCCAGCCCTGGCTCGGCGGAAGATAGCGATAGAAGGCTACGATGCCAATCACCACCACGACAGCGACAATGGCAAAGAAGACCCCGTACTCCCGAAACATGCCGAAGGCCGCCCCCGTGTTGGTGATGTGTGTGACTCTGACAAAGGGCATCAGAATCGGGATAGGATTCCACACCTCTCCCACAGCGAGATGCGTCAGCACGATGTACTTGGTGATCTGGTCAACCACAAGAACAACGGCGGCTACTCCCAAGAACAGTGCCCACCCTGCCTTGCCGCTCACCAAAGCGGATTCTCGTCCTATTGATTCCTCTCGTGGCGTCGCACGCATTGTACACAGAGCCTCGTATCTGGAAGAGTCTTCAGTCGCCCCCACTCTATCGTACGCCCGCAATCCTCGCAGGTGCCGTACGTCCCCGTGTCGAAGCGGGCCAGCGCCTCTTCCACCAGTCGCAGTCTCTCCCTCAGGCTGGCACACAGGGACAGATTCCTGGTCTGTTCGAAGACGCCTGTGGCGTCGTCGGCCATGTGATTGCCATACCCGGGCCGCTCTTCCTCGGGCGCGCCAAGCTGCCGAATCTCCTCACCGAGGCGGACAACCTCCTGCTCCAATTCCTCTTTCAGATCAGCGTACGCCCTCGGCACTTCTTGCCTCTTTCCCCGACCACTCGACCTACCAGCGCCTCGCCATCACCGCCGAACGTGGCCCACACTGCTATCAGTCAAGTTCCAGCGTTTCTGGTCATCGCTCGACCTTCACTTCCATTCTAGTCGAGTTCGATCACAGAAGCAAGCAACCCCCTGTCATCCAGGCCCTGCTTCACCGCGCACGGTCAATAGATGAAACGTGATCTCCTTCCCGTCGATCTCAAACCGTCCCCTGTGGCTTCCCTGCGGGCCCGCCCCCTCGACCAGTTCCTCTGAAAGCGTCTCCTGCCTGACGTAATCCGCGTGCCCCCGCATCACCCCGGCCAGTTCTGGGTCACCCTCGTAGTAGGTACAGATCTTGTCCTCGATCCTGAAATCCGCCTCCTTGCGCAGGTTCTGGATGCGCCGGACCACTTCGCGGGCCAGACCTTCCTCTATGAGATCCTTGGTCAGCGTGAGATCCACGCCCACCACGTACTCTCCCTCTTCAGAGACCGCGTACCCCTCCCGAGGTTCCGTCTCCACGGAGACCTCCTCCGGCGCCACGTGGATCGTTTCACCGCCGACCTCCAGCGATAGCGCTTCGCCTGCCAGTAGCTTCCTGGCACTTTCTCGCGCGTCAAGGCGTGCCACCGCTTTCTGTACCCGAGGCAACTGCGCTCCGTACTTGGGCCCCAGAACCCGTAGATCGGGCTTCAGCACATAGGTCAGCACTTCACTCGCGTCCTCGGTGAACCGGAGCTGCTTGACATTGAGCTCATCAAGCACCAGGGCCGCCAGGGGACCCAGCGGATCTTCTCGTCCACCAAAGGGACCGGCCACCACGGCCTCCGACAGCGGTTGCCGCAGTTTGATGCCGCCCAGGCCCCTGGCTGAACGGCCAAGGCTCGCCACCTTCATCGCCAGCTCCATGTCCGACATCAGCCGCTCGTCCACCAGGGCCTCGTCCGGCACTGGGAAGTCGCAGTGGTGCACACTCCCAGGGGCATCGGGCACGACCGAGCAGACGAGATTCTGATACATCTCCTCCGTAACGAAAGGCATGAAGGGAGCCAGCAACTTCACCAGAGTAACCAGACACTCGTGCAGGGTCCAGTACGCCAGGTTCTTGTCCTCATCTTGCTCGCTCTTCCAGAAGCGACGACGGCTCCGCCGCACGTACCAGTTGGAGAGATCGTCCACGAAGGCCTCTACCGTACGTGTGGCGGCGGCCACATCGCAGCCCTCGAGGTCATCGTTCACCTCCTGGATCACCACCTGAAGCCTCGACAGGATCCACCGATCCAGCAGATTCGATGGCTGTTTGGCAGTACCAGTCTCTTCCATACGCTGCGGGATCCAGCCATCGATGCGCGCATAGGTTGTGAAGAACGAATAGATGTTCCACAAAGGGATCAGAAAGCGTCGCCGCACCTCATCCGCCGGGCCATATCCGAAGTGGAGGTTGACCCGGGAATTGTGGGAGCAGTACATCCAGCGCATCACGTCCACGCCCATCATCTCGGCAGCGTCGTCGAACCAGATCACGTTGCCGCTGCTCTTGTGCATGTCTTCACCATGCTCGTCCTTGACGAGAGCGTACCCAAAGACCTTCAGAAACGGGGGGCTGTTCTCCATGGCTGTGCTCTCTGCCAGCAAAGCGTAGAACCAGTTTCTGAACTGACCAGGAAAGCACTCGCTGATGAAGTCCGCTGGGTACCACTTCTCCCAGTATTCCCTATCGTGCCTGTAGTTGAGGGTAGACAGCGCGACGATGCCCGCATCCAACCACGGATTGCCCACGTCCGGTATCCGCGACACGAGCTTGCCACACTCGGGACAACGGATTTTCACGCCGTCAATCCACGGCCGGTGGGGTGAATGCCCCTCGAACTCATCCCACCCCTCGACTGCCCTCGCCTTCAGTTCGTCCTCGCTACCAATGACTTCGAAATGGCCACACTGACAATCGAAAATGGGCAATGCAAGGCCCCAGTATCTCTTCTTCGAGATCATCCAGTCATCCATGTTGCGAAGCCAATCCAACTCTCGCTCCAGGCCGAACTCCGGTATCCATCGTATCTGATGCACAACATCCATGATCTGGTAACGAAGCTCATCCATGGAGATGTACCACTCGTCCACCAAACGGAACACCAGTTCACTCTGGCAGCGCCAGCAGACGGGATAGCGGTGCGTGTATTCCTCGACACTGTACAGCAGTCCCTTCTTCCGCAGGTCCTCGAAGATCAGCTCAGCCGAGTCAGCAACGTTGAGAGCCGTGAGCCAGTCGAATCCGTCCACGAAGACCCCGAACTCATCCAGTGGAGCTATCGCCGGCAGGTCATACTCCTCGCCCAGCTCGAAGTCTTCCTTGCCGCACCCGGGCGCGATGTGTACGATGCCGCTGCCCTCGGTCTCGCTCACCTCATCCCAAAGGATGATCCTGTGCTCGACGCCCTGCTGAGGGCCCAGTTCATCGTAGGGGCCGTGGTAGGTCCATCCCTCCATCTCCACACCGGACAACTCCTCCACCACCTCGTAGGCTCCATCGAGCACCGACACCGCTTCGCGGGCCAGGTACAGGTACTGGCCATCCTGCCGGACTTTGACGTATGTCACCTCGGGGTGCGCAGCCGCTGCCACGTTGGAGCTGAGCGTCCAAGGTGTCGTCGTCCACACGAGGAGTGACTCGCCTTCTCGGCCCACGAGAGGAAAGCGCAGGGTGACGCTGGGATGAGTCAGTTCCTGATAGCCTTCTGTGACGATCTCATGCTCGGAGATGGCTGTGCTGCAACGTGGGCACCAGGGCAACACGTCTCGCCCCTTGTAGATCCAGCCCTTCTCGTGACACCTCTTCAGGAATAGCCAGATGGTGTAGTTGTTCTCATCGGACATGGTGTGGTAGGAGTTGTCCCAGTCCATCCAGTACCCCAAGCGGATCGACTGTTGCGTCTGGATCGCTGCGAACTTGCGCACCCGCTCCTTACACTTCTCTACGAACCGGGCGATGCCGTATTCCTCTATGTCGCGTTTCGAAGTGAAGCTCAGCTCTTTCTCCACCTCCACCTCGATCCACAACCCTTGCCCGTCGAAACCGTTCTGATAGCGTATCTCGTGTCCCTGCATCGCCTTATGCCGATGGAACAGGTCCTTGTAGGTGCGCCCCCAGGCATGGTGGACTCCCATGGGGTTGTTGGCGGTGATAGGCCCATCTATGAACGACCAACGCTTCCTCCCCTTGTTCTTCTCGACGAGCTTGTCAAAGGCGTCGGTCTCCTCCCACCAGCTTAGAATCCGCCTCTCCAAAGCCGGAAAGTCCACCTTGCTCGGAACTTCTCGAAACATGGGGCCAACCTCCTGCTATTCGTCGATTTCGATGCGCAAACGCTTGTTGATGCGCCCCTTGCTCTCGTGGCCGGTCACCCTGATCCGCCCGACCTCGCTGGTATTGGCGACGTGAGTGCCCCCGTCGGCCTGCAAGTCCAGGCCCTCTATCTCGACCACACGGACCTCCTGTATGCTCTCAGGCAACAGGTTGATCTTCGTACGGATGAGATCCGGGATCTTGAAGGCCTCCTCGCGAGGCAGGATGTCGATGCGCACAGGGCGAGCCGCCGCGACCTCTTCGTTGATCTTGGCTTCTACTTCCTCGGAGAACTCGGAGCTCATGCTCTCCAGCTCGAAGTCCATGCGCGCCTTGAGCGGCTCCATGTTACCTCCCGTGACAGACGCTCCAAAGTCCCGCCAGATCACCCCGCAGAGGATATGCAGAGCGGTGTGAGTGCGCATCATTTTGTGCCTGTGGTCCCAGTCGATCACTCCCGTGACTTTGCCCCCCTCCGCTGGCGGCGTGCCCTTGATCTTGTGAACGACCTTCCCCTTGATCCTCTGTACCTTGCTCACCACGTACTCGCGGCCGCTCTCATCGCGCAGAATCCCCGTATCACTCTGCTGCCCTCCGCCCTGAGGGTAGAAGGCTGTCCTGTCCAGTACGACGCCATCCTCACCGACCTCAACGACCGTCGCTGCGAATTCGCGCAGGTAGCTGTCGGTCTGATACAGCAGTTCACTCATCGTTACCTCCCATCATACCAGGTCACACCAGAGCCGCTCGATGTACTCCTCAAAGCCCAGGGCTCGCCAGAATGCCTCGGACACCGGGCTGAGATGAGACACGTACGCATGTATCGACAACGTTCCTCGGCGAAGGAACCAACTCCTCAATGACGAGAAAAGCAGTCGCCCGACACCGCGCCTTCTCCACTCCGAAGTGACGCACAAGTGCGCGACGTGCCCAAGAATCGACGGCTTCAGGCCTAGAACAATGTCCACTACCGCGCCAACGACGAAGCCGATCACGCGTTCGCCAGCCTCAGCGACGAGCAGCGAAGTATCGCCGTCGCCAAGCCACTCTCTCGTGGCTCGCGACACGTCGCTTCTCCAAGTCGGGCCCAGGCTCAGCCGCCCGTCAATCGGGGTGTGGAAATCCATCATCTCTTTCCAGAGTCGTATCACGGCCTCACTGTCCCCCGACTGAGCCTGACGCACCAACACCCCTGGTACATCGGTCACGACGAGGTCCGTCGCAGCGTCCAAACGGAGGTGATCCAGATAGTGGTCGAACCCTCTCGCCTGCCAGAAGCGCAGGCTTGCCGCATCGCGCGCTGAGGCGTCGGCATGGACGACCCTCACCCCCTCCCTCTTGAGCCAATCGCACACACCGAGGAAGAGTGACCTGCCGACCCCGGATCCCCGATGCCCCGCGCCCACATACAGACAGCTCAGGTACCCATGGTCTCGAACGGCGAATGGCTCGTTGTTCACCACGATGCCCATGGTGCAGCCTTCCAGCCGTCCGTCTTCCGCCCCCATCACCAAGACCGACGTCGATCGCCCGCCCAACATAGACCGGAGGGTTCTCCTGAGTTTGCCAGAGTGCCCTGGGTCCGGAGCAAGACGATGATCCAGCCTGCCGAGGTCCTCTCCGGCCAGCGTGTGTAGCTGGACAAGCCCGTCAAGGTCACTCCATTCAGCCTCGCGGACGACTGCCAAGAGCCCTCCAGTACGTCAAAAGCTCTCGCCCCCCATAGGGACGAGAGCTCTCTCCAGCACGACCAACCCCCGCGGTACCACCCTACTTAGCAGTGTTCCGCTCACTCTTTTAGGGTACGTGTTCATACCCTCGTCGTCTGTAACGGGCGACGTACCCGGCCAAGCCTACTCCGGCAACACCTCGTTAGCCGTTTCGGTTGGCGGCTCCGGAAGGATTTTCGGCGAGGCCTTCGTGTCCGGCTTCCACCTTCTCCGGACTCTCTGGACGATCGACGACCGCCTACTCGTTTCCATCATAGCCTTTGCTCTATTGCACATAATATGCCACAAACATCTGGTGATGTCAAACTACGCCTGTTAGACATGCCGCGGCGACAAGAGGTACGCTACTGCATCAACTTCGCTTCGACTCCAGTGGCCCAATCCCCGATAGGCCAGAACAGGTCTCAGGATCCACCCAGACACCATGCCGAGTGGCACAGCTTCTATCGAGGTTGAGCCGCGTTGGCTATCACCGATCATACCTCCCGATCACCAGACAAGCGTTCTGACCGCCCAGGCCAAAGGAGTTCGACAGAGCAACATCCACCTCGGCCTTCCGCGCCACATGGGGGACATAGTCCAGGTCGCATTCGGGATCTGGATTGTCCAGATTGATCGTGGGATGTATCACGTTATCCCGTATGGTGAGCACCGAAGCGATCGCCTCCACACCTCCCGCAGCGCCTATGAGGTGCCCGGTCATGGACTTCGTGGCGCTGATGGGTATGTGGTAGGCCCGCTCTCCGAAGGCCCTCTTGATGGCGACAGTCTCTGCAACGTCGCCGAGGGGCGTAGACGTGCCATGGGCATTGATGTAGTCCACGTCCTCGGCGGAGAGTCGCGCATCCTCGATGGCGCGGACCATCGCCCGCGCCGCCGCTTTGCCTTGCGGGTCCGGTGCTATCAGGTGGTACGTATCCGCCGTGCCGGCGTAACCCAGCACCTCGGCGTAGATCTGAGCATCCCTCTTCAGCGCATGTGCCAGGTCCTCCAAGACCACAATCCCGGTACCCTCTGCTGGTACGAAGCCGTCGCGCTCGACATCGAAGGGTCGAGAGGCCCGTTCCGGTTCGTCGTTCCGTCGGGAGTACCCTCGCGCCACCGAGAAAGCAGCGACGCTCAGCTCGCAGATCCCGGATTCTGTACCGCCAGCCAGCATTATGTCCGCTGCTCCGCGGCGGATCACTTCGGTGGCCTCCCCTATCGCCTGAGTGCCCGATGCACAAGCGGTGACCACCGTTGAGCTGTAGCCGTCAAGCCCATAGGTGTAGCTGATATGATGGGCAGCCACGTTAAGGCTCACCGTGACCGGGAAGAACGGCGAAATGCGCATTCCTCCTTTGCTCAACAGGATCCGGCATGCCTTCTCGCACTCCTCGATAGCCCCTCCGCCACTGGTTCCCACGATCACGCCCGTGGCCTCCCGGTCGAAGTTGCCTGAGGAGAGACCGGCGTCTTGCAGCGCCATCCCTGCGGCAGCGACGGCAAGCTGGCAGTAGCGTCCCATCCGTCGCGCCTCTTTGCGGTCCATGTACTGATCGGGTTCGAACCCTCGCACCAGTCCACCGATCCTGGTAGGGTACTGCTCCACGTTTATCTCGGTGATGAGACTCACCCCTGAGCGGCCCGCGACCAAGGACTCCCACGTGGCTTCGGCAGTCAGACCGACAGGTGAGACGGCCCCCAGGCCCGTGATCACCACCCTGCGCCTTGCTGTCCCGCGCCCCTGTCCTGCGAGAGCCAGGCCACAGTTGAAGCAATACTTGGCCGCGGGAGGATTGTCAACCTCGCACACCGGGCATCTCCCACAGTTTTCACCCATCTCGGCCGTCCCCTTTCCGTACCTCACTCAGCTAGCTGAGCCCTGAGAGCCCTGATCTCTTCGCGAAGACGAGAGATCACCTTCTCGGTCGAGCCATCACCATTGGAGATCCTGGAACGATGCTTCGCGAACGCCAGATCGGTGGCCAGTTGGTGGCATCTTCTCACCCGTCGAGCCTCGCTCGGGCCATCTTGCACCAGGGCTCGCCACTGGGTGGCTATACGACGGCCGTAGGAGGCCACGGTCTCGTACTCCTCGCGGGACAGAGTACCTAATGGTATCTCAGCCAGCAGTTCTTGTGTTATCCATCCTCTTTCCCGATCCCAGGACAGGAAGACGATCAACAGGATCACCACAACGCCGCCCCAGTCATTGGCCAGGCTGATCAGAAGCGGCCAGCATAGCTCCGGAGCCACACTGGTGGTGAGATTATGGACCGCATGGACAAGCATGGCTCCACCAAGCGCCACAGTGGGGGCCAGCCACCGTTGCCAGCTACTCCCCGCTACGGCTGCGTATCCGAACCCCATCCCGACGATGGCACTGAAAAGGCCATGATTCAGTCCGAAGACCAGCGTACGCATGAAGACGAGCAGTAGCCACGCGGCCACATCGCCCCCCAGGAGGGCGCCCAGGAAGTACAGGGCGTTCTCCGTCATCGCAAAGCCAAAACCCACCAGGGCCCCATACACTATGCCGTCCAAGAGACCATCAAACTCCGCTCTGAAAACGAAGAAAACGAGCAGAATGGCTATCCCCTTGACCACCTCCTCGACCACAGGAGCCACCAGGCTGATCCCGACGAACTGCGCGCCCCCCTCTCCAAGGAAACCAGAGACTGGGATTCCCAGCACGAACTCTGCCACAATGGAGAGGAATATCGCCGGCATAGCTCCCCAAATGAACGTGGCCGCCAGCAAACCCCAAGGTTCTTTCTCGTGCCTGTCCAACCACCACACAAGCAGGCTGTAGAGCACCGCCGGAGCCATCGACGCCAAGACAGTGAGCGTGGCGAGCACGAGGTAGAGCAGCACCTGCATGGGTTAATCCTTGGCCATACGGTTGCGCACCTTCCGATAGATGCTGAAGAAGTGAACCCAGAAAGGGCTCAAGCCGCCACCGATGCGTGCCTGCGCGAGCTGAGCCACGAACTTTTCCTTGCTGCCATCGATGGGGGACATCTCCACGTACGCCCGCCCTAGCTCGTGACTACAGTGGGCATCGCTGCCGGCCGTACACGGTATGCCGTGGCGACGAGCGAACTCCTGTGCCCGCCGGTTGTCCCCCCCAAAGGTGACACGCCCGTTCAAAACCTCTATGAAGTCCAGTTCGCCTGCCATCTCCTCCAGGACCGTCCGCTCCAGCCTCACCCCACGAAACCTGTCGAACGGATGAGGTACGCCAGCCAGCCCCCCCTGCTGCTTGATCAGAGCAATCGTCTCACGGGCAGACAGATCTCTCGGCACCTGCTCCTCCAAGAAGAGCCCCAACAGTTCACCGTCAGACGATGATATCTCCTCCCCGACGAGGACGGGAAACGGAGCGATCTCACGGACAGCCAGCGCGCCAGCGATGGTGTTGTGATCGGTAATCGCCAGTGCGCCCGCCCCCTCTCCTGGCACAGCTCCACGACGGTCTCTGGAGAGAGACTGCCATCCACCGAAGTGAGCCTTGAAGAAGCAACCGTATGTACCCTCGAAGACGACACACACCGGTTCGACGCGGCCAACGCGCCCCATCAACCCAGGGCGCACAAGCTCAGCTCGGTGCGTTTCTCTTGGAAATGGCCGGCCACGCAGGGGAGAATGGAATGTGACGAACACGGTCTCGCGGGTGGAGGCTCCTTGCCAACCTCTGGCCGATGCACCCCTGTTCCTACGATGCTTGCAGACCGTCCAACTCTACCCTCGCAGGACGCTCACCACCGCATCCTCGAGGTCCTTGGCCTGAAAAGGCTTGTCCATCAGCAGTGTGACTCCCGCCTCCTTGGCTCGCCGCCTTCTGTCCTCGTGGTTGAGGTGGCCAGAAACCATCACCACCGGCACGTCGCGAAAGCTATCTTGATCTCTCAGGCAGCGAGTGACCTCGAAACCGTTCATCACCGGCAGTTCCTCATCCAAGAAGACTACGTCCGGCTTCTCCCTCAAGGCCAACTCCAATCCTTCCTGCCCATCCGAGGCCAGAAGCACCTCGGTTCCGGCACCGATCGTCAGCTTCATGAGCGCGGCAAACGCCCGTCTGATGTCCTCATTGTCTTCCACGTATAGCACTCTCAATGAACGATCAAGAGGCCTCACTTGTCATCCCCCGCAGAGACGAATGGTTCGCCCGGGGGGCGAACACGTTGCGCATTATCGCACAAAGCTCCCGGAGTGTCAACCGGCCATGTTGTCCCCAAAGCCATCTTGTGATATAATAGATGTCGGATCCTTGACTCGTGGAGGCCTCCATGGTTTCGTCCCTGCGCGCCCTTGACGTCCGCTCGAAGATGATCGGGGTACTGATCCGCGCTGCTCGGCTGAGGGCGGGGAAGACTCTCAGAGAGTGCGCGCAGTGGCTGGGGTGCTCCTCCCATGTCATGTCCCAATACGAATACGGGCGTCGCAGCATCTCTCTTCCCGAACTGGAGCTGCTGGCGGAGGTCTTCGACACGCCGGTCGACCATTTGTGGGACGAGGAAGTTGCTGTCGCGGAGCAGCCGGCTCCGACGCCACTTTCAGGCAGGCTTGTAGAGCTACGTCACAAGGAGATTGGCGTGCTTCTTCGACAAGCGCGCTCCAACGCCGGCAAGACACAGAGAGAGTGTGCGGACTTTCTGGGCGTCTCGCCCGACACCATGTCCAAGTACGAACTAGGCAGTAGACCAGTGCCGTTCACACAGCTAGAGATGCTGGCCTCCTATCTGGAGGTGCCCGTGTCCAGCTTCCTCGATCGGGCCAAGCCCACGAGTCGTGCCTCTGGCGACTCGTCTCAGTCGGAGTTGCTTTCTGCTGAGGAGACCTGGGCGGACCTTCCACGAGAGATCAAGGAGTTCATCCGCAACCCCAAGAGCCGCCCATTCCTGGAGGTGGCGCTGCGGTTGTATGAGCTGCCTGGGGACTCCTTGAGACAGCTCGCTGAGGCTATGCTTCCCACAGAAGACGCGGGTGAAAGACAATCGCCATGACTGCGTCTCCCTCCTCCCCTGTCTCCCAACAGTCCCCTCCCTTCGTCGACACTCTGGCTAGGTTGACAAGTCGTCGGCACATCGAGCAGTTCTTGCCCTCTGCGCTGCACGAAGCGGTCCAGGCTACCCAGTGCGAAGCCGGCTCTCTGCTGCTCGTTGGCGACCGCACCCGCCGGGCCAGGGAAGGCAATCTATCCCCTGAGATCGAGAATCAGATCTCCCTCTGGGAAGTAAACCTCGAAGAGCGTCTGCGTTCGACGTCGTGGCACATCAAAGACGGGGAGCCCCTGCCCGTCTCCACGCACACTCTCGAAACCAGTCAGCACTTGCTCGTCAACGCGCCCCTCCTTCGCGGCGAGAATGTCATCGGTTCCATCACTCTCCTTTTTGCCCCGGGAACCACCCCATCCATGTCTCAAAGACAGATACTGATCTCGTGCGCCAGGACCATAGGAAACCTGGCCAGCATCATCGAGCAACTGACTCTCACACAACACAGCCTAGAACAGCTCACCTTCCTACATGAGACCAGTCAGGCCCTGACCTCCACTCTCGATCTTCGCCAGGTCTTGGACAACACGATGCAGTTGGCCACGGAGATACTCGATGCCCAGGCCTCCACCCTCATGCTCATCGACGAACGGACCGAGCAACTCGTGTTCGACATACCTTACGGCGAGAAGAGGGAACTCCTGCGCAGCTACCGCATGAACATCGATCAGGGCATCGCCGGCTGGGTCGCCAAGCACGGAAAGCCCGCCATCGTCAACGATGCTGCCAAGGACGAACGATTCAGCAGAGACACCGACGTCCGCACCGGCTTCCTGACCCAGTCCGTGATCTGCGTCCCGCTCCAGATCAAAGACCGCACCATCGGTGTCCTCGAAGCCCTGAACAAGATATCCAGCGACCATTTCACCGACGACGACCTCCGTCTACTCAGTACGCTGGCCGCTCAGGCAGCCATTGCCATCGAGAACGCCCGCCTCTATCGCAGCCTCAGCGAGGAACGAGACAAGATCATCCGCGTCCAAGAAGAGGCCCGCCGTATCCTGGCCAGGGATCTGCACGACAGCACCCTGCAAAGCCTCTCCTCCATCTCCATGCGCATCGATCATGTCAAACAACTGCTCAAGCACGAACCTTCCTCAGCGGGTCAGGAACTGGACCGCATACAAGGGATGGTCAAGCAGGCATCGAAGGAGGCGCGAATCCTGCTGTTCGAACTGCGTCCCATCGCGCTTGAGACTCAGGGCCTGGCATCAGGTCTGGAAACGTACATAAAGCAGCTCCAGGGCGATTCCTCCCCTACTTTCCACTTCGACGACGGCGGTTTCCGCGAGAGGTTGGCGTCAGATGTCGAGGCCGCGGCGTTCATCGTTGTGCAGGAAGCGATGAACAATGCCAGGAAGCACTCTGACGCTAGCAATATATGGCTCAATCTGGAGCCAGACGGCGACCGCTTGCTCATCACGGTGAGGGACGACGGTGCAGGGTTCGATCTCCAGGATGCTAGGAGCAACTCCAACAGGGGCGGCCACCTGGGACTGATCAGCATGCAAGAGAGGGCCCAACTGATCGAGGCGGAACTGGACATTCTCACAGAACCAGGCCGAGGCACAAAGGTCATCCTGGGGGTGCCCCGCAGGAGACCTTCCTCCAAATCGTGACGGAGGTGTCACCACGGTACACGTAGGGCAGACGGATGAGGAAGTGGAGCCTCTCGTGATGCCCCATCCTAGACGAGGAGACTGGAGCATGCAGGAAGGCAAGTCGGCAGAAGCCAACTCACTCAAGGAACAAGGCATCCGGATGTTCCGCTTCGGCGAATACGAGGAAGCGACGGAGATCTTCCAGAACGCTTACGCTCTCTACGAGGAACTGGGTGACGACAGGGGTCGGGCAGAAATGCTCAACAACCTCGGAGCCGTGCATACCCAAGAGGAACAGTGGGACAAGGCAACCCAGGCCTTCAACGACGCCATGGCAGCTTTCGAGTCGCTGGAAGACCTAGACGGCCAAGCTCAGACCCTGGGGAACCTGGGGACGATGTACCGTTACCGGGGCGACACCGAGGCTGCAGTGCAGCATCTCAAGCAAGCCGCCGATCTGTTCCACGAGACTGGCGATCGCGGCAAAGAGGCCGCCACCCTACGCCTCCTGAGCCGCATTCGTCTGGGGCAAGCGAGGTGGCTGGAAGCTCTACACTTCTACGATCTGGGCCTGGCCTGTGCCCAACCACCTGGGATCAAGGAACGACTCCTGCGTCGCTTGCTTCAGGTACCGTTCAGCATGCTATCTCGCCCGCAGTAGTCCCTGCACGCTCTTCTCCGAGACCTGCCACTCCGTCCCGGACGCGCTGAGGAGGCGGCTCCAGGCTCGCTACCCTTTTTCCTCCTCAAGCTGGGCCCTCGCCATGATCTCATCAGCGATCTGCTTGGGGACTTCCTCGTAATGCGAATGATCCATGCTGAAGCCCCCACGCCCTTGCGTGATGGACCGTAGATCCGTGGCATAGCTCTGCATCTCCGCCAAAGGGGCCTGCGCGGTGATAATGGTCTTGTCGCCCTTCTGTTCCGTTCCCGTCACCCGCGCCCGTCTGGTGTTGAGGTCACCCAGCACGTCACCCATACTTGCCTCTGGAATGGTGATCTTGAGCGTCATGATCGGTTCGAGCAGTACAGGTCCGGCGTTCCGCACAGCCTCCTTGAAAGCCTCCCTCCCCGCGATCTGAAACGCGATATCCTTGGAGTCGACCGGGTGTTCCTTGCCGTCGTAGACTACGCTCTTGACGTCGTGGATGGGAGAGCCCGAAGTGACCCCCTGGCTCAATACCTGCCTGATACCCTTCTCTATCGATGGTATGAAGCTCTTGGAGATGTGCCCCTCTCTCACCTCACTGTCGTACTCGAATCCGGCCCCTCTCTCCAGAGGTTCAACTCTCAGCCACACCTCCGCGAACTGCCCTGCACCACCAGTCTGTTTCTTGTGCCGGTACTGCGAGGTAGCCACCTTCGTGATCGTCTCTCGGTAGGGTACCTTGGGCACCGAGGTGGTTATCTCGACCCCGAACTTGGACTGTAGCCGACGCGCGGCGATGTCTATGTGAGACTCTCCCATCCCGGACAGCACCGTCTCCTTGGTGCTGGCTTCCCTCTCCACGCGAAGTGTAGGATCCTCCTCAGTCAGGCGAGCCAGTGCCGTACCGAGCTTATCCAGGTCGGCCTTCGTCTTCGGCGAAATAGCTGCTGAGTAGATAGGGTGAGGAAAGGTAATCGGTGGCAAGGTCACGGGGTGATCCTTGTCACACAGCGTATCGCCTGTAGCAGTCTGCTGCAACTTCGCGACCGCGCCGATCTCCCCCGCTGGGACTCTGTCCACCGGTTGTTGCTCCTTGCCCTTCAGGAAGTACAGTTGCCCCAGCCGTTCCTCTTCCCCTCTGCTGGCGTTGAAGACGCGTGAGTCAGACTCCATGGCCCCCGAGAAGACCCGAAAGTACGTCAGCTTGCCGACATAGGGGTCTGCTAAGGTCTTGAATACCAGTGCCGCCAGCGGAGCGTGCACGACAGGCTCCAAGACCTCCTCCTCTCCGGTCGTCACGCCCGTTCCTCGCACCCCCTTCGCATCCGCAGGAGACGGAGAGTACTTGACTATCGCATCCAGCAGGGCCCGCACCCCTACGTTCAGAGTAGCCGAACCGCAGAGAGCGGGCACGATGGCGCCCGCCCTAACGCCCGCGCCAAGCCCACGGACTATCTCTTCTTCCGTCAGGGTCTCCTCTTCGAAGTACTTCTCCAGCAATCCGTCGTCCGCCTCGGCCGCCGCTTCAACGAGCTGCAAATGGTAGGACTCCGCGTCCTCTAGCATGCCCTCAGGGATCTCGCCTTCCTCGCCATCCTCACCCCGGTAGGCCTTCATGCTCACCAGATCCACGACACCTTGGAAAGAGTCCTGTGCGCCGATGGGCAGTTGCACCGGGATCATCCTGCCCGTCAGACCCTTCTGTGCCTGACCCACGGCCTGGCTGAAGTTGGCATTCTCCCTGTCCATCTTGTTCACGAACAACATACGCGGCAGGTTTGTCTCATCAGCGTACTCCCAAACGAGCTCAGTGCCCACCTCGACCCCAGAGACAGCATCGATCAGGACCACGCCACAATCCGCCGCTCTCACCGCTCCCTTGATCTCGCCGACGAAATCGGCGTATCCCGGCGTATCAAGCACGTTGATCTTGTGCTGCCGCCACTCACAGGGGATAACCGAGGTGTTCACAGACATCTTCCGCCTTATCTCCTCAGGATCGTAGTCGGAAGCTGTACTCCCCTCGTCCACCTTTCCCAGCCTGCTCACACCACCACTGTCGTAGAGCATGGCCTCCGCCAAAGATGTCTTGCCCGCACCGCCGTGAGACATAAGTACGACGTTCCTCAGTTGCTCGACCTTGTACTCCTTCACTATCGATTATCCTCCATGCAAGCACAGTGACATCTTTCAAAGTATTCTAAGGGACTTCCGAGCAGTTGTCAATCCTACCTAGGTCTCGTCGTCCAGATGGCTTGTACCCCGACTGGAGTCTTGTGGGCTCAGAATGTGCTACAATAGCTGTGCCCACCCAGGGAGGCAATGTGGGAGCACCAGGTAGCTACGTCTTGATCATCCGTTTGAGTCGGGATACCCCAATATCCATAGGCCGACTGGGCCTCTTCAGATTCGTGGCAGGCTTCTACTGCTACTCGGGTAGCGCCAGGGGTCCCGGTGGCTTGGAAGGCCGCCTGGCTCGGCATCTGCGCCAGCGCAAGAAGCCGTACTGGCACATAGATTATCTCCTCCAGCGCGCAGTGGTGGTGGAGATCTGGAAAGCACCTTCCCTCGCTAGGCTTGAATGTCTCTCTGTGAAGGCGTTGCTGGGCCTGCCAGGTGCTCGCTTGCCCATTCCTGGGTTCGGTTCATCAGACTGCACGTGCAGAACACATCTCGTGAGTCTTGCCTCCCAGCCCTCGTTCGGAGCCTTCTCCGCCGCATTCCGCGCCCTGGGCGTCCACGCACCGCCGTGGGAACGAATTCCACTTCGCCCACGTGAGGACTAACGCCCCGCTCCGCAATGCACCTTTCCCTCTGCGAGGACCGCCCGGAATGCGATCAGCGGCGCGAACCAAGCAATCCCAGACACACAACCGGATGCGGCTTGCGCCCGCCCAGGGTACGTGCTATAATCCTGGTCGCTGATGGCGCTGCACCTCGAAGGCGAAGCAGCAATTCGGCGGACTAGAAGTAGCCGTGTTGCAGCAGTCGGAAAGGAGGTGAGCAGAGAGTACGAAGTTCTCTTGGCCATCCCCACAGTTGGAGACCCCATGCAAGCTGACGAAGGAGGAAAGTCGTGAAAAGCGTAAGCTGGATTATCGTCACACTTCTGGTACTAGGTCTGCTGCTCGCCGGGTGCTCAGCGCCAGCGGCGACCGAACAGGAGGAAGAGCAACCCACGGTCACAGGGGCGCGTTTCCAGATCATCCTTGACCGGGGCAAGATCATCTGTGGCTGCAACGCCGAGCTCCCTGGGTTTGGCTATCTCAACCCCGCGGGGGAATTCGAGGGGTTCGACGTTGACTTCTGCAGGGCCATTGCTGCTGCCGTCTTTGGCGATGCCAATGCAGTCGAGTACCGACCTGTCACCGCTGCGGAGCGCCTGCCAGCGCTTCAGACCGGCGAGATAGACGTCCTGATCCGCAATACCACGTGGACGCTTACGCGCGATGCAGTGAACGAGGTCGACTGGGCAGCGGTGACGTTCTACGATGGCCAGGGCATGATGGTGCCGGTGGCCACCGGGTGGACATCGCTGGACGACATGGCCGGGGCTACGGTCTGCTCCACCACGGGCACGACCACGGAGATGAACCTGGCCGATGCTTTCCGCTCTCGTGGGCTCGACTACACGCCGCTTCTCTTTGAGAAGACTCAGGACACGGCGACCGCCTACGAAGAGGGGCGTTGCGACGGACAGACCTCCGACAAGTCACAATTGGCTGCTCTGCGCTCGGCGATGGAGAATCCCGAGGGCCACATCATTCTCGACGTCACCATGTCGAAGGAGCCTCTGGGCCCGCTGACCGCCCACGGGGACAACAAGTGGAACGATGTGGTG
This sequence comes from uncultured Anaerolineales bacterium, assembly GCA_964577995.1. GTDB lineage: Bacteria > Chloroflexota > Anaerolineae > UBA7937 > B3-Chlor > JAUVXJ01. The sequence continues at coordinate 43,539 of CAZOBP010000005.1, forward strand.
AGATGGGTGGTCTGGGGCATGATGCAGGCTGAGGAGTCTGGGGTCAGCTCCGCCAACGTTGACCAAATGCTGAACAGCGACGATCCCACCGTGAAGCGCCTTTTGGGCGTGGAGGGTGAGCTGGGCAGTTCCTTGGGCATCCCCAACGACTTCGTGGTCCAAGCGGTAAAGCAAGTCGGAAACTACGGCGAGGTCTATGACCGCTGGCTCGGGCCCGACGGCCTCAACATCCCGCGAGGCCCAAATGAGCTCTGGACCAACGGCGGATTGCTGTACGCCATGGCCTTCCGATAGAGCTCTCCCACACGATGACCAAGTGCAGCCCGGCGCCCTGCCGGGCTGCACCTCCTCAAAGAGGTAGGAGCTGATGTCTGAGATGGCCATCTCTCGCCAGCGAGTCCTGGCGACGTTCCGCGACGAACGCTTCCTCAGGGTGCTGGGTCAGGTCGCGTTCGCCATTGTTGTGCTCGTTGCCACCCTGTGGTGCCTGGGCAACTACAGAGCGCGCGGATTGACTTTCTCCTTCACGTTCCTGCGCGATGAAGCCAGTTTCGATCTGGCCGAGGGCGTCGGCTTCAGTCCCGTAGACCCCTACTGGAAGGCCTTCGTGGTGGGGGTCGTCAATACCCTCAAAGTCGCGATCTTGGGCATTCTCCTGGCCACTGTCTTGGGCCTGGTGGCCGGTGTGGCTCGGCTGTCCACGAACTGGCTGATCAGCAGTATCTCCAGCGTGTATATCGAGATCATCCGCAATACGCCGGTACTGGTGCAGCTCTTCTTCATCTACTTCGCGGTCATACTTAAGCTTCCGGAACTCCGTGATCGCATCATCCTGCCCGGACCCGTCTTCCTCAGCAACCGCGGCATCAACCTGGTGTCGCCGCGGCCCACGGCTTCCTTCGGGATGTGGTGGCCGTTCTGGGTTCTGGCGATTGCCGCGGCTGTTGGCATCTACGCCTGGCGTGTGCTGCTCGAACGCCGCGAGAGGCGCCCTGTCTCGCGCCTTCCGTGGACCTTCATCGCGCTGGCAATCCCACTCATCAGCTGGTTCGTGGTGCCAGGCAATCCTCTCTATGCTGACAGGCCCGCTGTGGAAGGCCTCAAGGTCGTGGGTGGTACGAGCATGTCCCCCGAGTTTGCAGCTATCCTGTTTGGATTGGTGATCTACACTGGCGCCTTCATCGCCGAGGTCGTTCGCGCCGGCATCATGGCTGTGCCGAAGGGCCAGACTGAGGCAGCGCGAGCTCAAGGCTTCACAGAAATGCAGATCCTGCAGCTGGTCATTCTACCCCAGGCCATCCGTATCATCATCCCGCCACTGATCAGCCAGTATCTGAATCTCACAAAGAACTCCAGCCTTGCCATCGCCATCGGTTTCCTGGACCTGTACGCCGTTTCCAGCACCATGCTGAACCAATCCGGTCGCATCGTTGAGGTGTTCATCATGGTCATGGCCGCCTATCTATCCATGAGCCTGACCATCTCGGCGATCATGAACGTAGCGAATCGTAAGCTCGCCATTGTGGAGAGGTGAAATGACGGCTGACGTTGAGGTTTTGAAACCTCCTGCTTTGGAAGTGGGAGTACTGGGCTGGCTCAAGAAGAACCTCTTCGCCACCTGGTACGATGCGCTCCTCACCGTCATCTCCGTAGCCTTCATCTGTGCGGTGCTGTACGGTATCGGCAACTGGGCCTTGAATAGTGCTAAGTGGGGAGTGGTGACGACCAACATCAAGGTCTTCATGGTGGGCAGGTACCCCTACGCACATATCTGGCGGGTCTGGGCCAGCGTGGGTCTCTTTTTGGTCATGGCGATTGTGAGCCTGGCAGTCTCGAGAGGGGGGGGCTTGAGGAGCAGGCGCGCACTGACCATCGCTTGGGTCATCGTCTTGCTTCTGACAGTCGTGTTGCTCAAGGGGTTCGGTGCCCTTCCCCTCATCCCGTCGGTTCCGATCAGTATCTGGAGCGGGCTGCTCCTGACCTTGGCCCTGGGCATCGTGGGTATTGCTGTGTCCTTCCCCATAGGCATCTTCCTGGCCTTGGGCCGCCGCAGCAGTCTCCTGGTGGTGAAGGTATTCTGCACCATGTACATCGAGGTCATTCGAGGAGTGCCACTCATCAGTATACTCTTCATGTCTATGCTGATGGTCCCTCTCTTTCTGCCCCCCTCCTTGAGACTAGACAATGTCCTGAGAGCCATGGTTGGCATGACGCTGTTCAGTGCAGCCTATGTCGCGGAGAATGTGCGAGGCGGCCTGCAGGCCATACCCACAGGGCAGTACGAAGCTGGAAGGGCCGTGGGCTTGAACGAGGCGCTGGTGACGGTTTTGATCATCCTACCGCAAGCGCTGAGGGCGATGATTCCGGCCATCGTCGGTCAGTTTATAAGTCTGTACAAGGATACATCCCTGGTCGTCATCGTGGGTCTGCTAGATCTACTGGGTGTGGCGAAAGCGGTGACGGGTCAGCAGCAGTGGATCGGCACCCAGAAAGAAGTGTACGCCTTCGCCGGCGTGATCTACTTCATAACCTGCTCCGTCATGTCCTATGCCAGTCGGCGACTCGAGAAGCAGTTGGGTGTGGGAGAACGCTAGGCAGCTTGTTTGGAGGCGAGGAAGTGGAGAACGAAAGCCACCAGGCTTCAGATACTCAAGACATGATCATCTGTCGGGATGTGCACAAGTGGT
>CAZOBP010000006.1:0-40693 GCA_964577995.1 uncultured Anaerolineales bacterium
GCATTGGAATCGATCTCTGCTTGCGCTTGCCGCTCCTGGCGCTGGTCAGAGAGACCCTGCATTTGTCCAGAGAATGAGGGACGAGGTCCTCAAGGCGATGTCCCTGGGCAATCACATCCCGCTTGGATGACCTGTGTGCCGATTGTTGCGGCGCCTTCTACTAGTAGTGTACCCATTCGTTCGATGGAAGGAAGGGCGAAATGGAACTCACGGTTCAGCACGTGGATGGTATGCGCTTCCTGGCCACGGAGCATGGTCACGCCGTGGTCGTCGATGCTGCGCCGGAGGACGGCGGTGGGGGCACTGCGATGAGCGCGCCACAGTTGTTTGTGGCGGGGTTGGGAGCCTGCATCTTGGAGTTCGTGGTGAATTCCTGCCGACTCCGCGGCGTCCCGATCGAGCGACTGAGCGTGGAGATGGAGTGCGACGAGGTTCCGGGGCCGCGTCGCGTCGGCGCACTGTCGGCGGCGATTTCTTTGGAGCCGGAACCGCCTGATGACGTGAAACGCAGAGTGATTGGCGTCGCGCGGCACGCCACCCTGGTCAACACACTCGTGCAGCCCCCGGAGGTGACCATCCACTTCGCAAAGCAAGGAGAGGAAGACTCGGGTGCCGCGTGTAGTTGACGACTCTGCGCAGCGTTGCTCCTGATTCTGGGCGCGCCTGCCGTGACAAGGCCCATGGAAGGTGAAGACCGGCGAATGCTTCTCGACTCTCGATATCGCGGGCGCTGCTGGAGCTGTCTCGGTTCGGCCAGCAGAGGTATTCCCCTCTCCATTGTTGGGGGAGGGTGGGGGCTTCAAACCCTTGGTGAAGGAAGCCTTCCGGCGCAGATACCAGAGGGTCCCATCGGTGTGAATGGTAGGGTTGCGCTGTTTGGGGGTGGATGGTGGTTCTGCCGGGGCCAGGGGCTTCGTGGCTGAAGGTTCATCTGGCTATCGGCGGCGGGCGATGATCGCTGGATGAGAGAGGAGCACTATGTCGCAACGGAGCCATGCAGAGTTCACAGGGCGTGCAGTACGCCACTATGACCTGTTCATGGACCTGCTCCTGCTGGGGCGGTATCAGCGCTTCATCGAGCAAGCCATCCAGCGGATGGATCTCCGTCAGGGCGACGTCATCCTGGACTTGGGATCGGGCACCGGGCGCAACGTTTGCGTCATGCTGAAGGTCTTGGGTCCCACCGGGCGGGTCGTAGGGGTGGATAGCAGCCAGGACATGGTCCGGCAGGCTCAGCAGCGGTGCCATGCTTACCCCCATGTAGCCTTTCTGAAGCGCCGGATTGAAGGGCCGCTTCCTTTCCACGAGGCGTTTGACAAAGCGTGCATCTCTTTCGCGCTACATAGCCTCGAAGATGAGGATAAGGAGAGGGTGATCGCCAACGTCCGCCGAGCCCTGAAGCCCAGCGGCATTCTCTGGATCCTAGACTTCAACGAGTTCGACCTGGAGCGGCAATGGTTCGCTTTTCGCTGGGCCTTCCGGCGGATTGAATGCGAACTCGGTATCGAATTCCTGTCACTGGATCTTGAGGGGATGCTGTCCCACCACGGATTCGGGAAGTTCGTTGCCTACCCGTTTCTCCGGGGCCACCTGCGGCTGCTGGGAGCGGAGAAGTTGGAGCTAGGGGGTGACAGATGACCAGCGAGCGGATCAAGGAACTGGAGGAGCAGATAGCTGACCTGAATCGTCGATGGCCTGCCCATTCGGTGCCGCCCACGATGCTTGAGCAGTTGGAGGAACTGGAAGAGGAGTTGGAGAGGGAACTGAAGAAAGCCAACGTGGAACAGGAGGACGCCAAGGGCGGCTCCGCTGCATAGGGAGGACCGGCCAGCAGTCTTTCGGTTGGGAGGCCAAGCTAGCCGTGGGCATCGTGAGGATACAGGAAGACCTGTGCGGCCCCCCGCGCACGCAGTGCTCGTCCCCGCTAGACTACTGAACTGTCACCTGCACCGTGAAGGTCTCCAGAGGCTCCACATCCGTCTCCCAGGGACGCTGGTAGACCAGTCTCAGCTCCATCTGGCCCGCTTCCACTGCTTCCAAGCGCAGGGTCTGTGTGCCAGGCGCGCCGAGCAGATCTGAATCGGCCTCGAACTCCGCCTCGCCAGCCAACCGCAGGATAGCCCCTTCGGATTCCACGAACTCCCAGGCGTAGCCCGTAGTCGGGTTGGCCTCCAGCTTGATGGTCAGCGTTTGCCCCTTCTGGAGGGTGACCTCACGGCCGTGATCCTCGGCCTCGAGGGCCAGGACGGACTGTGCCGAGCAGCCGCTAATGCCCGCCATCACGACGACGGCCAGGACCGCCACCAGTACGCCTATGCTCATTGCCAACTCCCCAAACCTTTCCTTCATCTGCGGATCTCCTTGGCCTTGTCGTTTCTCATGCCATAGGTTAGACGTAGAGAGACGGGAAGAAGTTCCTTCAACCACATTATCGCATGGGTGGTACCTCGCCAGCAATCACGGCCGGGGACGCCCTCAATCTCTTGGCTTGCCTGTCGCTGTCGGTGGTCGCCTTCTATCTCAGCCGATGTTCTGTTGGTGTTGGGTCTACCGTCGTCAGTTGCTCTCACGACGTGGTTCTCGCCAGGCCGCGCGACCAGCATAGGTTGTGGGCTAGCGCCCCCGAGTTCCTGGGGCAGGCCAAACATTGCCTGGAGCCCGTGGTCCATCCTGTTCCACTTGACACAACCGCTGAATGGTGTATAATCTGAATAAGGCAAAGTCTGTCCTACGCATGTCGATGCAGGGTCTGGGACACTTCGCCACCGATCAATCGTGTCGCATCTCGTGAGGAAGGGAGGAGGACGGCGATGCAGGCGAACAGAGAGGGTCAGGTGAGAGCGTGGCGCGCGATGTGGATCGCGTGTCTCCTAGCAGGGTTGTTCATCTTGCCAGCGACCGCCTATGCCCAGGAAGACGTCATCGAGTGCGGTGACGCGCCCAGCAGCTACAACAGCTTCGCAGACCCGACGAGTCCCACGGGGTGCACCCTGATGACCGCCTATCCCAAGGGCGGTCCCATGGGCGTCCGGGCCAACTTCCCGGTGGTGGTGTTCCCCACGGCACCTCCGTCCCCCGATGGGTACGGGATGTGCCACCTACCGGGGCCTTCCTACATGGGAGCAACGCCCTTCCCCAGCAAGAGTCTCGAGTGGGATGCTGACAACGGGTACGATGATGACGTAGTGAACAACATCAACCCGTCGGCCGACACTCCTGACTTGGACGGCCACGATGATGGTGTGACGTTCCCTCCACAAATGCCAAGCTGTGGCACGGCCACCATCTTCGTCGAAGGCTATATTGGGTGGGTCGGTCAGCCGCCACCCTACTACCTGATAGACGCCTGGTTCGACTGGAACCGAGATGGCGACTGGAACGATGGGGCGATCTGCGGCTGTGCCGACAACGAATGGGCTATCCAGGATCACCACGTGACACCGGACCCCATAACGGGCTACTTCTCAGCATCGATTCCCGTCGTGCCCTGCAACCCAGTGAACGACAGTGACCCCATCTGGGTCCGCGTCACCCTCTCCGACATGGAGCTGACCGAGATGGGGGGCGACGAGTGGGCGGCGGGCGGCGTGCCCTATTGGGAGGCCTGCGTCTTCGACGGAGAGACAGAGGACTACTACCTGAGACTGGAGGCACCCCCAGAGGAGTTCGTGCCTGAGCCCGCGACCGTAGTGCTTTTTGCCAGCGGTCTGGCAGGGCTGGCGACGTACTCCAGCCTCCGCTGGAGGAAAAGACGGTAGGTTGCCTCATAGAGCAGGCTAGCTGAGGGGACATCTCCCACGGGAGGTCCCCTTTCTTCTTGGCCTTCGAGCCACAGATCGCACGCTCAGCGAGTGCCGTGACGAAACTCAGTTGTCGTCGTTTCCTGTCCACGTTCCCTGGCAATGTCGCCTTGCGGCACGCCATGACGGGTGCTATACTCTCGGTTAACCCTCGTCCTGGTCACCCAAGCAGCTTTGCGTAATAAGATCGTAGCGGATACCGAGTGACGGGCACGCCATCGTAGATGAGGAGGGCTAGCTATGAGACGATCCCCACTTCTCCAAGTGCTAGGGCTTGTGATACCCCTTCTGCTGGCCTCTTGCGCCGCTCAGGGACAGGGTCCCAGAACATGGCTGGACCGCCCCCTCGACGGTTCCCATCTTCCCCTGGGCCCGGTCACCATCCTGGCCCACGCCTCCGACGCGGACGGCGTGGTCAGCTTCGAGTTCTTCATCGACGAAGATCCCCTGGCCACGGTCCCTGCTGATGGAGGGCGTCTGGGGGAAGCAACGGCGGGCTGGACCCCCACCGAGCCTGGTACCTACACCGTTAGCGCCAGGGCCACCGACAGCGCGGGGAACCTCGGCTCAGAGGCCACATCGGTGGTGACGGTGGGCGAGGTGCTAACGCCCTCGCCAGCGGTACCGCCCGAACCGGAGGAGGGCGAGATCGTCTTCGCAGTGGAGCCTGAACTGATTCCACCGGGCGCCTGCGCGGCGCTGCATTGGGAGGTCAATCCGCCCGTCGATGCCCTCCTTGATGGTGAAGGCGTGCCACCGGCAGGCGAGCGAGAGGTGTGTCCTGCGGAGACCACGAACTACGAACTTCTGGTGCCCGAGTGGGAACAGGCGCGGACGGTGACGCTCCACGTGGAGGCAGCGCCAGAGGAACTGGGCATCTTTTTCGCCGTGGATCCGGATGCCATCCCCCAAGGCGGCTGCGCGATGTTGATCTGGGAGGTCGGTCCTCCTGAGGAATGGGCCACACTCATTGATGGGTCCGAGGTCGACCATACGGGAGAGCAGCAAGTGTGTCCTGCCACAACGACGACCTACGAACTGGTGGTCGAAACACCCGACGGTCCGGTTGCCAGAACGGTGACGCTCCAGGTAGAGGCAGCACAGGAGCCGACGCTGACCCCGGAGCCCACGAGGTCGCCCTCAGGGCCGACGCCTACGTCCCCACCCGGCCCGACTCCCACGTCACCGCCCGGGTGCCCAGGCGCCCCGGTGATCTCCTACTTCCGGGCCAACCCCAGCACCATGACTGGCGGACAGTCCACCACCCTGGAATGGGGTCGGGTGACCAACGGCACCAGCGACCAGTTGGTACGCTCGGTGGTCATCAACCCTGGCCTTGGCGAAGTTGGCTCACCGGGCTCGCGTGTCGTCCAGCCAGCGAGCACCACAACATACACCATGGTCGCCACCGGTTGCGGCGGCACGGCGCAACAACAGGTCACCGTGACCGTTAATCCCGCGGTCTTTTCGGCGGACCTGGCAATAACAGATCTCTACGCAGAGAGCCTGTACGGACCCATTTGGGCCAGAGTAACCAACCGCGGCCCGGGAGCCGTGACCAATACCACCATTCAGATCTCCTGCCAGTGGGATAGGTCTATCTCAGGCAGGCACCTGGACTCGGGCCAGTCAGGATCCATACCCTTGCCCGTAGGTAGCCTGAGCTCCGGTCAGACCCAGGCCTTCAACACGGACATACAGGTCGACCTGCATTCGTATGCCTACGACATGACCTGCACCATACAGGTGCCCTTCAACGATCCCAACCCAGGCAACAATACGCATTCCGAGACCTTCACCAAGGACGCTCCGGGCGGGACATGAGGCGAATGGGTTGAGCAGGGATCCCACGCGTGGCTCCGAATGCCTGTCAGCCCACCGGCCGGCAGCCTGACGCAGGGTTGCCCGCCCAATGCCTATCGTGAATGCTGAGGATGGATTCAATGAAGAGAAGAGGATGTATCAAGTGGGCGGTTGTTGCCTTGTGCTCCCTGGTGGGCCTGGCCGTGCTCGTGATGTGTCCGCTGGCCCTCTTGTACAACCGGCGGCTGGACCAAGCCCGAGTGGCACACGCCCCACCCACCGTATACATCACTGAGCCGGTTACAGGAACGTCCCTTTCTGCGGGCAGCTACGTGTCGGTAGCTGCTACAGCCCTTGGGTTGAACCCCATAGTCCGTGCCGAGCTGTGGGTGGATGGTGAGCTGCTGGAAACGCAAGACTCGGCTGAGCCGGGGGGCATCTTGTCCTTCTACGCCTACTTCGATGTGCTCCTCACCGAGGGTGCACACATGCTCTTCGTGCGCGCGGTGGATACTCTTGGGACCATCGGCCAGAGCGCGCCGCTGGGCATCGTCGGACTAGCGAAAGCGGACGCGGGCGACACCCTGCTGGCCGTCACTGTGGAAGAGGGCGAGACGTTGGAGGATATCGCCATCTCCTACGACGTCGATGAGGAGACCTTGCAGGGGTTAAACCCCGATCTGGGCGGGCAGGAACCAGTTTCAGGTACGGTGGTCATCGTGCCAGCCCCGCCCGAAGAGCAGGAAGAAGGAGCGGCACCGCCATCCCTAGGCCCCTCCTTGCCTCCGACCGTGCCAGGTACCAGTCCTCTGCCCATGCCAGACGTCCCCCCTCTCCAGCCGATTCAGCCCGCGCCTGTCCCAGTCGGGCCCGGTCTTATCGAAGCCATATTCGCGCCGCCTGAGCTGCCGGCCGCCCCCACCAGCCTGCAAGCCCAGGTGACCAACTGCAAGGTTCGCCTGCGCTGGAACGACGCCGCCGCCAATGAGTCGCAGTACGAGATCTGGATGGCCGGGCTGGGCCTACCCGAGCGGCGTATCGCCACGCTGCAACCTGCCGGGGGCGGTGCGGTCTGGTATGAGTTTGCGGCCCCGCAGCCTGGTTACTACAGTTTCTGGGTCAAGGCCGTCAACCTGGCCGGTGGGCAGCCCAGCAACATCGTCTGGGTGGCGATTGGCTCTGAGTGCCCCACGACGCTGGCGACCCACCTTCAGGTCGAGGCACTCGACATGCAGGTGACCGACCGCTACGACAGGGTCTACTACTATGCCTCCTTCGAAGGTGCCCAAGAAACCCGACTGCCGGCCGACGATTCTGCCTTCATCCGAGCCCAGGGGGGGCAAGCAGAGATAGCTGCCTGGGCAGCAGGCAATTACAAACTCGTGGTTCCTATTCCTGGCGACGGAGCGCTGGACATTACCGGAGAGTGTTGGGGGTGGTCTGGCGAGGTATTGGACAGCCTGGGTTCTTTCGGCGGCAGTCTCACCAGCGACATGTGGGATGGCAGCGAGCACTTCCTGCGCGGAGGCGCCTGCCAGATCGGTGTTGCCATCAAGCCCTTGGGGGCGACGGAGCCCTCCGCCGAGACGTATTGCTTCAACGATCCCTCTTTGCCAGCGCCATATGACGTGCGAGAAGAAAGCTGCCCGAGTAGCAGGGAAGACTGCACCTATTCTTGGTCTACTCCCCCCAGGGTGCTTCGCTGGAAGTGGAACGGTGATCAGAAAAAGATCACCGGCTTTGTGATTTACCAGAATGGTGTTGTCTACAACTCTCACGTGAGAGCTGACCAGCGAGATGACCTTGTGTTCCCCGGTGAATGCGGCAGGCATGTTAGCTGGCAGGTGGCCGCCGTCGCAGGAGAGGCCCAGTCAGCATTGAGCGCCCCGTTCCAGTACGACCAGCCAGACTGCCAGATGTACGTCAGGGTGAGATTCGAAGATATTTACTTGCACGATTGTAGAGATGGCGCCTGCTATGGGAATTGTACCCTCCAAGCCTACTACAGAATCTCCGTCAATGAGGAAGCCAAATCCTTTTGGAATGGCCAATTCGCTAGATCTATGGACTGTAGCACGAACTCCTTTGCGGACATGGCCAACTGGTACAAGACTCACGGCTACGACCTCTGTCCCAATGAGATCACCATTCCCGTGGCGGCTTATCCGATCGATCTCTGGATCCGCACCCGATTCTGGGAGCAGGATGACTGGTCCCCTGATGACGAGTTTGCCAACCATACGGAGCATTTCTGGTGGCCCTCCCTCCAGAAGGCTCAGGACGACTTGGGCGAGTTTGGGCAGGAATTCAAGTCGAGCACCATCTTGGACGACGATGCTGAGTCTACGATCCGGTTCAGAATTGGGGTTTTTCCGAACAAGTGGCGAGACACCCCTCTCGACTGCGGATTCTGATGAAGTGCTTTCAACCTGACCAAGCGGGAGATAGCCTTGGCGTTCTGCACCCCCGCCGTAGTGACCCTCTGGCACCTGCGCTTGAACAGCCGTGAGCTGGCGATGCGTCCCCCGGGCGCTGATGCCCAGGACAGAGGGCTCGAACAGCCCAGCGCCACAGGTGGACCGCCTACTGTCATCGTGGCCCTAAGCCGGGCCGCGAACAAGGGCCAAGAGGCGACGCCGAACGCACTGATTCACGCACGCTCTGAATAACGGGGCAGCACGATGAAGAGAAGAAGATCATGGATCAAGTGGGGCGTTGTGGCCGTCTGCTCCCTGGTGGGCGTAGCCCTGCTCGTCTTGTGCCCGCTGGGCCTCCTGTACTCTCGGCGGCTGGACCAGGCTTGCCTTGACTACGCCCCGCCCACCGTATACATCACTCAGCCCCAGTCGGGAACGAGCGTGCCGGCCGGCACCACGGTCGTGGTCTTGGCCACGGCCGTGGGAGCCACCCCCATCACGCGCGTCGAACTGTGGTCCGGCGGCCAACTGCTAGAGACCCAGGCCAGCGAGGCTCCCCAAGGAGTGTCCCCCTTGGGCGGTGGTTTTGCGCTGGTCGTGTCAGAAGGGCCCAACATGCTCTTTGCCCGTGCGGTCAACGCGGCCGGCATCATCGGCCAGAGCCTGCCGGTGAGCATAGTCGGCGAGCCCCGGACCTCTGGCGACATCGTAAGCCAGATCACGGTGGAGGAGGGGCAGACGCTGGAAGAAATCGCCATCTCGTATGAGGTCGACCCCGAGACCATGCGCCAGTTGAACCCTGGTTTGGGCGACCAGCAGCCCTCCTCGGGGACCTCCGTCGCCGTGCCAGCGCCCGAGATAGAGGAAGATGATCAGCAGGTGGCGCCACCCTCGGTCGGCCCCTCGGTGCCCGCGGGCCCACCCGGGGGCAGTGCCGTGCCCATGCCCAGCACTCCTCCCCTTCAGCCCATCCAGCCGTCGCCCACCATATCCAATACCGTCCCCCTGCCCATCATCGTGGGCTCTATCCTGCCCAAAGTCCTAGTCCCGGTGTTCTCGCCCCCGGCCGCGCCCACGGACCTGCAAGGGTATGTGGAAAGCTGCAAGGTGCGCCTGAGTTGGAACGACAACGCCTGGGACGAGGCAAGCTACGACCTGTGGATGGCATCGCCGGCTGGTTCGCCGCTGCGCCTGGCCACGCTACAGCCCGCCGCCGCCGGCGCCGTGTGGGTCGAGTTCGCGGCACCGCGCCCGGGCAGCTTGAGCTTCTGGGTGGAGGCGGTCAACTCCATTGGCAAGCAGCCCAGCAACATCATCTGGCTGGAAATCCCCGCGGCGTGCCCCAGCACCCTGCCCACCCAGTTGCGGGTGGAAGTGCAGGACATGACTGTCCGCGGCTCATACGACAAGGCGTATTGCTACGTCTCCATTGAGAATACACCCGAGGTCCGTTTGCCAGGGGACGATTCCGAATTCGTCCGGGTTGAGCGTGGCCAGGGCGATCTTGCTGCTGCTCCAAGGGCGGGCCGTGGGTTCGTCCTGCCCATCCCCAGCGACGGATCCGTGGAGATGGCGGGAGAGTGCTGGGGCTGGTCAGGGGAGCAATTGACCAAGCTGGGCATCTTCAGTCGCAGCTACGCCCGCGAGACCTGGGATGGCACCCGTCAGCCACTGGCGTCCGAAGGATATGAGATCGGGGTTAGCATTCAGCCCTTGGGGGGCGACGGGACCACAACGACCTACGGCTTCGAGGACCCCACCATCCCCGCGCCCTACAACCTGCGGGAGGAAAAGGTGGGCTCCGAGCCTGGCAAATCGGAGACCCTCCAGACCTGGGAGCAATGGTTCGTTAGCCGGCGACTACGTTGGGACTGGACAGGAACTGACCCGGTCACCGGGTTCACTATCTTCTTGGACGGCAAACCTTACAGCTCGGTGTACGGTGCCAGCGTGCGAGAGGCCCTGCTGACCCTCCCCACCGCCTATGACCGGCGTGTTCGCTGGCAGGTGGCCGCCGACGTTGGCTCCAAGCAATCTCCCCTGAGCCAGGAGCTGGCCTACGACCTGCCCAAGTCCCAGGCCTACTTGGTGGTCGATCTGTGGGAGATTAGTTGGTTGTATACCTGTGACGGTTGCTGCTGCGGGGGTTGCTCTACCTGCGAGGCCTACGGCTGGCTCCATCTCAGGATAGGGGAGAACGAGTGGCGGCCCTGCAAGCGGTGCCCGGGGTCACTCGCGACCTACGACGTGAAATGTGGCAACTCGTACCGCTTCCGTGACCTCTGCGCCAGCTCTGACCAAGACTTCCCTCATGTGCTGGTCCTTCCCTTCAACAAAGAGGTCACCAACCTCACCTTCGAGCTCTGGGTCCTGCTCCTCGATGACGACGGCGGGTCGTCCAAGCCCGACGTTATCGCCGAGTATCGCCTCAAGCACAGCTTCTCCTCCTTCGAGCAGGCCCAGTCGGCTTTGGGCTGCGTCGGCGTGCTGTGCGAGCAGCAACGAAGCTCGACGAAAAGCGGCAGTTCCGCAATATACTACAGCTTGTCAGTTTACCCCAACTGTGGTAACCAGCTCCCCTATCCCCCAAGCGAGTGGGGATGGGCATGCTACTAGGGCGCAGTCTGAGGCGGGTTTCAGGCCCAAGAAAAGCATCCTGAGCTGGGCCGTGAGCTTGCCGAAGGATAGATCGAAGCATGTGGCTCTCTCCCAGCGTCCCTCGGCTTGTCAACCCGCATGCTTCGATACGGGCTGCGCCCTACTCAGCACGCTCAGCTACGCCAGTCTCTGGGTCTCCGGCGCGGTACCTTGTTGACAGGTCACCTTGCGGAAGTCCTGACACAGGCCAAGCAGGCAAGTGTTGTGCCTTCCTTGGCCATCCACCAGTATTGTTCCGCCCGATGGTTCTGCTGGCCTGCGGGGGTCAATGCGTTCACTCGAGACTAGGGGTACGGGTTCGGGGACCGAACACCGGGGGTTCCATTCTGTAGCCGGCTTCACGAGAGCGAAGAGTTCGGGGTGAGAAGGGGGGCGTCACTCGTCCCGCGGATACTCCGCTTTGTAGATGACGTAGGTTGCGGCCCAGCCCAGGACGGCGCCCACGAGGATTGAGTGTCTGACCAGCGGGTGGAAGAACAGGTCGGCGACAACGGAGGCGAGCGCCCCACCGAGTGCGACGGAAACCAGAAAGACGTACCATCCCTTCTGCATCCACTCCGAGAAGCTCATCTCCCCCTCCCAGTGCATTGACAGTTCGCGGTGGGGTGTCCGACGAATGCTGCAAGAGCGCTCGGGGCGAGGCTTCAGCGGAGCACCACCCACGAGGTTCACAGTGGCGATGCAACTCCAGACAGCCGACCGCAGTGCCACGCGATCATCCTCGAGGTCACCCGGACACCTCTGACCAGCGCAGCGATGGGGAGTTGCCATCGGTGATCCAGGTCCCAGACGCTGCGGAGGAACCTTGGGAACCCCGTGAGCCGGCGAGACCCGCCCATCCCCTTGGCTTGGCGGGAGTACCTCACGTAGTACAGCAGGAGCTGCCGGAGGGGTCCCACGGGCCTGGGCGAGCCGATCCTGACCTCGTGCTCGAACTCCTCCAGCCTGGACACGGGTACCTGCCGGATGCTCTCGAAGACACCTGACGGGATTGGTGCGTCCACCACGTCTCTCAAATAGGTAAGACTGGCCCGTGCCGGCAAGGTCATGCGGCGCTCCTGGCATAGCATGACGAACCGATCCCAATCGATCTCGTGCCCCGCGGTGTGTAGAATCGTCATCGCGTCGGCGGCCTGATGCAGCGGTGGGACGCTGTCCCACTTGATACCCTGCACGCTGATGTGGAATAGCTGATCAGTGGGATCCAATGCATGGGTTGGCACATCGTCGATCTCGATGGGGATTGCCCTCCGCCAGAACTCCTCATCAGAGATGGCTGAACAACACTCATGCAGCAAGTGCCAGTGCAGATCCAGAGTCCGGCCTGTGCCAGCCTCGAATCCGTGGGCGTGGCGCGAAAGGAAGTACAGCTCTGTGAATCTATCCAGGGGCCTCATAGACGGTGACCACCCCTGTGTCGCCAGCAATTGGACTGCTAGTGAGGCCTGATTCCTGGGGACGAGAACATCAAGGTCACCCATGGGTCGCAGGCCGTGGTCGCCGTAGTGAAGCAGAGTCAGGGCGACTCCCTTGATCAGCATGGTCTCTATGCCAGCGTGGTGGAGTGAGCGCAGAGCCTCGGCGCTCTCCCGGAAGAGCAACTGGTTCTTGTACCAGGTCAGCTTGTAGGCGCCCCTGAGTCGCCCGATCAAGTCGTCGGCTACCCCGTGATCGACCAGATTGCGGTATAGCAGCGGCAGCAGTCTTTGTGAACTCCACTCCAGTTGCTCGAACTCCACAGTGGCTTTCCACTCCTGCCACGCATCGAGTGCATCATCACCCTCGAGCAGGGACGCACGCAGGAGCAGCGTCTCGCACGCGGTAGGCCAGCGACGGCGGTTGGCAGCATGCTCACGCCTCATCGTAAACACAGCCTCAGGCGGGAATGCCTGATCCTGCCATCGCTTGAAGGACGGTCGAAGGATGGCCACTCGCTACGATGCGCCCTTCCTCCAAGACGTAGGCGTAGTCGGCTTGACTCACCATATCTGCATCGTGCCCGATGATCAAGCGAGTCGGAACGTAGTCCAGCTTCTTGAGGTTGCCCATCAGCCTCTGTACCGACTCCACGTCCAGATAGGTGGTGGGCTCATCAAGGATCAGGAGCTGTGGACGGCGCAGGAAGGCCCGAGCCAGGGCCATCCTCTGGCGCTGCCCCCCCCGATAGCAGCACGCCACCCTCTCCCACTGCCGTCTCATAGCCTTGCGGCAGGTCCCGGATGAAGTCATCGGCGGTTGCCACTCGAGCTGCCCGCACTACCTGGTCCAATCCTAGGTCCGGATTCCCGTAGGTGATATTCTGCAGGATGGTCCCTGGGAAGATTGGGGGGGACTGGGCCACCACCCCGATACGCCGGCGCAGTCCGACGATGTCCATCTCAGTGAAGGGATGGCCGTCTGCGTAGAGTGCCCCTCTCTGTGGACGGTAGAAACCCAGGATGAGACTGGCGATTGTGCTCTTCCCGGCTCCGTTCGGACCGATGATGGCTACACATACGCCTGGCGGGATCTCGATGCTGACGTCGCGCAGAAGAGGCGCCTCTCCGTATGCAAAATGCACCGCTTCGACGACGATTCCCCCCTTGAAGTCTATTGGCTCTCTCCCCACGTACGGTCTCGCATCCTCTGTGTGGAGGAGGTCATACAAGGTAGTGAGCGATTCGTTGCCCTCAATGATCTGAGGAATGCTGGAAAGAACGGTGCCCGCGTGGGGTCGGAGGAGGGCAACAGCAGCATAGAACGAAACCAACTCCCCCAAGGTCATGATCTCCGTTGCCACTGCCGCTCCACCGACGATCAGTATGACCACCGCTGACGTGGCCACAATCGTGTCCTGGAGCAGCCCGTACGCGGTTCTCAGCCACGCCATCTGGGCGCCGATGGAGCGCAAGTCCTTGAAGCTCTCTCGCTGCCTCTCAGACTCCAGGTGCTCAGCAGACTGAGTTCTGGTCAAGTCCATCATCTGCAAGACGAATGAAACGCCTCTGCTGAACGTCTCGAAGGAGCGGTGAAAGGCATGTGTTCGCTGTCCGACCAGACGCCCAAGCCATCTACTCAGAGCCAGCAGGACAGGCATCACGCCGAGCATGACCAGAAAGAGCATCCAGTTGAGGTAGAGGAGAATGGCACCGAGAATGACGGATGTGAGGGCAGAGGCTATGAGTTGGGCTAGGACCCCGTTGGTCATCACATCCACCCGCTCCGTGTCTTGCACCATGATCGTGTGTAGTCTGCTTCGGTCCACCTGGCTGTAGTAGGAGCGAGAGAAGGTATAGAATTTCTTGAGGATCTCAGCGCGGAGGTTTTCGATCGCCCGTTTGCTGATCTGGAGCACGACGTGACGTGTGTACAGAGAGAGGGGGCCGATGACAAGATGCAGGATGACCAGTACCACGCCGACAACAGACAGGAGAGTGAGATCGCTCGAGGTGATCAGGTCGTCAAACGCATAGCGGATGAGCAGAAGGATCGGCAGGTGCACGAAGGACTGCGCTGTCGAGATGGCAAGCACGCCAATCAACCGAGGGCGTGCCTCTCTGTAGAACCTACTGTAGTATCGCCAGGCTTCTGCATTCATGGGTTGGTGTCCGGTCTGTCTAGCTCGATTCTTCGAAGCACCCAGACCCGGTGGCTTTGTTCCTGCGCTGCCGATCAATGGCTGCTTTGACTGTTCGCAGGTAGTCTGCCTGCGAGCGGCGCTCGCGGATAGTCAGATTATCACCGTGGATCCGTCGCCGTACCAGCGTGGCAGACAACATGAGGCTGACCAGGCCAGCATCCGTGGCCCTGGAGTACCAGTCCACAAACTCCGCCACACGCAGGTTCTCTTGGAAACGGCCTACCCGTTCGAGGACACCCCGTTTGGCCAGCATCGAGCTGGCACAGTAACCAGGCATCGGGCCGGAAGGGCAGGCGATCCTCTGTGCCACGTGGGCTTCCAGCTCCGGGCTGATGAAGTGCTCCACGTGGCCGAACACCATGTCCAAGGCGGCAGACTCATCGAATCTAGCCATCTGGCGAGCCAGCTTGTCTTGCCGCCAAAGGTCGTCTGCATCGAGGAACGCGATGTAGTCCCCTTGGGCGAGGTCCACCCCCGTGTTGCGCGCGGCCCCTGCACCGCGGTGTGTCAGACGATGGTATTCCACAGCGTCTTGGAAGCGCCGTGCGACATCGGCAGTGCGGTCGGTGGAGCCATCATCCACCACGATGGTCTCGAGAGGCCGATAGGTCTGCGCCAGGACGCTCGCAATGGCTTCCGCTAGATAGGCCTCACAGTTGTGAACGGGGATGATCACACTGACGAGGGATCTGGTTCTGCCCATCAACGGTCACCCTGCTGCCGCAAAGGCATGTTGGCTATTCACTCCTGGGGGGACTATGCGCATCCTGCTCTCGTGGAGATGACCGTTCTCTTCGGCGATCGATCGCCGCTCTGACAACTTCGGCGAACGCGAGCTTCCTTGTTTCTCTGTCGAACGACATGTTACTTCCGTGAATGCGTCGCAGCAAGCAGGTCTCGTGTACGATCCCCATCATCACGCCAGCCTCCTTGGCGCGGAAAAACCAGTCCACGTCGTAGCCGTGGACGTAGTCGGTATCGAAAACCCCAACGCTCTCGAAGATACCCCTGCGAGCAACTAAGGTGCCCACGGTCAGGAGGACTTCGTCGCTGAGCACCAGATCCCGAGTGGGTCGCGAGGGCAACTCTGCACCCGGCTCAACGAAGTTCCTCAGCCGGGCGAGGGCAAACCCCACACCAGGGTGCTCGATCAGATACTGAACCTGGAGACTCAGCTTCTCGGGGATCCACAGATCATCCGCGTCCAGAAAGGCGATGAACTCCCCAGTTGAAGCCTCGATGCAGGTGTTCAGGGCCGAAGGATGACCCTGGTGGGGCTGAGGGATGTACCGAATCTGTTCGTACGCCTTTGCTACGCCGGCGCTGCCGTCGGTGGACCCATCGTCCACGACGATGACCTCGACGGGCCTGTACGTTTGCGCCAGTATGCTGTCGATCGCCTCCGCCAGGTACCGTTCACCGTTGTAGACGGTGATGACTGCACTGGTCAACGGGTTAGCCACGAGGGTTATCCCTTTCCATCCGGGCTAGCACTTCCGTGAGGGCTGCTCTCGCTGCTGCGGGCGAGAAGTGCTTGGACACTGTGTCGAGGCCGTTGCGGGAAAGCCGATTCCAAAGCGACTGATCACGGTACAGACTCACTACAGCCTCGGCGAAACCCCTGGCCTCGTCGGCGATCAGAACGTCCTCGCCGTCCGTGAGAAACATCCCCTCTGCCGCAATCGACGAAGCTACTACCGGGACGCCGTAGCTCAAGCTGGTGAGCACCTTTCCTTTCACCCCTGCACCGAATCGAAGCGGGGCGACAGAGACACGGCAACTGTTGAAGTACTGACCAAGGTCGGGGACGTGTCCGGCGAGCACAATCTGCTCGGAGGCAAGTGCTGTGATGTGGGCTGGAGGGTCGTTTCCAATGACGTAGATCTTCACACTCGAGGACTTCTCACGCACCAGAGGCATGATCTCCTCGGCGAGGTATTTCACCGCATCCAGGTTGGGCGCATGTTGAAACGAGCCCACGAACACGAGTTCCTTCCGTTGGGAGAAGGGCTTGGCTGACCCGTGCACCTCGTGGATGCTGGGCAGAACATGCGCGTGTACTCCGGGGCAGTCTCTCTCCAGTATGCTCTTCTCCTCGTGGCTGACCACCAGCGTGTAATCCGCTTCCTTGGCGGCTGCCAGTTCTCGCTGCTTGACCTTCAGTGCCCTTCTGAGGGCCCGCGCATTCCGCGTGACCTTGGCCTCGCGATAGTGGCGCAGGTAGTGTAGATCGCCCGTGTCGAAAACTACCAAGGCCTGGGGTGCGTGTCGGCGAACGTTCTCCATATACTTCGCGGCCACGTACTCGCCGCTGAGCATGACTGCTGTGTAGTTGCTCCCGCTACTCTGCAAGTGATCTTCGACGGGCTCCATCCCCGACGTCTCTAGAACCTCAATGCCCGATTGGCGCAGACGACGGGTGTCTTCTTGCACGCGCCTAGAGAAGGGCGGCCAGGACGTGGGAAAACTCGCGAGGAATGCTACCGAAGACGACTCGGCGCGCAACATGACCAGTAGCTGATACATCCTGGCCGAGCCTGCGTCCATGTCGGGCGTCAGCATGCGCGGCCCTATCACCAGCACGTGCCTGCCACACTCCGTGACGGTCATCTCTGGTCGTCCAGTTCCTGTCTCGTCTTACCTAACGGTGGTGCTTGACCGGTCCGCGCCCGCTGAGCACCGAGGCGATGGCGGTCGACGTGTGACTTGAGTGCCACGAGGAATTCTGTAGTTCTTGCTTGAGACCGATAGGAGCGATTCGACCCGTGCAGCCGTCTGTGCAGGAGGATCTGGGGCAGAGCAGCCATCCGAGCACCAGCCTCTGCGGCTCGTATGAACCAGTCAACGTCTTTGGCGTAGGCATAGCCGTTGTCGAAAACCCCGACGCGTTCAAACAAGGACCGGCGCGCCACCAGACCGCCAACCTGGAGCGCCGGGTAGTCCATCAAGGTGAGATCACCTGTCATTCGGGGCGGTGGAGTGGTACCCGGCTCGAGGAAGTTGCGCATGTGCGCAATGACGTAGTCGATCTTCGGGTGCTGGATCAGGTACCCCGCCTGTATGGCCAGCTTGTTCGCAGCCCACAAATCATCTGCGTCCAGAAAAGCGACAAACTCGCCCTCAGCGAGTCCAATGCCGGCGTTCATCGCTGCACCGTGTCCTTGGTTGGCTTGGTAGACGCAGCGCACGCCGTCAAAGGACCTGGCGATGCGTGCAGTGCTGTCGACCGAACCATCATCGACGACGATGACTTCCAGAGGGCGGTAGTCTTGATCCAAGATGCTTCGAAGCGCGAAGCTCACGTATCGCTCACCGTTGCAGACGGGAACAATCGCACTGACCAATGGGCTACTCATGGTCTCAGCCCGCCCCACGGGCAATCGGCTCGCTCTGCATCTGACGTGATCCATCCAAGTAGCCGTCGCCCGAGGAACCAAGCCAAGAGGCACCGTCTGAGCCCTGGAGCTCTGATAGCAGGGTGGAGATCGTTTTCGCTATCTCGCCCGGATCAGTGCCAAGGTCAAGAGCATAGCAGGGGACTCGCTTCACCAGCCTGGCGATTTGTCTGAGGTCCCTCCGTCCCCCTCCAGAGAGCTGAAGGACCGTGCTGGGTGCCAGTGCCTTCAGCGCTGTGGCCGATGGCGCGGCTGAGATCTTGGTGCTGGGCGCGCCGGCTATACGGACCGCAGCGATCGCTCGGACGGGGAACCCGGTGGACACCTTGTCTGGCCAGTGTTGATGCAAGAAGATCACCGCTTTCTCAGCGTCCAGCCTCTCACTGTTGACGACAGCCGCCGTCAGATGTGGGAATCTATGCAGATTCTCGGGGTCCAGCTTGGCTGAGTTGTAGAGGCTGTATACAAAGGGGACACTCTCGTCGCTCAGCAACACGTAGTCATCGCCTGCGTAGAGCAGTTCTGATGACACACAGGTCAGAGCCGTGGAGGTCTTGCCAGAACCACCCCTCCCCGCCAGCAGGACACCACCCGTGGCTGTGCCCACCGCCGCTGCATGGAGCAGTTGGTGCCCTTTGATACTCATCCAGCGGTGGAGAATCGCCTGTAGCGGCGCGCTGCTTTCGTAGAAGGGCACGTCGCGGGCGTCGCGGATCCAGAAGAGCCCCACGTTCCGCCGAGCATCGAGCATCTTGAGCGTGCAAGAGCCCAGGTGGAAGACGGTGTGGAAACGTTCGTCGTTGTACCCGCGCACCTCGCCTCGCGCGCCGTAGTCCTCCAATGACCACGGAGGAGCAGGCATGGTCGTACCGGAGGAGACGCTGTCCCACAGGTGGACGGTGAATGCTGCCGCTTCCGTAGGTTCGACAGCGAGGTGTTCCAGGGCCGGTGTGATGAGAGGCACCAGTGCCTGTCCTGCAAACCGCAGACGCAACACCAGCCCACCGACGGAGTAGAACCGGTCAACCGCGCCGCCTGCCTCCTCCTCGGCCTGCCAGTAAGCGTAATGAGCTGTCTCGAAGAAGGCGGCAGGGTCCGCGTTGTCCGGTGATGCCGAGTACGGGCCGTGTGCTAACGGGTAGCGGCGTTCCCTACTCATCCACAACTGTACCTTCGGGACCCACGGTCGGCCAGCCTGTTTCATCCACCTCGTGGATGGGGTCCAGCAGGAGCAACTCCTGCATGTCATCGTACTTGTAGAGAACGGGAGGCTCGAAAGCAAGCCGCTCGCTCACTGGTTCCCCCTGGGCCGGGGTCTCTGTGCCTGCCACACCTTCAGTTTCCTCGGCTAGGCTTCGTACGACCAGGTTCTCTCTCTGGAGCTCGGCCACGAATTCGTCTACTGCGCGCTCTATTTCCTTTCGAGGACCATCATATCGGGTACAGATGCCGTCCCGAATGTCACCCACGGTGGCGGATCTTTCGATCAAGCCCCAGACCTCGGTGCCGATCTCGTCCAGGCTGTAGTAGTTGCCCGTGTCGAAATCGATGATCACGGCCTCGCCGTCGAGGATCTCGTGGATAACCTTGGGCGCGTTCAATCTCAACCTTGTCGACGATTTCATTCTCCTAACCTCCGGTGTCTGGCGAACCGAATGTGATTGGTACGTAGCCGTGGTCGTCCCAAAGGGGGATCTAGATGCGTAGCTCGACGATGTCACCGTCAGCGAGCACATGATCCCGCCCCACCATCTGACCATCGAAGGACGCACTTCCCCAGACCCGCGCCGCTTTCAGGTTCTCCAGGAAATCCTTGTGGACTTTCGCCGCCATGTCTGTCACGGTGCTGCCCTGTGGCAACACGAATGGTCTACCAAGATCGGGCTTCTTTCCAGGGGGCTTGGCGTACACCCGCATGATCTCCAGTTGATTGAACACGGCCCGCTTCAGTCGTTCGAGGTTCCGACCCGTCGTGGCCGACACGGGCACTAACGGCCACTCATCCTCGAGCAGTGCGAGGAAGACCTGGAGCAACTCATCCGACTCCTGGTCATCGTTCTTGTTGACCACCAGAAGCATGGCCACGAATGTCAGCCCCCGCTCCTCCAGAATCGATTCTTCGAGATGCCGGGCTACGATCCGCTGCTCTCGCAGGAACGAGATACTGTCCTCAAGCTGACCAAGAGGGTCCGTCCGGAGGTCGACCACCAGCAGGAGGAGGTCCGACCTTCTTATGAGGTCCATCAACTGTGGCTCGACGAAGTCTCGATTCAGCGGCGGGGTGTCAATCAACTGGATCTGGATGTCCTCCATAGGCATCATTCCGGGTGTTGGTTCCCAGGTTGTGAACGGTGCCTCAGAGACCTCGGGGGTGGCGTTGGTTAGAGCTGAGACCAGCGCTGACTTGCCGACGTTGGGCGGACCGGATACGATCACCGTCCCGGCCCCCTCCTTGTCTATGTGGTAGACTGACTCCTGACGGCCAGGTCGTTTCTTAGCTTGGGCTGCATCCTTGAGCTTGGAGAGCCGCCTCCGCAGGTCCGCGCGCAGCTTGTCCGTCCCCTTGTGCTTGGGGATGGTGCCCATCAGCTCTTCGAGGCGCGCGATCCTGTCCGCGATCGACTGCGCTGCGCGGTATCGCTTTTCGGCTTCGAAGTACTCTGGCGGTAGGTTGGTCGGCATGGCTCTGGATGATTATACCACAGGACGAGGGCACCCGTAACCCGTGAAACGCTGCGATTGCTGACTATGCTACCCAGACGCAAGACTTATGAGAGGGCGTACTCCTTTCGTCCCTGTTCGTAGGCATCCCCTCCATGGACGTCGTTGATCACAATCACGGCGAAGTCCTCCACCAGCAGACCACGGAGCGCCTCCGCCCCCAGATCCTCGTAGGCAATGACCTGTGCCGTCTTGATGCTCTTCGCGATGAGGGCGCCAGCCCCTCCAATGGCGGCGAAGTAAACGGCGTTGTGTCTCTGTATGGCCTCTCGCACAGCGCGGGAGCGGTTGCCCTTGCCGATCATGCCTTTGACCCCGGCCTCCATCAGACGTGGAGCGTAGGGGTCCATGCGATAGCTCGTGGTGGGACCGGCGGCACCGGTGGGCTTTACGGGTTTGGCCGGGGTTGGTCCCATGTAGTAGATGACCTGCCCTACCGGGTCAAAAGGCAGGGGCTCGCCTCTGTCGAGAGCCTCCACCATACGCTGGTGGGCCGCGTCGCGGGCCACATAGATCTGTCCACTGAGAGACGCGGAGTCACCGGATCGCAGTTTCTGCACCACCGACTCAGTCAGCGGTGTGCTGATCTTCACCAATTGCTGCGTCTCCAATCCGAGCTAGCTCTTCGGTGGTGAGGGACTGCGCCCTGTCTGTGGGCATCAATCGTCAAAGGGTCGCCTCCTTGTGCCGGGCACTGTGACACTGGATGTTGACCGCAACGGGCAGGCTGGCAATGTGACAAGGATGTACCTCAGCGTGGACAGCGAGACACGTCACGCGGCCCCCGAGCCCCTGGGGGCCTATCCCCAACCCATTGACCATGGTCAGGATGTCCTCCTCCAGTTCGGCGACCTCTGGGTCCGGGTTGGCTTCCCCCACTTCTCTCAGCAGCGCCTGTTTGGCTATGATCATCGCCTTCTCCGCAGTCCCTCCTATCCCCACGCCGACGATCGTTGGTGGGCACGGATTCGCTCCCGCCCGTTCCACCGTTTCCACGACGAAGCGGACCACGCCCGAGCGGCCGTCGGCGGGCCTGAGCATGCCCAGTGCGCTCATGTTCTCGCTGCCCCCGCCTTTGGGCAAAACGACAATCCTGACCCTATCTCCAGGAACGATCTCGGTGTGAACCACGGCTGGGGTGTTGTCTCCGGTGTTGCTGCGTGCTGAGAAAGGCCGGTCCACGATCGACTTGCGCAAGTATCCCTCTTGGTACCCCCGTCTGACGCCTTCTTGGATAGAGTCGTACAACTCCCCTGCTACCAGGTGGACCTCCTGGCCTACCTGCACGAAGACCACAGTGAGCCCCGTGTCCTGGCAGAGAGGGAAACCCTCCTCTCGCGCCACCTTGGCATTCTCCAGCAGTCGCCCCAGCACCATCTGACCCATGGGCGAGTTTTCCTCGGTCTGCGCCCGACGCAGGGCCTTGATCACATCCTCGCCCAGGCAGTAGTTGGCCTCGACGCACAAACGGGCGACGGTGGCCGCGATTTCGTCACAACTGATCTGGCGTGTTGTCATCTCTCAGGAACCTCAGCTCGGCATCGCCAGGGTTGAAGAAGTGTCCCCGGGTACCTGCGCCCACGCGGAGAGTGTATCACAGAAGCTCACGGCCCGAAAAGGCGGGGGCCCTGCGGGGAGTCGGGTCTTCTTCTGGAGCACGCAGTGTGTCCCCAGTCGCTTTCGGTCCCGACCGTCTGGGCGTGGGTTGCCAAGTGCTACGCGCCGTGGTAGACCCCCTATCCTCATGTAGCTGGGAATGGCGGGACATTCGAGTGGGCCCAGATCCTCCACCAGCGTGGGGTGCTGGCCGAGACCTGCACGCTTCCCTATGGCGCAAGGCTGGCCCAGCCTGGGCGGGTACGGAACATCATCCGAAGCGGTCAGCCTGCCCACGGGCGTTTTCCCCGCGAACAGAACCGGCGAGGTGGCGACCACGGGCAACTCTCTGGCAACGGTAAGCTTGCCGACAAACCGCGTAGCTGGGCCTGGCAGGACCGCTTCATTGGACTGCTGCGCCATTCGGGTGATGGTGCTGGACGCGACTCGGATTCGCCACCGAATGGAGGTACAATAGCGTCGGCCGAGGGCCCTACCCCTCCAATGCGCTACCTGACTGAGCAGCGGCTGCCAAGGGAGGAAGACAAGGATGAGCTGCATCGGCAAGTCGCTTCAAGACGCCGTCTCGCGAAGCCCTGAAAAGAGGTTCCTCATCTTCAAGCACCGGGAGGTCACCTATGAGGACTTCTTGGAGATCGCGCACAGGGTGGCGAATGGCCTGCTCTCCCTGGGTGTGAAGAAAGGCGACAAGGTGGCGATCCTGCTACCGAATCGTGTCGAGTTCCCCTATGCGTGGCTGGCAGCGAACTCCATCGGCGCGGTCATGGTACCGGTCAACGCTCGCTTTGTGGACGAAGAGGTGAAGTACGTTCTGCACCACTCCGAGGCCCGTGTGCTGATCACCTCAGATGACCACCTGCAAACCGTGGGGCGGATCAAGCGCGATCTGCCTGGTCTGGAGATCATCATCAATGCTGACGATTCCGACGCCAGCAAGAGCGTCCCCTTCTCGGCTCTGTTGGAGAGCCCACCCAGACTCCGCCAGATGGATGTGTGTGGGGAGGATGATGCTGTCATACTCTACACTTCGGGCACAACCGGGATGCCCAAGGGTTGTCTGGCCAGCCACGAGTACTTCCTGAATCTGGGTCAGATCCAGGGGCAGCTCTTTCAGCTCACCAGCGAGGACCGGGTCTTCACCGCGCAGCCCTTCTACTACATGGACCCCCAATGGAATGCGATCATGGTCATGCTGTACAACGCCACCCTGGTAGTTGCCGAGAGGTTCAGCACCAGCCGATTCTGGGAGCAGGTCAGGGACAACAGGATTTCCTGCTTCTACTGCATCGGCTCCATGACTTCATTCCTGTACAACATGGCTCCCTCCGAACTGGACAAACAGCACCACCTGAGGATGGTGCAGACATCCGGGATTCCTCCCCGCATTCACCAGGGGTGGGAGGAGCGCTTTGGCGTTCCTGTCTACGAGATCTATGCCTCGACAGAGACGACGGCTGACATCGCGGTGACCCAGGACATGGACCGCAAGGTGGGAACTGCCTGCATAGGTCGCCCGATCCCCTACCGAGAAGTGAAGATCGTGGACGACAACGATGTCGAGGTGCCCCAGGGGCAGGTCGGCGAGATCATCCTCAAGCGGGGCCGGGGCATGATCAAGGAGTACTACAAGGATCCACAGGCGACCGAGCACGCTTTCCGGGGGGGCTGGTTCCACTCAGGAGACCTCGGCTACCAGGATGAGGACGGTGACTACCACTTCGTGGGCAGAAAGAAGGACATCATTCGTCGAGGTGGGGAGAATATCTCCGCCGCCTCGGTGGAGCAGGTGCTGATCGACCATCCCACGATCCTGGACGCCGCCGTCGTTGCGGTGCCGGATCCCGTTCGCGGCGAAGAAGTGAAAGCCTACGTCGTTCCCAAACCTGGCGAGCAGATCACCCCCCAGGAAGTCTTCGACTTCTGCAAGGAGCACATGGCCGTCTTCAAGGTTCCACGCTATCTGGAATTCCGGGACACCCTGCCCAAGACACCTTCCGAGCGGGTCCAGAAGCAGAAGCTCAGACAGGAGAAAGCAGACTTGACAGAAGGATGCTACGATCGCCTTGCGCACGAGGAGTAGCAGGGAGGCGCACCATGATTCTGGACTTCCGCATCATCGGCACCGGAGAGGAGTTCTACCCTGGAGGGTACGGCAGCTTGCCGCCCTTCATGGAGCGCTATAAGCAACTCTATGACTTCGAGCGTCTGTGCACCCTGCCCTTTGAGGAGTTCCTCGCGACCATGAAGGGCGCAGGCGTTTCCAGGGCCGTGCTCCACGCCGAGTACTCCTTCGGCGATGCCGAACTGTTGAACAGGACCGTAGTCGAGAAGGTGCAAGCGAACCCGGACACCCTCATCGGGTTCGCTGGTCTCGATCCTGCTTCGGCACACGATCCAGTGGCGGATCTGGACCGTTATGTCAAGCAGATGAACATGAAGGGGCTCAACTTGCAGCCCTGGGTGCAGGGCTGGTATCCCAGCGACGAGAGGCTGTATCCACTGTACTCCTACTGCCAGGAAAGCGAGATCCCCGTCGCCATCCACGCTTCGCTGAACTTCGCCCTTCATCGCAGAATCGACTACGGGCATCCGCGGCATCTGGACGAAGTGGCCTGTGACTTCCCTGATCTGACCATCATTGCCAACCATGGCGGATGGCCTTGGGTGAACGAGATGGTGGCGGTGGCCTGGAAGCGACGGAACGTGTATCTGGAGATTGGAGGAGTGGCACCCAAGTACATCGCCAGGCCCGGCACGGGATGGGAGCTGTTCCTAACTTATGGTAACTCATTGCTCCAGGACCAGATCCTGTTTGCCACAGACTCCCTTATCCCTCACGAGCGAGCAGTGAAGGAGGTGGACATGCTGCCATTCAGGGATGAGGTCAAGGAGAAGCTCCTGTACGAGAACGCCATGCGGGTACTGAAGCTCTAGTTGGCGCGCAACGAAGGTACCTGTCCAGTCAAGTGAGAATGTGAGTGAATGCGCTTGGACACGTTGTACACTAGATATGGAAATGGAGGTCTAGAGTGTTCAACACAGTCGAGGAGGCCAAGCAGCACATCGAGAAGCATGGCGTAAGCATGGTGGACCTCAAATACTGTGACTTACTGGGTCGGTGGCGCCATGTGACCCTGCCAGCGAGCCAGTTTGGGTCCTGGGTACTGGAAGAGGGTGTGGGCTTTGACGCATCCAGTGTTGGTCTGAAGCCTCTTAAAGCAGGGGATATGGTTGTCGTGCCGGATCTATCCACCGGGTTCACGGATCCATTCTGCGATCTGCCCACACTAGGCTTTGTCTGCACGGCAAGGGATTCCGATACCCGGCAGGATTTCCCGCATGACCCGCGCAACGTCGCCAGCCAAGCTGAAGCCTATCTGCAGGAAACCGGGATAGCCGACGACAGCCGCTGGGGACCAGAGTTCGAGTTCTACGTCTTCGAGTCGGTCGCGTTCGAGAACGAGGTTCGCAGTGTTGGCTATCGATTTGAAGCAGCCGAAGGGATCTGGAACAGTCCCTCGGCTGGACTAGGCCACCACATCCCCATGCAGGGCGGATACCATGCGCATCCCCCCAGGGATGCGCTGCACAATCTGCGTAGCGAGATGTGCGCACACCTGACAGCAATGGGCGTGCCCGTGAAGTACCACCATCACGAGGTGGGCGGGCCAGGGCAGGTGGAGATGGAGACGACATTGATGGGCCTAGTCGAGAGCGCCGACGCTACCATGAAGGTGAAGTATGTTGCCAAGATGACGGCTGCTGCGCACAACCAGACGGTCACGTTCATGCCCAAGCCGCTCTTTGGCGAGGCAGGCAATGGGTTGCATTCTCATCAGATGCTGGTGAAGAATGGCCTGTCTCTCTTCTACGACCCAGAGGGCTATGCTGGGCTTAGCCAGATGGCTCTCCACTACATTGGCGGCTTGCTCAGCCACGGGCCTGCCTTGCTGGCCTTCACCAGCGCTAGCACCAATTCGTTTCGGCGACTGGTGCCTGGCTACGAGGCCCCGGTCAACCTTTTCTTCTCGGCGGGGAACCGCAGTGCTGCGGTCCGTATTCCCATGTATGCCAACAACCCCCGTGACCAGCGGATCGAGTTCCGACCACCCGATGCCACAGGTAACATCTACTTGTCACTGGCCGCGCAGTTGATGGCTGGGCTGGATGGGATTCTGAAGGAGATCGACCCTACCGAGGCTGGTTTTGGCCCCTTTGACGCCAACGTCTTCACTTGGAGCAGCGAAGAGCAGAAACAGATCAGGGGCCTGCCCGCGTCCTTGGCCGAGGCGCTTGAGGCCTTGGCGGCTGATCACGAGTTTCTCTTGGCCGGCGGACTCATGGATGAACAGTTCATCCAGAATTGGATCGACTACAAGACGAAGCACGAGTACCTTCGAGTGCGGGACCGTCCTCACCCGTACGAAATAGAACTGTACTTTGACGTGTGAGAGCCTCTTCCCGATCGTTGCGTGAGTAGGTGGGTAGAGGACCAGGCGCGAGCACGCATAAACTCTCTTGGCCCAAGAAGTGATATTACGGTATCATGAAGAACGGCGGCTCCTCCGCTGGCTGGCCCGCCCCCTTGCCTGACCCGGCAGGCCAGCGACTGATAGTCGCCCCCGGAGGTCCGGAGGATGATCCTAGAGCACGTGGGCATCACTGTGTCAGACCTGGAAAGGTCCATCGCCTTCTACACGGAGGTGCTGGGCTTCCGTCTTCTAAGAAAGACGACCACCAACGCCTATCTCCATCTGGAGGACCAACTGCTGGAACTGACGCAGTGCAGAAGTTCGACAGAGGTGAGCGCACCGAGTGGGCCCGAGGAGTGCGATGAACAGCTGTACCATGCGGTGGGGATAACACACCTTGGCTTCCGCGTAGGCGACATGGATGAAGCCGTGAAGAAGATCGCGCAACTGGGGGGGGAGCTGATCACGCCGCCCTACGAGTTTGAGCCACAGATCGAGTATGCAGCGGAGCCCGGGCAGGAGAAGCTGAGAAGGGCCGCCAAACCCGTGGGCAGAACGAACTGGAGGATCGCCATGTTCTCGGATCCGGACGGCATCATCCTGGAGTTGCTCGAGCGCTAGGTGCAAGCGAAGCGCCAGCGGAGAACACGCGGCCAGGGAACTCGACTCCCCCATGGCTGCGTCTGTCTAGCGGACCACGTCGTACCGAAGCCAGACTGTGCCGCCCCTGAGTTCTTCGAGGTGCGTCAGCCGTACATCGATCACCCCTTCGGATGAGGTGAAATCGGGAGCCACGAAGACAGAACGGGGCGAAGTACCTCCCACCAGGCTGGGATCAATGAGCAAGCTGAGTTCGTCCACCAGTCCCTCGCGCAGCACTGCGCCGTTCAGAGTTCCCCCGCTGTCGACGCGGACAGACTCCACTCCGTAGCGAGAGTGCGGTCGCTCCAATGCTGCACCCATGTCCACGCGTTCCTCGGCGGTGAGAATGTGCTCTAGACCCTCTTCACTCAGATATGCCAGATACTCCTCGAGCGTCGCCGCTGAAACCAGCGCCAGGGCGTCTCGCCAGTAGGGCTGGTTGCGGAGCAGCGCCCACTGCCGTATGCGGCCTCGACCGTCCGTAACGACCATCAGCGGTCCGTGGCTGGCGCGCGCTGACTCCTCCTGCTCGGGGTCAGATGGCAAGCCCTCCGCTCGACCCTCCACGTCCTTGAAGCCCTCCAGCATGGTCTCGTTTCCCGACAGAATAGCATCCACGTGCCACCTGGAAGCCACTTCGTAGTACAGCCCCACGTCCGGCGTGAACCAGTCCGCCCTGCGGTGCACGCTGACCATGTTGTGGATAACCACCCTTGGTAGCATTGCCAGGATCCTCCTTGCCTCTTGCTCGACTCGGGTGCTGATCTATCCGGCAGCGCACAAACGAAAGGTGCGCATCCAGGACCGGTACGCGCGCAAATCAACCGAGAACGAAAAGCGTGGCTACGACAACCACGAGGGCCACCAGCGTAAGAGGCACGCCCACTCTGAGGTAGTCGCTGAACTGATAGTCGCCGGGACCCATCACGAGTAGGTTCGACTGATGAGCGATGGGCGTTGCAAAGGCGACCGACGAGCCTAGGGCGACCGCCAGCACCAAAGGCCGCGGATCGAGTCCGGCACCAGCGCCAAGACTGAAGGCAATGGGAGCCAGCAATGCCGCCGTGGCGTAGTTCGAGATAGCTAGATTCATTAGCGCTGTAACCACGAAGAGCAGCACCAGCAGCGGAAGAGTGCCCAGACCTGCTACGGGAGACAGAGCGACATCCGCAATCCACTGGGTAGCGCCGCTGTTCTCCATGGCGACTCCCAGGGGAAGTGTCCCGGCCACCACGAACACGACGTTCCACTCGATGGCCTGGTGCGCCTCCTCCATCCTCAGGCACCCCGAGAGGACCATCAGCAACGCCGCACCCAGTGCGGCGATGCTGATAGGAGCCAGACCAGACACGACGGCAGCTATCATAGCCAGTAGAATAGCCACAGCGACAGGCGCCTTGCGGGTTCTGCGTGGCAGGGCTTCCTCACCGAAGAGCACAATCAGCGCCGGTTCCCTCCTCAGCAGCCCAATCCTTGACCAGGATCCCTGGACCAACATCACGTCTCCCATGCGCAGGGGTTCAGTGGCGATCTCCCGCTCGATGGGCTCTCCACCGCGCCAAAGCGCCAGTACTGTCACACCGAACTTCTCGCGGAAGTCCATCTCGCGGAGAGAGCGTCCTTCAAAGGAAGAACGTGGGGCCAGCGTGACCTCGACCAGTCCGGTGTCCCCCGCCAGCAGCAACTCAGCCTCGTCTGGTCTTGCGCTGCTGGCACCGAGTCCCCAGCGGGTAACGGCACGCTCAAGACGCCTCGGTCCTCCTTCCACCAGCAGGCGATCGTTGGCCCTGATAGTCTCTGACGCTTCGGGGTCTATGACACGCTCCGACGCGCGCACGACGCCCAGCACCGTCAAGCCGAAATCCTGGCGCATTGCGCTCTCCTCCAGGGTCCGGCCCACGAGAGCGGAGCCCTGGGGGACCTCCAGGGCGTGTATGTACTCCGGCAGGTGATAGATGTCGATGAGCTCCTCTGGCAACCTGGTACGCCGCAGCTTGTCTCGAAAGGGGCGGTCAGGAAGAAGCCGCCTGCCGGCGGTGAGCATGAAGACCACGCCGGCCAGCACAAGCGGCAACCCCAGTACAGTCATCTCGAAGAAACCTATGGGAGGCAGCCCACGCTGGCGGAGCACATCGCTGACGATGAGGTTGGGGGGCGTGCCGATCAGAGTCAGCGTACCTCCCATCGCTGCACCATAGGCCAGCGGTAGCAGTAGTCTTGACGGAGATATCCCGGTCCGCCTGGAGATGCCGATGACCGCCGGGAGAAGCACCGCCACCGCTGCCACGTTATTCATCACCGCTGACAGCACCGCCACCCCGATCATCAGTAGCGCAATCAAGCGAGGCTCGCTCTCACCGGCCAGCCTGATCATCAGGTCCGCCATCGATCGCGCAAGACCACACTGGAAGAGCCCTGCGCTGACGACGAAGATGCCCCCCACTGCGATCACCGCGGGACTGGCGAATCCGGCGAAAGCCTCAGCGGGATCTAGCAGTCCCGTTACTACAAGGCTCAACAGCACCAGCAAGGCGACTACGTCCACGGGCAACCGTTCGGTGATGAACAGCGCGATGGCTGCGGCCAGAATGGACAGTGTCAACGCTATCTCGACTGTCACGGCGTGAGAGTCTCCCTGCGGCAGTGGCGCGGAAGCCAGATGCCCACAAAACGAAACGACAACCGACGTCCGTACCGCGACCCTGGTAAGCGTGTTGAAGAAGAGTGACGGGACAGCCAGTGAGGAGGATGCTCAGTCCGATGTCCAGTTGGCCCGTTGCCACGCTATGTCGTGCACCCTACACTGGCTCCCCCAGGCGCGTGCCTCCGAGCATCCACCTCGCATAGTGCGTGCCTGCATCTTGCACAAGCGGCCCGTGAATGCTACAATGCACCTCGAAGAGCGGGCCACCGGAAACTGGATATGTTCCGTGCGTGGACTTTCGTCATAGTTGGCCTCAACCTTGCCTTGCTGTTCCTGGCACTGCTGATGGCTGGCGCCGCCAACTCCGTTGGGGTACCCTGGAGGGTCAGTTTCGTAGCGATAGGAGCGGTCTATTTGCTGCTGGGCGCCAGCATCATCGTCTTGGTCTGGCAAGGTGGTCGCTCAGCTTTGCTCGAAGAGGTCGGCGCAAGTCTTGTCTTCGCCGGCTCGGTCTGCCTCATCGTGGCCGCGTACCTACCATTGCTTGAGCAGCGGCACCTGTTCCCCTTCTCGAGGTGAGACCCGTAGTTCAGGATCTCCAATCCTGACCTTCACCCTCCCTTGTAGTCACTCAGAATGGTGTCCAGTTCGTCAGGGCTGATCTGATGTCGATCAAGCATGGCGAGCACCCGATCAGCCGGCGTTCCCTTGCCGCCTGTCTCTCGCAGCTTCTTGGGTCCCGTAGGCGTCCACGCTTCGTCCCGTATCTGAAGGGTCAACAGATCGGGCCTGGAATAGTGACCAATGCCGTCGAGATAGGCCTTGGCAACCTGCCTGTCGTCCAGGTCTATCTCGGCCCACACGATAGTCTCTTCTCCGAAGACCGGACCTGTGATGAAGAGCCCGGAGGGACTCACGATACAGCTTCCGCCAACGGCGAGGTTATACTTCATCTCGTCACTCAGATCCGCCGGGATGTCCTCAGGACTTAGATACCAGCTGGAGCTGACGACGAACACGCCGTTCTCGATGGCGTGCTGGCGAATCGCAGATTCGAGGTCACAGTTGGTCGCACCAGGCTCACCGACCTTGCCCCCCAGGTGGTCATCGACGCGCCACCAGCCAGGCCACAGCGCACAGTGAATCTCCTCTCCCTTGATGGCGAGCGCGGCACGAAGCAGCGTCATGTGATGCTCGTAGCAGATGGCGGCCCCCAGACCGCCGATATCCAGTTCGAACACTCGAATGTCAGTGGCGTCCCCCAATCCCCAGTACAGCCTCTCTGAGTGGGTGGGCATCAGTTTGCGGTGGCGGCCGAGGACCTCGCCGGAGCGACTGATCACCACCAGAGAGTTGTAGATGGTGAGGCTACCTGGCTGGCTTGACAGTTCATTGCAGCCAACGACGCAGTTGACGTGGGCTTTCCTAGCCGCCTCTGCCATCAGCGCAACTTCGGCCCCGTCCAAGCGGATCGCTGTATCTATCATGCGGGCCATCAACTCCGTTGAGCGCCTCACCGACACCGACCCCCTCCAGAAGGGGTAACCACAGAAATACGTCTCGGGGAAAACTAGCAGATCCAGTCCCAGTTCCCCGCCCTCCTCGATATGTCGGCATGTCTTCTCCAGCGTCTTCTCCCTATCGAAGAAGTGGGGCGAGATCTGAGCTGCCCCAAGCCTTACCTTGTGGCTCATGATGGCCCCCTCACAGCGTATGTAGCAACTCGTTACTCAGCGTGCAGCCGAGCGCCGCGAGCTCGGCATTGACTCCCGCAAGCATGGAGTCATCGACTTCGACCACGATCAAACCCTCTTCGTCCAGGGAGGCCTGCCCGCCGTGATTCCGTATCGTGGCCAGCACCTGCCCTGCGCTCGAGGTCACCCATGGTTCATGTAGCGCCATCAGTTCCTGCACCGTGCTGATGGGCTGCGCCGCACCCACTGCCTGCCAGTAGTCCTTGGTCTTGAAACGCCAAGTGAACATGCGCCCCGTTCCCAACTTGCGCGGCCTCACGGCGCGCCCGCTCCCACTTCAAGTGAACCACAGATACGCCTTCACTGATAAGCATCCTCACTTCGGGAAGAGGTGTCTATACTGGTCACACCAGGATTATACCACACTCTAAGCCGCACACCAACCCTCTTGGGACGTCCGCAAGACAGGCCCTCAGGTGTTGACCCCGGTGTAATGATCCCCTCCGCGGCCAAGATGGGAGAGTTGCCTGCGGAATGGCCCTCGATTCGCTGGAGCGCGCATGCGCGTGACGCCCCCAAGCCACTGATCCGCGCCTCCGTGCAACCACGTCGCCCCTTGTGCGGCTTCCACCTGCATGCTAGAATGTGGGAGAGAACAGTCCCTCAAGCTTAGGAGGAAGTAGACGATGCCCGAGGCACTTGTCATCCTGTTGCTGATCCTGATGAACGGGCTTCTTGCGGGCACCGAGATCGCTGTGCTGTCTGCTCGGCGGCCTGTCCTGCAGACTCAGGCTAGGAGCGGAGACGTTCGCGCCCAGCGTGTGCTCGGACTGCTCGACGATCCCAACAACTTCCTGTCCACGATTCAGATTGGAATCACCCTGGTGGGGATCCTGGCGGGCGCATTCGGTGGCGCCGATGCGGTTAGGTACCTGGCACCCCTCCTGTCCAGACTACCGATCCCCGTTGTCGCAGCCTACGCCGAGCCTCTTGCCTTGGGACTGGCGGTTCTGACCATCACCTATCTGACCCTCGTCATCGGTGAGCTAGTTCCCAAGCGCCTGGCGCTGCACCGCCCGGAGGCCATCTCCAGGGCCATGGCCCGCCCCATGATCCGCCTGGCATCCGTTGCGCGGCCTGTTGTTTGGCTTCTCAGTAGATCCACAGAGATGGTCTTGAGAGCGCTAGGCGTGACCAGTCTGCACCGCCCCTTGGTAACGGAGGATGAGGTGCGCTACCTGGTCCGCGAGGGCGCGCGTACCGGCGTGTTCGTGCCTGCGGAGAAAGAGTTCGTGGAGAGGATCTTCCGCCTCGCAGACGAGAGTGTCGCGGACGTCATGCGCCCCCGCCCCGATGTGGTGGCTTTGGACATCGACGAGCCCGCAGAGTCGGTGAGGGTGAAGGTGCTCAGTTCCACGTACTCTCGCTTCCCTGTGTATCGAGACGATCTTTCCCAAGTCCTGGGTATCGTGCACGCCAAAGACGTCCTCGGTCAGGAGGGCCCTCTGCGCCTCGAGCCGATACTGCGTCAGGCACTGTTCGTCCCTGAGTCCAAGTCACTCTTGAGCATGCTTCGGGCGTTTCAGGACACTCACAGCCAGATGGCTGTCGTCATCAACGAGTTTGGCGGCATCGAGGGTGTGGTGACCTTGGAGGACGTACTCGAAGAGATAGTGGGTGAGATCAGGGATGAATACGACCTGGAGGAGCCGGCGGTATTCAGCAGGGAAGACGGTTCCCTGCTCGTGGACGGCTCTCTGTCCATACCCGATCTGAAAGAGGCCTTGGAGATGCATCATCTCGAGGGTGAGGATTCCCGTGAGTTCCACACTCTCGGTGGTCTGCTCATGGCCTATCTACACCGCGTGCCCCGTGAAGGAGATGAGGTCACCGTTTCGGGCTTCCGCTTCGAGGTGGTGGACATGGATGGCCTCCGAGTGGACAAGGTCCTGGTGCAACGGGAGGAGGAGCAGTAGGGGGGAGTGTGGAGAGAGTATGTGAGACGTATGCAGCGCGTGACTTGCGCTCCCTCGGCCGTCGTCGCGCTTTTTCGGTGGGACATGCGGCCTACCTGTCAGCCAACTCAGGGCCCGCGTCGGTATGCATAAACGGGCCGCCGTCACGTCGTGCGTCCAGACCCTCCAGGCGCTAACTTGCCCCTGGAAGGCAGCGTATGGTATAATTCCTTCCGAGGAATGATCGAACGCAAGGAAGAGGGCAAGGATAGAGGATGGGTTCAGTAGTCAAGAAGCGCCGCAAGAAGATTGCGCGCCACAAGTATCGCAAGAGACTAAAGAGAGACCGTTGGCAGAGGCGGCATAAGTAGGACCGCACGCTGGCCAAACCCGCGTGCACCCTGTCTACCTCGACTTGGAGGCTCGCAGGGGTGAAGCAGGGTACCTGGTCATAGTCGCCCGCACACAAGTGCCATCAAAGCTAGACCGCTCCCCGCACAGCGAAGGCATACGTTGCTCGCGGAGCGGTCTGCTTGTCTTAGCAGCCTCCATTTGCTTCTGCAACGGGCGTAGCCCCGAGGGCACACCTTGGGAAATAGCATCCACGCGCCTCTTCTGGTATTGCGCCCTCCCCTATACCAGAGAGTGCCCGCTCCATTGGCTGCTGTCTTGCCCTCCAGATCCCACTTGACAACTGTAGGGAGGTTGTTGTATACTATATGTGCAGTCTGCATATAGCTGCACCTCGCACATCCAATGAAGGGAGTTCACTATATGCCGCCCGGGAGAGGGTGGAGAAGGAGAGGGCAAGGCCGGCCTTGCGCGCACAGGATAAGCCGCTTCGTCGAGCCGTGCCTGCTGTTGTTGCTTCACCACGGCGATAGCCACGGATACGATCTCGTGGAAAGGATCGAGAACCTCAGCCTGGGCCAGGAAGTGGTGGATTCGAGTGTCGCCTATCGATACCTCCGAGAGATGGAGGATCGAGGCTTCGTGACATCGACCTGGGAAACAGAGGGCAGCGGGCCGCCGCGCAGGGTCTACCAACTCACTGCCGAGGGAGACCAGTATCTGGCGTGGTGGATTGCCGGGTTGCGCAAGACAAGGACAGTATTAGACCGTTTCTTGGAGGCCTATGACGAACACATGGAGTTGGAGAAGCACTTGATACCCTCAGTAGAAAGGACCATAGACGTTGACTACCGAATCACAGGTTAAGCAAGCCCTGGCGCAGGTCATGGATCCAGAGTTGGGCCGTGACTTGGTCGAGCTGGGCATGATCAAACAGATAGAGATCGACGGCGACCAAGTCAGATTCACCCTCGCCCTCACCACACTGGCCGGCCCTCTCCGCGATCAGCTTCGCTCACGGGCCGAGGCGGCAGTCCTTTCGCTGGGGGGCGTACAGAACGTGCAGATAGATCTGGCCGAGATGACTGACGACGAGCGCAAGCGAGCCCTGGGAAAGGCGAAGCCGGTAGGCGATAGCAAAGCGCCGCTGGCGGAGAAACTCAACGACGTGAGCCACGTGGTGGCCGTCATGAGCGGCAAGGGTGGCGTGGGGAAGTCGCTAGTCTCCAGTCTTCTGGCCGTGGCCCTGCGACGCGAGGGGCAGGACATCGGCGTATTAGATGCCGACATCACCGGTCCCAGCATACCGAAGATGTTTGGGATCAACGGTCACCCGTCGGCGAGTCCGCTGGGCCTGCTACCGATGGAGAGCTCGCTGGGCATCAAGATCATGTCCATCAATCTCTTGCTGCCCAGCGAGGATGATGCGGTCATCTGGCGAGGACCTCTAATCAGCAGTGCCATCAAGCAGTTCTGGCAAGAGGTAATCTGGGGTCACCTGGACACACTCGTCGTGGACCTACCGCCCGGTACGTCGGATGCCTCGCTCACCGTCATGCAATCCATGCCCCTGAGTGGGGTCGTGCTGGTCACTTCGCCGCAGGACCTGGCGGGCATGGTGGTCCGAAAGGCAGCCAAGATGGCCCAGCATCTGGATATCCCTATCTTGGGACTGGTGGAGAACATGAGCTACTTCGTCGCGCCAGACACAGCCCAGCGATACGACATCTTCGGCCCCAGTCACGCTGCGGCTACGGCCTCTCAGCTAGGCGTTGTGCTTCTGGGCGAGCTCCCCTTGGACCGCCAGATCGCAGAATTGAGCGACAGGGGACGGATTGAAGAGTACCCGGCTGAGGCCTTCACGCCCATTGCTCAGACTCTAATTAACACGATGCCCTCGGCCAAGGAGCCGCCAGCGTTGACCCAATAGCCTAGCACACAGAGGAGGACGACACGCATGAGGATCGCGGTTATCACGGACGACGGCACCAACATCAGTCGACACTTCGGGCGAGCTCGGTTCTATGCAGTGTTCACGATTGAAGACGGCAAGATCGTGCAGCGTGAGGTGCGCGACAAGATGGGGCACCACCAGTTTGTGCACGAGGAAGGACTTGTGGACGAGCTAGGTCGCCACGGTTTCGGTCCCGGAAGCCAGGACAGGCACGCCTCAATGGCGCAAGTCCTTACAGACTGCGATGTTCTCCTCTGCGGCGGCATGGGCTGGGGAGCCTTTGAGAGCATGAAGCAAGCGGGAATCAAGACCGTGGTGACGGATCTCACGGACATCGGCGATGCGGTCCAGGCCTATCTGGATGGCACCATCGTGGAGCGAACGGATCTCTTGCACTAGATTAGATTCACCGATAGGAGGTGTTTACTATGGGCGGGTACGGAAGAGGCCGGGGCGGCTATGGCCGCGGCATGGGCTTCGGCAGAGGCTATGGGCCTGGCCTGGCGCCCGGCGCCGCATACGGCCAAGGCATGGGAAGAGGCAACCCGTATCCTTACTGCCGCTTCTATCCCTGGCTTCCTCGCCGATGGTGGGCCATGGGTATCAACCCGTACGGTACTGGGTCTAGCCCGTGGACCGCTCAGAACCCATCACCGTGGCTGGGGCCTCAGGGCATCTAGGTCCTAACCACACCTAGACGACAACTGGAAAGGAGTCCGCAGATGCGTCATCGCTGGATGTACTACGCTACAGGGCTGCCAGGTTGGATGCGGTTTGGCTACAGTCCGGGCTGGGTTGGCAGAAGCCCCACGGGACTTGGCCCGTCTGCCACCTACCTGACGACCGGTCAGTGGCCGATGCCAACTGGCGGCTACCCGATGTCGGGCGTACCACCGGCAGCGGGCTTTACGCCCACCGGATTCGGTTCGATGGACGAACTGTCCACCCTCCGGAGCCAGGCCGAGTGGCTAAGAAGCCAGCTAGAGGCCATCACCAAGAGACTAGAAGAACTAGAGACACAGGACTAGGCCATCGGCCGAGACCCAGGTGGGCACCGACACGACAGAGTGCTTCGGCAACGACGGTCCCGAGGCGCCGGCATGTGTCTTCGGCTAGGGGCCTGAGCACCTGGTCCTTCAACAGGAGGTAAGGGAATGAAAGTAGTCGTGAGCGCCGTGCAGGAAGGCTTGGATGCGGGGGTGAGCCCAGTCTTCGGGCGTTGCCCCGTCTACGTCTTCGTGGACAGCGACACCATGCAATTCGAAGCAGTGCCCAACCCGGCCATGTCGGCTGCGGGTGGAGCCGGGATCCAAGCAGCTCAGTTCGCAGTCAGCAAAGGTGCCCAAGCTGTGCTCACCGGCAACGTGGGACCCAATGCCTTCAATGTCCTTCAGCAAGCAGGTATCACCATCTACCCCGTCTCAGCAGGCACCGTGAGGCAGGCGGTGGAAGCCCTCAATAGCGGCCAGCTACAACCTGTTTCCGGGGCGACCTCTGCCATGCACGGAGGTATGGGCGCCGGCATGGGCGGCGGCATGGGGCGTGGTATGGGCCGCGGTATGGGCGGTGGCATGGGGCGTGGCATGGGTATGGGGGGCGGCATGGGCATGGGTACCGGAACATGGACCGCGCCGGCCGCTCCTCCCAGTGGGCCCGCCAGGTCGACGGAAGAGGAACTGTCGGAGTTGAAAGGGATTGCCCAATCGCTGAAGCAACAGCTCGACGACGTTGCCAAGCGAATCGAAGACCTGGAGAAGTAGGAGTAGAGAGCTCGCAGCACCGGGAACCGAGGCGAGTATGAACAGCAGCATAGCCATCCTCTACGTAGACGAGAATCGCTGCTCTGGATGCGGTGTGTGCGTCAACGTGTGCCCGCATGGCGCCATCGCCATCGAAGATGGCAAAGCCTCCATTACCCAATC
Source organism: uncultured Anaerolineales bacterium (assembly GCA_964577995.1). GTDB lineage: Bacteria > Chloroflexota > Anaerolineae > UBA7937 > B3-Chlor > JAUVXJ01. The sequence continues at coordinate 37,665 of CAZOBP010000006.1, forward strand.
TCTCTGCAACCACTGTGAGGCTTGTGCAGCGGCCTGTCCTGAGCGAGCCATTCTCTCGGTGACAGAGACCGCCTTGGTTCCAGAGACTGACCGGGCGCGAGCAGTCCGACCTCAGGAATCTTCCGGTCCGGCTTCGGTGGTGGCTCGCGCCGCACCGGCCCTGGGCGCTGCCCTGCTCTTCATCGGGCGTGAGGTAGTGCCGCGTATGACGGACTATGTGCTGGACGCCGTCGATAGACGGATGCGCCAGGATTCTAAAGACCTCGCGGAAGGGTCACAGGTCCCCGCAGACTCGCAAGCGACCTCGGGATCTGGGCGCCGCCGCCGAAAGCGACACCGTGGAGCGTGACGGACCTGCTACATGCAACCAAGCACTGCATTCCACAGTCCCTCTCTGCGGCGGCCTACTGCGTCGAGCGCCCTCGCTGTCTGTTCACTGACTTTCTGTCTGCTGGGCTGCTCGTCGTCCAGAGCGGAGCACACAGAGCCGACCAGGATTCCCATGAATTCTCCAGCCCCCCTGATCGACAGTACTGAAGGAGTGACGATCACAGTCGTCTACGATAACCATCACTACGACCCTCAACTCCGGTCGGATTGGGGCTTCGCCTGTCTTGTCGAGCTGGGGCAGACCACCCTGCTGTTCGACACTGGTGGAAATGGAGACATCCTGCTCGCCAATATGTCAGCTCTGGACCTCGATCCGCTCGAGACTGACCATGTGTTCCTTTCGCACATCCATGGAGATCACACAGGGGGTCTGGCCGCGCTTCTGGCTACGGGGGTTCAACCCGTGGTCTGGGTGCCTCGTTCCTTTCCCGTCACTTTCAAGGAGCGAGTGCGAGCCTACACCGAGGTGCGGCAGATCAGCAGCCCTACTGAGGTCCTTCCAGAAGCCCACAGTACGGGCGAGCTGGGATCGGACATTATCGAGCAGTCATTGGTCCTGGAGACAAGTCGCGGGCTGGTGGTGATCACTGGCTGTGCGCACCCTGGAATCCTGAACATACTGAACAGGGTGAAGGAACTGCATTCCGGTGAACTCTATATGGTGCTGGGCGGCTTCCATCTAGGAGGCGCATCCCACGCCGAACTTCAGCACATCGTCAGTCAGATGCACGCCTGGGGAGTCCAGCGAGTCGCCCCCTGCCATTGCACCGGCGATGAGGCAATACACACCTTTGCAGACGAGTGGGATGAAGGGTTCGTAACCACTGGCGTAGGAAGAGTCATCGCCATCACAGAATGAAGGGTTGCCTGTTGTAGTCATTCTTGAGGTAGTTTAGACTCTATGCCACAAGAGGTGAGATCATGCCCATCTACGAGTATCGATGCGCCCGGTGCGGAGAGAAGACCGAGGTCCTGGTCCGTGCGGGAGGGACGGCTTCCACCTGTCCCAACTGTGGCAGTCCCCTGCTGGAAAAGCTCTTTTCCACTCCATACGTGATGAGTGCGGAGACGACACGACCCAAGGGGCGTACATGCTGCGGGCAGGCGGAACGTTGTGCGACTCCGCCCTGCTCTACCGAACAGGGATGTAGACGAAGGTGATCGATATTGCCTACAGAAGGAGGTAAGCTCGTGGACGAAGAGGCAGCATCGTGTGTTGAGACCTCGGCAGGCCCGGTCGTGGCAGAACCGGAGCAAGCGCAAGCCCAGACACAAGCGAGGGAGGTGAGGGTGGCACCAGTCCGTGTGGGCCAGGCAGCCCCCGATTTCGAGCTCAACGCTCATATAGATGGCGGCTTCAAGAATGTGAGGCTGTCAGACTACCGGGGGAAGTGGGTTGTGCTCTGCTTCTACCCAGGTGATTTCACCTTTGTTTGACCGACCGAATTGTCGGCAGTTGCCGTCATGTACGACGAGCTGAAGGGATTGGGCGCAGAGGTGCTGTCCATCAGCACGGACAGCCGCTTCAGCCACAAGATCTGGCAGGAGGTTGAACTCTCCAAGATGGTCGAGGGAGGCGTGCCCTTCCCGATGCTGTCTGACCAGGGTGGTCGTGTGGGTCGGGTCTACGGTGTTTACGATGAGGTCGCCGGGGTGAACATCCGAGGCCGCTTTCTCATCGACCCAGATGGCGTGATACAGGCCATGGAGGTCCTCACCCCACCAGTAGGCCGCAACGTCAGCGAGCTCATCAGACAATTGAAGGCCTATCAGCACGTGCGCGAGACTGGCGAGGCTACTCCCTCGGGCTGGCAGCCCGGTAAGCCCACACTCAAGCCAGGGCCCAACTTGGCCGGAAAGGTCTGGGAAGTCTGGAAGCCCGACATGGCCTTCTAGCCTGGCGAGGTACTCCGTTCGGTCCCGGCCTGAGGGTGATCTACACCGAGCGACGCGCAGCCCAATCGTGAGCTGTGCGTCACCGGCAAACGAATTGCGCGTGGGCTCCTGAATCGAGCCCTCCATGGTTCACGATGTCCTCCAGAAGCGATCTGCGAGCGCTCTGGCGGGGGGACAAGTCCCCTCGGGCCTGACAAAGAACCAGGGTCGGGCCCTGGACAGCTCCAGTGCTTGCCGTTGACTCTGAGTGGAAGATCTCAGGAGGGGATGTTTGACCAATAGAGGAGCCCAGCGGCCGCGACAGACGGAGATCAGCAAGTTGCTACGTGAGCGGGGCAACCGGGTCACCACGCAGCGGCGGGCAGTTCTCAGGATCATCCAGGAACGCGAAGGACACCTCAGTGCTGACGAGATCTACGATCTCGCCCGGAAAGATGTCCCTCGGCTGAGCCTCTCCACGGTCTACCGGACCTTGGATCTCCTGAAGGAGCTGGACCTGGTAACGGAACTGCACCTTGCTGGTGACCATTATCGGTATGAAGCGCAGTCCGGGCGCCACCAACACCTGGTGTGCCTTGGCTGCGGAAAGGTGATCGAATTCCAATGCAGCCATTGCGCCGCAATGTACAGGGAGTTGTTCTCCCAGCACGGCTTCGCGATCACGAGCAGTCGCGTCGAACTGCTGGGCTACTGCGAGGAGTGTTCCAAGGCCATGGACAACTAGCCGCCAAGTGCTCTGCCAG
>CAZOBP010000007.1:0-40078 GCA_964577995.1 uncultured Anaerolineales bacterium
GGCTGGCGTCTGCGCCAGGACACATTCTCTGTGCCTGGTCTCCGCCACGCTGCTGCGTTGTGGGCAGCCAAGCGATTTGCTACAATGGGAACAGAGAGTCCCCGCAGATTCGGGAGGCGCGAAGCGGTGATCGAAGACTTTGCTTTCGGGCGGGTAGTGATCGACGGCAAACTCTATACCCAGGACGTGGTTGTCTACCCCGACTGCGTACAGGAGGGGTGGCTACGCAAGGCCGGCCACAGGTTGGACCCGGATGATCTGGAGGGGATTGTCGAGCGGGAGGCCAGAACGGTGATCGTCGGCACCGGCGAGGCAGGGCTGATGCGCGTTCCGCTGGAGACTATGGAGTACCTGGAGTCCAATGGATTCGAGATCATCGTCCAGCGCACGGGCCAGGCCTGCGAGACCTACAACCGATTGGCCGCGAGGAGACCGGTCATCGCCGCCTTGCACCTGGGATGCTAGCGAGACCGATGAGTATCGAGATCGAAGCGCTTCGTTTGGGGTCTCCGCTCTTCCGGGTGGACGTCGAGCTCTCCAAGACTGAGCACCCACTCGGGGGGCTTGCCTGCGCCGGCCCATAGGAACAGGGCTCGACCGCCGGAGTTTCCCTCGGACTCTGCAGGCTGACCTCGTCGGTGAATGCCGTTGACTTGCCGACGGCGCTGCACTATAATGGCTGCGGGGCAGGAGAGACCTGGATGCGCTTTCGTCCCAAGTTCGGATCCAGTCTGAAATGGCTAATACCAGGGATGGGGGTGAAGCGCTGGCTGCTTCTCCTCTTCGCAGGCATCACCATCGTCAGCCTGGGCGCCGGGTATCTTCTGGTTGACCTCTATCGCACGTGGTCGTTTCCCTCCGTCGTCTACTACCTCACCTTGCAGTTCATTCCCCGGGCCTGGCGAGGGCTCCTGTTTGGTGTCGTAGGCGTAGGAGCGGTTTTCATCGCCGTTCTGCAGCTCAACAGATCCCTGCTCTCCGCCTTTCGCTCTCCGGGCCAGAGCGACCTCGTGGACATCATCTACAATCACCGCCAGCGTAGCCGAGGGCCCAAGGTGGTGGCCATCGGGGGAGGCACTGGTCTGTCCACGCTTCTCAGAGGGCTGAAGGAGCACACGGAGAACATCACCGCCATCGTCACCGTCGCCGACGATGGAGGGAGTTCTGGTCGTCTGCGGCGCGATCTGGGTCTGTTGCCTCCTGGCGACTTCCGAAACTGCATCTCCGCTCTGGCGGATGATGAATCCCTCACCGCGCGCCTGTTTCAGTATCGATTCGGGGAGGGAAAGGGCCTCAACGGGCATAGCTTCGGGAACGTGTTCATCGCGGCCATGGCGGCCGTGACGGGCAACTTCGAGCGGGCCATCCTGGAGTCGAGCCGGGTTCTCAACATCCGGGGGCGGATTGTACCCTCCACCCTGGAGAACGTCACATTGTGGGCAGAGCTGCGGGATGACGGTGAGGAGATCGAGGGGCCGGGTCGGGTGCAAGGGGAGTCGCAGATCGCCCAGGCCGTCCGGCCTATAGAGCGAGTGTTCCTGGAGCCGGACAAGGTGCCAGGGTATCCCGGGGCTATCAAGGCCATCCTGGATGCGGATATCATTGTGGCTGGTCCGGGCAGCCTCTTCACCAGTGTCTTGCCCAACCTGTTGGTTCCAGGCATTGCCAGCGCCTGGAGGGCCTCGCCGGCTGTCAAGGCCTACATCTCCAATATCGCCACGGAGGAGGGTGAGACGGACCACTTCACCCTCGACGACCATCTGCGTGCCCTCGAGGAACATGTGGGTGAGGGGTTGTTCACCTACGTCCTGGCCAACGACAACGTGGGGTTGCAGTTTCCGCGACACATGAAGGTGGAAGCGGTTGCCCCGCAGAGTGAGCTTGGAGAGCGCTACGAGTTGCTGGCCGAAGATCTCGTAGATCTGGAAATCCCCTGGCAGCACGATCCCCAGAAGCTGGCCGCAGCCTTGTTGGGTCTGTACTGGTCGGTGAGAACGAAGGCTGCCACAGACTGAGATTCGCTCCGCTCCGTGCCGGGCTCGCTTCAAGCGATCTGCCTAACTCTGTGTTTACGAGCAGATGTTGAAGTGTTTCCACTCTGTGGATACAATCTAGGTGTGTCGGACCTGGGCGGCCGCGCCACGGGTGGGGAAGCGGCCAGCCTCGAAGCAGAGGAGCAGCGCCAGTGCCATTTGTAGTTGGTGAAAACGTCGGACCTCACAGGATCACCAAACAACTTGGCGTGGGCAGGATAGCCACGGTGTGGAAAGCGCCAAACTGGGCATCTGTCAGGTGCGTGGCGGCGACGTGGAGTTGGGCAGATCGGAGTGTGAACTGGCCCTGCGTCTCGACTCCAAGGTGCCCGAAGGGCACTTCTGCATGGGCCTGTACTTCACCCGGCAGGGGGACACCGAACAGGCGAGACGAGAGTTCGAGATAATGGTGGACTCCGGCTCCGAAATGCTGGCGGATCAGGCAAGGAGGCAGCTAGATAGACTGGAGTGAATGGGCGCCGCTGATCTGGTTTGTGGTCCTTCTGCTCTGTCTGGTCGCAGCAAAGCGATGGTTGAGCAGGCACCTCTATGGTCTGGGACTGTTGCTGGGCGGAAGCCACGACATTGCCATGCTGTCCTATTTCCTGCTCCTGCTGCCCGGTGTGCTCGTCCACGAGTTGAGCCACTGGCTGGCCGCCAAGCTCCTACGCGTCCCCACTGGTCCGATAACCATCGGTCCCTCCTCCAAGGGCAAGGGTGTCACGCGGTTGGGATCCGTCTCCATGGCCAAGGCTGACCCGCTCCGGGAAGGGATCATCGGCATGGCACCCTTGACCACCGGGAGTGTTCTGATCCTCGTTATCGCGTACCATGTCTTCGGCCTGGCAGGTCCTCCTGATCTGGTCGTGGATCTCAACCCAGGGGCTGTGCTCTCGATGCTCCAAGGATATCTGTCCGTGCCCAATCTCTGGCTGTGGGTGTACCTCATCTTCTCTATCAGCAACGCCATGCTCCCCAGTGAGTCGGATCGGCAGGCGTGGCTGTCTTTGGCTCTGTATTGCTGCCTGGCCGTGGTGGTGCTGTACGGGTTTGGTCTCCTCGAGCAGGTCTCCTCGCCACTGTCTTCCTTCCTGCTGAAAGGTCTCAATCATCTCGCTTTTGCGTTCTTGCTCACGATCATGGTAGATGGTGGGGTGATAGGACTGGTCGTGGTTGTGGAGAGGGCAGTGATGGTGGTGGCGGGCAAGAGGGTGGAGTACTAGACGGTCAAACGAGGCGGTCAGGGAGCACGCCTACGGTAGTCTGCTGAGCATGTTCATCGCTCTCAGCGTCACCCACTTGCTGGGCCGATTCCTCTTGCCGAAGCTGGTCCACGTCTTGGTCAGAGTGCGCTCCAGGGGCCAGCGACCTTCGCTGTCCTGCTTCTCCAGCACGAGATCGATGGCTCGGCGCAAACTTGGGTGTCCACCGTGGCCCAGTTGCGCGAGCACGTCGAGGGCCTCGAGTACGTCACTGGCGTAGCCCAGCGGGAAGCCGAGCTTGAACCAGAGAGGACTGACCAGGCCGCTGCCGCTCGGATAATCGGCCGTCGCCAGGTCGCGGCTGAGGAGAAGGTCTGCGCCTCGGTCGAGGGCCTTCTTCACCACTGGCGAACGCTGCCGCCGCGGAATCAGCGCGAGGGCGCGGAGGGCTTTGACCGCCCCCCAAGCACAGGGAAGCCACGTCTGCTTGTCGGCACGGTTGGAGGAGTTGGCGCGGCAGTTGAATCCGTCCTCCACGATCGTCCTGGCCAGCGCCTCGGAGACTGTACGCACAGTGGGATGGTCCCCGTAGCCAAGCTGCTGAAGCGAACCGAGGAGGTTACCGTTGAGACAGGCGATGGTGCCCGTGCCCGCCTTGGTGGCAGAGAAGAGACCCTCTTCGGGGACAAGGCTGTGCTCCAGGACGAAACGGCAGGCCCGATCTATAGCCTCGTTGGACGTGGCGCCCAGATCGGCCAGAAACATAAGTTGCCACACTGTGGCTCTGTACTTGGGACTGTATCCGCGGCCCGGTTTGACCCAGTAGCCCTCGGGGTACTGGGCTTCCAGTATCTCCTTCACCGGCCTCGAGGCCATGATGGAGGACTGGGCACCGATCAGGTGGGGATCATCGGTGGGTCGGCCCAGCAGGTCCCTGAGGGCGAAGTAGCGCACCGATGGGTTGTCGTCCTCCAGCAGCCAGAGGAGCGAGTCCCCTCTCACGTGCTGTTTCCAGCGCTGGCTCATGTTGTCCTTACTGTCTGTTCGGGTCCGGCTGGCGACGGTGGAAGGGTCCCTGGGGTGGGCGATCGTCAGGTGCCCGCCATACTGCTCGTTCGTCATTATATGCGCTTCCCTGCACAGATCGAAAGTGACCTGCTGGCAACTGTTGGCCCAAGACCGGGGGTTTGGTATAATCGCGCGTGGGGAGTCCCGCTCCTTTCTCAAGTAACCGGGGGAATGACGACCGATTGGAGGTCACCGTGACACGCAAGGTCATTTTGGCTGGCAACTGGAAGATGTATAAGACCGTGGGTGAGTCTGTAGCACTGGTCGCGCGGCTCAAAGAAACCCTGGCGGATGTGAAGGGCAGGGAGATACTGGTTTGTCCACCTTTCACCACGCTGTATGCGGTAGCGAAGGCCCTCCAGGGAAGCAACATCCAGGTCGGAGGACAGAACCTGTACCCGGCAGAGGAAGGTGCGTACACCGGGGAGGTTTCCCCCAAGATGTTGCTGGACGTCGGCTGTAGCTGCGTGATTCTGGGGCACAGCGAGCGACGGCAGTACTTCCAGGAGAGTGACCAGTTCGTCAATCAGAAGCTGAAGGTGGCTCTGGAGTATGGGTTGAAGCCCATTCTCTGCGTGGGAGAGACCCTGGAGCAGCGCGGGGAGGGACGCCAGAAGACGGTGGTCAGCATGCAGGTCGAACGAGGTCTGCAGGAGATTCCCGCCGAGGCGATGAAGGATGTGGCCATAGCCTACGAGCCCATCTGGGCCATTGGCACAGGTCACACGGCTACCCCCGAACAGGCCGATGAGATGCACGCCGTCATCCGCAACAACTTGAGTGGCCTCTACGGCGACCAACTGGCCCAAGGGGTGTGCATCATGTATGGGGGCAGCGTCAAACCAGGGAACGTAGACGACCTGATGGCTCAGCCCGAGGTGGATGGCGCACTGGTGGGCGGTGCGTCGCTGGATGCGGAGAGCTTCGCGCGTATCGTCAGGTTTCAGTCCTAGAGGGTCTGGATAGCGAGCGGTCAACAGGGTCCGACGCCAGGCTCAGCGGCCGGACCCTGTTTGTGTGCCTGTGGCCCGAGACGGCTATAGGTTCCGGTCACCCTGCCACGATCCCCCAGATGGCCACGGCCACCGCAGCTCCCGCCACCGAACTGACGAAGTTGACCGCGTCGTTGTTGAGCCAGCGCCATCCCCGTAGGTGGGTGGTTCTTAGCCCACAGCCGTGTATCTGCTTCTCTGTCTCTGTTTCGCATGCCGCGCAGTAGTAGATCCCTTGCACCGTGGCTCCCAGGAGGCTGTCGAAGAGGGAGCCCAGCAGTCCGCTGACCAGGGCGGTGGGGATGATCCACGACAGTTGCAGGGGGCTGCATTCCACCGCCATGGAGTCTACACACAGCAGGAGGTAGCCCACCAGGCCGATGAAGAGTGCCCCCAGGATGGACGCCGAGGTTCCCAGCCAGGTCACTCCTCCCGACGTGCCCGCGGGTACTCTCCGCCCGGTGATAATGAGGCGGGGGGCGACCGGGCTGAGCACGCCGATCTCCGTGGCCCAGGTATCCGCGTTGACCGTGGCTACGGCGCCTAGGAAAGCGGCCAGCAGGGCCGGTGTCGGGTGGGAGAAGTAGAGCACCGAGACAATAGCCGCCAGGCCTCCATTGGCCAGGACCTGCGCCGGGTCGCGCCGGGAGCCCTTCAGGAAGTTGTCCGCGAGCCTCTTCTTGTCTGCGGACCTGTAGCGGGATAGAGCAGACGAGAGCGCGAAGAAGGCGACCAGCACCAGACCCCAGGCCCATCCGCCGAAGCCGAAGGTGGAAGTGCCCACCAGGATGGCTGCCGCCGCACCACTCGCTGTGAGAGCCTGTTTGCGAAAGGCGACGAGGGCGATGACGGTGCTCAGTAACAGTCCGATCGCCCACTGTACCAGAAAAATGTCGTGCAGCATTGCTCGCATTGTAACACACCATGTGCCAGTTGGGTAACACACTACAACGACGGAACGGGAGGAGACGGATGGGTACAATTGACACCGAAGCGATTTCGTGTAGGATGTGGTTGGGGGGCGAGAGCGCTAGTCGACAGGACGCACCAGCGGCGAGTGCAAACCGGCGCAATTGGGTTGCGTGTGTCTGAGTTGATTAAGGAATGTCAGCGGCAGTGGATTCGGCGGTTCCTTCGGGATCTGGGGCTGGCTAGAGCCGCGCCATCTCCCGGGACAAGTTCGTCAGCGTCTCGCAGCCTGTCTCCGTGACCACAACGTCATCCTCGATGCGGACGCCGCCCTTTCCGGGCAGGTAGATCCCTGGCTCCACGGTGAAGGTCATGCCGGGCTGCAAGATCTCTTCGTTCCCCTCCACGATGTAGGGAGCTTCGTGGATCTCCAGTCCCAGTCCGTGGCCGGTGCGGTGGACAAAGTATTCTCCGTATCCTGCCTTCTCGATCACGTCACGAGCTGCCCGATCCACCTCTTGGGCCTGGATCCCCGGCTTGATGACGTCTCTCCCGGCGGCGTTGGCCTGCTGCACGATGGCATAGATACGTTTCAGTTCCTCGTCCGGCTCTCCCAGCGCGTAGGTGCGGGTGATGTCGGAGTAGTAGCCCTCCACCCGCAGGAAGCCGTCGATGGTTACCAAGTCTCCGCTCTCGACGGGGCGAGGCGTGGCGGTGGTATGCGGGGAGGCACCATTGAGCCCAGAGGCCACGATGGGGACGTCTGGGAGCTCACCGCCAGCCGCGTCCAGAGCCGCTTTCTGCCAGATGGCCGCCAGTTCCTGCTCGGTGACCCCTTGCCGGATGTGTGGCGCGGTCTGTAGGAAGCACTCCTCGTTGACCTCGCTGGCCCGGCGCATGGCCTCGATCTCCTCAGCGTCCTTTAGGATACGGAGCTGGGATAGGAGAGGCCCTCCATCCACGAACCGGGCGCTGGCCGCGTGCTCCTCCAACAGCCGCAGTTCCAGGACGCGCATGGCTAGGTGCTCCACGCCGATAACCTTCCCCTCCAGGCGCAGGTCGGCAGCCGCCTGACGGAAGGCCGGGCCCGGCCCCTCTTGATCGGAATAGCCGTAGAAGGAGGCCTCGGTAGCGAGGGTCCCCGGCGCACGCGGAGCTTCCAGCTCGGGTAGCACGAAAGCAACTTGCCCGTCCAGCGGAAAGAGCGCCAGCGTCACCCGCTCGCTGGTGTGCATCTCCAGCCCGGTCAGGTAGCGGAGATTGGCCCCAGGGACGATAGCCAACAGGTCCACGTGGCTGTCTTGCTGGGCACGTGAGAGACGATCCAGTCGGTTCCCGTATGTAGCATTCATGGTGCCAGATGATATCACACTCTGGCCTCGGTGGCAAGTGAGTTGGTGGGCGGGTGCGCTGGGTGTGGACGACATTCGCGACTGGAGTTCTTGTGGGCATGTGGAAGGCCGCAGTGAAGAGCGATCACGTGCAGAAGGACCAGGGCATCGCATAGCACACGCAGTCCACAGCTTTCCTAGGCATTCTCTGGGACGCTGGAAGGTTACTACTTGATCACGAACTTCACCGGTGGGAGAGGGCTCCTCCCGACTACTTGACGCAGCCGGTGTTTGCCGTTATACTTATCGTAGCGGAGGTATAACAGGGAGGCGGATGATGGCAAGGGCCAAGATCTCGCAGAAGGGCTGGGTCGTGATTCCGGTGGAGTACCGACGGCGTTACGGCCTGGAGCCCGGCGACACGATACAGATCGTTGACTACGGTGGTCTGCTCGCCCTGGTGCCCAAGTCGGGAGACGCCATCGAAGATGCGCGTGGAATGCTGCGGGGCGCTTCTCTGACCAAGGCGCTATTGCACGAGAGGGCTCGGGAGAGGGAGCTTGATGACTAGAGGGACTCCGTATGTTCTCGACAGCTACGCCTTGCTGGCCTACGTCGGTGCCGAGGATGGGCAACAGAGGGTACAGGGTCTCCTGATGAAGGCGGTGGAGGGAAGCGCAACGCTATACCTGACTGTCATCAACTATGGTGAGGTACTATACATCGTTGAGCGCGAGAGAGGGCTCACGGCAGCACAGAAAACCATTGCGGCCGTGGACCAGCTACCGATCCAGGTGGTGGAAGCGGACCGGGATCTGACCTTTGGTGCCGCCCACATCAAGGAGCAGTTCCCCCTGGCGTACGCCGATTGCTTCGCTGTCGCTCTTGCGCGGGAGATGGGCGCCACCGTGGTCACCGGCGACCCAGAGTTCAGAAGCGTGGTGGGGTTGGTGAGTATGGAGTGGCTGCCGCAAACCAACGCTCACGCTTGATCGCGGGGACCGCATCGGAAAGCTGCGTCTTGAGGGCTGAATCGGCTTGCCTTTTTCCCCGGGAGATGGTATAATCGCTTCGTGAAGATGGTGGGCATTCTCAAAATATGCCTGTTCTATTGGCGCTTCATGTTTAGTAGCTGAATGGGAGCTGTCATAGCTCGCTATACCCAAACGGGGATAGCGAGTTTTGTTTTGGCCATCGGGTGAGCGACCGGACGTCAGTGGGGGAAAGGAGATTGGGAGATGGCAACCTCGTGGGAATACCGCTACGCTCAGCGCATGAAGGGCATGCAGAGCTCCGTCGTGAGGGAAATACTGAAGGTCACCAGTCAGCCTGATGTGATCTCCTTCGCTGGAGGGATGCCGGCACCGGAGCTATTCCCGCTCAAGGAAATCGAGCAAGCATGTATCAAGGTGCTGAGGGAGCAGGGCTCCAGCGCCTTGCAGTACAGTATCAGTGAGGGGTACGTGCCTCTACGCGAGTTCATCGTGCGGAAGATGGGTCGGTATGGCATCGTGGCCAGTGTGGACAACGTGCTCATCACCACGGGGTCCCAGCAAGCCCTGGACCTGGTGTCGAGAGTGCTCTTGGATCCAGGGGACGTGATCATCATCGAGGCGCCCACCTTCGTTGGGGCTCTACAGTCCTTCAGGGCCTATCAGGCCTCCTATGCCAGTGTGCCGCTCGACGACGACGGGATGTTGGTCGACGTCCTGGAGCAGAAGATCGTGGAGACCCACCCCAAGTTCATGTACGTGCTGCCCAACTTCCACAACCCGGGAGGTGTCACCCTGTCGAGGGAGAGGCGTGAGAGGCTGGTGTCGTTGGCCCGCCAGTATGGTGTGCCTATTCTGGAGGACGACCCTTACGGTGAACTCCGGTTCGAGGGCGAGAACATCGAGCCCCTGGTCGTGATCAGTGCCAAGCAGAATGGCCAGCAGTCAGGCTACTTCGAGGGTGACGTCATCTACATGAGTACGTTCTCCAAGACCCTTTCTCCGGGCTTGCGGCTGGGTTGGGTGGTGGCACCGGTCGAGGTGTTGAAGAAGCTGGTCCAAGCCAAGCAAGGGGCAGACCTGCACACCAGCACCTTTGATCAGATGATGGCCTACGAGGTGATGGCCGATGGCTTCCTCGACCAGCATGTCCTGAAGATTCGCGAGACGTATCGCCAGCGCCGCGACGCCATGCTGGCAGCCCTGGAAGAGCACTTTCCCGTGGGCGCGACCTGGACCCACCCCCAGGGGGGACTCTTCCTGTGGGTGAAGCTCCCAGAGGGAGTGGACAGTCTCGATCTGATCAACGAGGCCGTCGAACAGAAGGTGGCCTTCGTCCCAGGCACGGCCTTCTACGCCGACGGAAGGGGCCACGATGCCTTGCGGCTCACCTTTGCTACCTGCTCGACGGACCAGATCGAGGAGGGCATCAAGCGGTTGGGCAAGGCCATCGTCAGGAGGAAAAAGCAAGCGGCCTGATTATTCCGTCAACTACGCGAGGCCCAGGCGATGTAGCGGCCCGTTCCGTAGGCGACCGGGCCGCTACTGTGCTATCATAGTATAGGAGCGAATCTTGACCTATGGAGCACGAAGCAGATGGGTAAACCGGACCTGGTGATCCTACATCCCCCCAGTGTGTACGACTTCCGTCGGCAGCCGAAGCTCTACGGCCCTGTCAGCGAGGTAGTCCCTTCTACCCCGGTGTTCGAGATGTACCCCTTCGGTTTTGCCACACTAGCCAGCTACTTGCACCGGCAGGGATACCGATCCCGCATAGTGAATCTGGGGCTGCGAATGATCAACGATCCCTCCTTCGATGCTGAGGGGTTCATCGGCAGGCTGCGACCTCGAGCTTTCGGTATCGGTTTGCACTGGTTGTGCCATGCACAGGGCGCCATCGAGACAGCCAGGCTGGCCAAACGTCAGCACCCCGATACACCAGTCATCTTTGGGGGTTTCTCCTCCACCTACTATCACGAGCAGCTCATGGAGTACCCAGAGGTGGACTACGTGCTGCGGGGCGATTCCACGGAAGTGCCTCTGGCTAAGCTCCTGTGGCATCTCAGGGAGGGCAGTGAGCCCCACGATGTGCCCAACCTGACCTGGCGGGATGCTTCTGGTGAGGTGCGGGTGAACCCTCTCACCAACGTCCCGGAGACGCTCGAGGTGCGCCCCATAGACCACGCCTTCATGGTCCGCACTGTGCTCAGGGATCGAGACCTGAGCAGTAACCTGCCCTTCAGGGACTGGCTGGAGTACCCGATGGGCTCGGGGATCACCTGTCGTGGTTGCACGCACAACTGCGTCACTTGTGGCGGCTCGGAATATGCCTTCAGGCGTTTCTTCGGACGGGAGAAGGCTGCCTTCCGTGCGCCCGAGGCTCTCGCGGAGGACGTGAAGAACATCCGAGGCTTCGGCAAGGGCTTCTTGATGGTAGTGGGTGACATCAGACAGGCGGGCATGGAGTACGCGCAACGGTTTCTCGATGCGATGTCGGTGATGAACGATCCCCTCACTCTGGAGTTGTTCACCCCCGCCACGGGCGGTTTCCTTCAGCGTGTGGGCGATGCCCTTCCCAACTTCTCACTGGAGATCTCCCTGGAATCCCACGATGAAGAGGTACGGCGCGCCTTCGGCAAGCACTACTCCAACGAGGCCGTGGAAAGAAGCATCGAGTCGGCCTACTCTGCCGGCTGTAAGCGCCTGGACATCTACTTCATGATTGGTCTGCCCAAGCAGACGCGCCAGTCGGTGATGGACACCGTGGCCTATTGTGGGGAGCTCCTGGACAGATACGGCCGGGAGGGGAGGCTGCACCTCTTCGTCTCCCCGCTGGCTCCATTTCTGGATCCCGGCAGCATGGCCTTCGAGGAGCCTGAGCGACACGGCTATCGGATCTTCCATCGCACTCTCGAGGAGCACCGGCGTGCTCTGCTCAACCCTAGCTGGAAGTACGTGCTCAACTACGAGACGGAGTGGATGACGCGCGAGGACATCGTCCTCAGCAGCTACGAGGCCAGCCTGGAATTGAACCGCATCAAGCTCCGTCACGGGCTGATGAGCTCCCAAGAGGTCGAGAAGGCGGAGCAGCGAACCTCCCAGGCCCTGAGACTGCTGGAAGTCCTGGACCAAGTGGACGAGGGCGATACTGCGAAGCTGGAAGAGCTGAGGCCGCAGTTGGAGAGCACGAACGCCATCGTCGCGCGACCCTGGAACGATTGGGAACTGGGGCTCCGCCTGGGGCAGTGGAACCTCGTGAAGCAGGGGTTCTACCTGGTCAGCCAGGGTGTCGCCGCATTCATGAGTACGTTACGTGCGGGCTTTGCAGGAGGCAGCAAAGCACAGACTGGCCAGGCGACGGGCGTTTCGTCGGGCAGTGACTAGGACTGGCGCATGAGAAACGTCTTTGAGGAGATAGAACGCTGTGTTCGTAGCGGTGAGAAGACAGCCACGGCCACCGTGGTCACGACCCAAGGCTCCACCCCTCGGGAGGTGGGAGCAAAGATGGTCATCCGCGCCTCTGGCGAGACGGCAGGCACTATTGGAGGAGGCTGCGGAGAAGCCGAGGCTTGGCAGGCGGCCATGGATGCCCTCGAGGATGGGCGGCGCCGGATGCTGACCCTGGACCTGACCGGAGACATCTCGATGGACACGGAGATGGTCTGTGGCGGGCTGATGGAGGTCTTCGTCGATCTCTGGGATGGCCGGGACCTGGATGTGCTGCAGGCGGCCGAGCGGGCCATGAAGGAGAGTGGAAGATTCGCCGTCCTTACGCCGCTTGTCACTGACGACTCACGTCCTCATGGGTTGATCCTTCGCGATGGCCGGGCTGTTGGTGGTCTGGGCGATCAAAGCCTGGACGCTGGGGTCACCTCGCAGGCGTTGGAAGCCCTCCGGGAGGGTATCTCCCGGACAATACCGGGCACGGATACACGGCCGGCAGTCTTCATCGACGTCCAGGTCGCCCCACCAACTCTACTCATCGCTGGCGGGGGCCATATCGCGGTCCCGCTGGTCAGGATGGGCGCGATGCTGGGCTTCAGGGTGGTGGTTCTGGATGACCGTTCGATCTTCGCCAACGAGGAGCGCTTTCCTGACGCCGACGAAGTGATCGCTGCTCCTTTCGGTGAGACGTTGGCCAGCTATCCTCTGGACGGCCGGACCTACGTGGTGCTGATGACCCGCGGCCACGCCCACGACCTGGAGTGCCTGACGCAGGTGATCGACAAGTCCGTGGCTTACGTGGGGATGATCGGCAGCCAGCGCCGCGTCAGAGGGGTTCTTGGCTTGGTGAGGGACAAGGGCTTACCAGAGGAGTTGCTGGCTCGCGTGCACGCCCCCATCGGGTTGGACATTGGAGCGCGCACTCCAGAGGAGATCGCGGTCAGCGTGATCGCGGAGGTGGTGCAGGCCAGGCGTGGAGGCATGGGCCGATCGTTGTCGGACAGGGACGAGACGAACTGACGTAGCTGCGCCCAGAACTCGGAGGTTTCAGAAACCTCCGAGTTCTCCTATGATTCTTCCGGGCGTGGTATTCCTTTCCCCTCCAGCAGTTCGTCGCTGAACCCCAGATCCTTCCCGATCTCCCACGTGAAGTACTGGTCCAGCACTTCCTGTGGGTAGATCTCACGCATGGCCTCGTACCAGGTGAGGCCGTCCATACGCTGGTAGTGCCAGTATTCGACACCGTTAGAGTCTCTGCGCCAGTTGTAGTCTTCCTCGTCGTAGGATGCTATGCGCTGCCAACCGTGTCGCTCCGCCAGGGCTGTGAAGTCCTCGTAGTAGCCGTCGGGGACCGGCTGGAACCTTCCTCCTTGTGCATAGCCCTCTGGGTCGGCGTCGGGCACAATGTGCCACCAGTATCTCCAGGGACGCGCCTTCAACGGCTCTCCTTGCGTCCCATCCTGAGCAGCGCACTTGATGAGCAGACGCCAGTACAACTTCTCGCCGATGTCCTCTCGCAGCCACTCCAGACGCTGTCCTCCATCTTCGTCCAGCAGTTCGAACCGGAGATCGAAGGCACGCCCCGTCTTGTGCCAACTGAAGACGCTGTATAGGGTGCGCTGGAGGTCGATGCGTCGCGTGGCGTCGCTGAGCAAAGCCAGGTAGTCGTATCCCGTTCGCTCGCGGACCTGCGCCCTGAGGGCGTTGTACGAATCGTCCACCCGGTCGTTGAGACGAGTGTCGCCTCCGGTGACGCCCGGCAACTCAACCAGTTCATAGAGGGCGTCGTTCTCCTCGGGGTTGGAGACGAGGACTGGGGTTGGGGTCGCGGGTTCCTGGGCCGGCTGTCTATCGGCGAGTGGAACCGGATGATTGGTCATCACGGGACTGCTCTCGTGCGCCTTGCTCAGGCTCCATGCTGTGGCCTGGCCCGTCTGCACGTTGACCGTACTCAGGTCGTAGTGGCCACTTCGATACTCATGATAGACCTCGAAGGGCTCACCCCGGTCGTACGTGGCACAGACGATCTCCTTGCCGTCGGGCGACCAGGTGGGTGCCCAGTCATTGACCTCGTTGTTGCGCAACCTGATCTGCCCCTGGCCGTCGGCATCCATGAGATAGATCTCTGGGGCGTAGCTATCACGGTAGGAGACGAAGGCCAGGCTCTCACCATCGGGAGACCATGCAGGGTACTCATCGTCCTCAGGCGACCTGGTGAGGTTCCGCTGATCTGAACCATCTGCACCCATGACGTAGATCTCCTTGTCCCCGTCACGCCACGAGGTGAAGGCGATGTGCTCTCCGTCGGGGGACCAGGCGGGGGCGTAATCGCCCCCTGGATCGTCTGTCAGTCGCGTGGGCTGGAGACTATCGATCTCCAGGACGTAGACCTCCCAGTTACCATCGCGATAGCTCTCGAAGGCGATGTGCGCTCCATCGGGGGACCAGGCAGGTGCCCCGTCGAAAGCCATGTTCTCGGTCAGTCGAGTCACCTCGCCGCTCTCCAGATCCAGGAGGTAGATGTCCCAATTGCCATCGCGGTTGGATTCGAAAGCGACTTGGGTGCCATCGGGGGAAAGGGCTGGGTTACGGTCCTCAGCAGGATGCTGCGAGAGGTTGTACTCCTTCCAGGACTCCACATCGAGGAGGTAGATCTCCCAGTTGCCCTCTCTATCGGTCTGGTAGATCACGGAGACGGCTCCCCCCAGGGGTGTCGGAGTCGGTGGCGGCGGGGTGGGCGACGGCGCGGTCGTGAGTGTGGGTGCAGGGGTAGTTGTACCCAGGTTGCTGCAGGCGCTGATCAGTACCAGAAGGGCACTCACCGCGAGGACAAGAGCGAGTCGCCTCGACTCAGGGGCAGATGCTCGCCGGGGTCTGGCCATCATCCCTGGCCAGGTATGTTGAAGAAGTTGTAGGTGGCGTAGGAGACGTCCTCGAACACGGGCTGGCTGAGAGCCCAGACTAGCCAGTCTGTCGGTGCGTACTGGAACTGGACCAGGATGTAGTCGCCACCCTCGGAGAATACGATACCAGCGTCGGCGTGGGTGTCGTAGGCGAAGCCGTGCTTGTGGGCCAGGGGAACGTCCTCGGGTATCCCCGCGCCGATCATCGTTCGTACGGGGTTCTGTTTCAAGTCTTCCAGTATCGACTGGCAACTCTCCGCAGAGATGCGTCCCTCGTACTCCTCCAACAGCCTGCCCTCTCCCTGGCTACAGTCGTAGATCATCTCCAGGAGCACACCAATGTCGTGAGCCGAGGTCTGGATCAAGGCGTCTGGGTTGGCGGCGATTGGCCCCTGGAGAAGAGGCAGCTTCGCCAGGCCGGGCCCGCGTCGGGACCCTTCCGTCTCTATTCGGTAAGGCTCCCGGATGAAGGTGGCGGTCAGGCCCATCTCGTCCATGCGGGCGTTGACCCTCCTGCAGCCCTCGAACTGACTCCCCTCGCCGATGAGTTCCAGGAGCAGATTGGCCCAGTAGTTGCTGCCCGTGGGGTCGGTGACCAGCTTGAGCATGAACTCCTGGGTCTCCTCATCGAGTTCAGTGCCCTCCGAGTAGAGGTATGTCTCCAGCATGATGCCTATCTTGACCACACTCATTCCCGAGTACACTATGTTGGGATTGATCTCTATCCTGGTGTCGGTGGCTGGATCCGAAACGTAGAGGCTCACCATGCCTGCGAACTCGTCTATGCGGTGCTGCAACATGCTGCGCAGCATCTCCATATCCGGAGGAGCTGGCTCCAACGTATCCACCACGAGGGCCACCTCTCTCTCGTCAAGGGAGAGGAGGCTGCTCTCCACCAGGGGCAGGGAAGCTGCGACGTCCAGCCTTCTCCCCGGCTTGCCTGGCCGGAAGCAGAGAGTGTCGGTGATGGCCTGTATCTCTCTCAGGGGTTGATCCTTCTCCCGGGCGATCTCGTCCAGGAACTCCTCCAGTAACTGCGGCTGATAGGCATACAGTAGTGGGATGTCTTCGATCACCGGTTTCAGGCCCTCCTTGAGGAACTTGAGGTAGCCATCCCAGAACTGAGGTTGCTCCCCACGACCGAGTTGATGGGCCTGCTCTACCATGTCATCGACGAAGATCTCCATCTGGACATCGCTGGGCAGGAGAACG
This sequence comes from uncultured Anaerolineales bacterium, assembly GCA_964577995.1. Classification (GTDB taxonomy): domain Bacteria; phylum Chloroflexota; class Anaerolineae; order UBA7937; family B3-Chlor; genus JAUVXJ01. The sequence continues at coordinate 16,087 of CAZOBP010000007.1, forward strand.
ACGGTGTCCGTGACGTACTGTACGGCAATGGGTTGGTTCAGGGGCGCCACGATTTGCTCTTGGAGCGTGTGGCGAGCCTGATCCCTGGTTTGACCCTGGAGCGATATCCCGGCCGCCGAGACCCCTGGATAGATCGCTTCGCGGTAGCTGTCGTACTCGTGGAGCTTGTAGGCCAGGAAGGCTACGACCCCCAACACCACGAGCAAGAAGACGGTTATGCCTATTTGAAGCCTACGCACGTGCACCTCGTGACGACTGAGCCCGCAGGAGAAGAGACTTGACCTGCCCCAAGCCGAGAGGATTATAGTGTGCCGCTGGAAGCGTTGTCAAGCGCCTGCCCCGAAGGCTGTGTCGAGCCATCGCTTCACCTCGAGAGACCGGAGATACTGGCCCAGGTAACCTTCTCCGATACGGATCTCCAGATGGAGGTGCATCTCCAGTCCTTGTCCATAGTACGAAGCTGGCGTGCCCGAGTTGCCGACGTAGCCGACCACCTGGCGTTGCTCCACCTGGTCTCCGACCGTGAGATCCTCGGCCACCGCGCTCAGATGGCAGTAGCGGCTGACCACCCCCTCACCGTGATCGATCCACACCTGGCGACCTCGGAGGACGTCCAAGGTCTCCGCTGGGGTGTGGAAGACCGCTGCCGCCTGGGCCAGCAGGGCCTGCATCTGGTCAGCGGTGGGCGGCGAGTAGTCCACGTCGATCCTGACGATCTCGCCGGCGGCAACACTCAACACCGGTGTGGTTGCGCTCACCGGCTCGCCGGCCGCCCAGTAGAAATCGATGCCCTCGTGCACTCCGTAGCGGTACGAGCGAGGGGCTCCCGGCAGGCGGAAGGAGAGATTGGAGAGCAAGGTGCCTTCAATGGGCAGAGCCAGGGGAGGTAGTAGCTCCAGTACGCGCGCGTCGTGAGGCGGCAGGGAAGCCAGCGAAACAGGAGGTTCCGTGGTTGTCGCCTGTTCGGGGCTGCCCAGCGGTTCGCGGGGATAGACATGTATGGCATCCCCTGATGCCAGATACAGCTTCTGCTGTTCGGCGTACAGGGCGTGGATCTCAGCCTCTTCCGCACCCAGGACGTACTCTCGCACGAGGCTGCCCGAGGCCGGGTTCAGCATAGACACGCGCTGGTGATCCTGGTTGAGGACATACAAGTGTCCACCTGTTTCTCGATCGAGGAAGAGCAGCGATGGGCGGGTCAGGTCCGAGGGCGGCTCGAAGTCCAGGTCGGGCGTGAGAGGCTCTCCACTCAACCTGTAGAGGCGCAACGGCCCGCGATACCCGTCCTCGGCGAGGACGAAGAGGGCTTGCCCCACTGCCAGATCGGCGCTCTCCCGCAGGTCCAGATCCACGGCCACAGTTTCTGCCTGGCCTTGCTGCTGGTGCCAGATCTGACCGAGGTTTGTATCCAGCAAGTAGAATCCGTCTTCGGAGGCGCTGATGGTGAGCAAGTACTGGCTGGAACTGGCACCCGGCGCGTTCGCGAGGCGCTCCACACGCCAGGCGTCGTCCTCGGGTGTGTAGCGAAACACGTTGCCCGCCCGGTCGAGCAGAAGGAGAGACCTCTTGTCTTCCGAGAGGGTGATTTCGCCGAGTTCTTGCACGACGACGCCGTCCACCTCGTTGTCAGGCGGCTGGACCACCTGGCACGAAGGCGCTGTGCCCAGCGTGACCCGTTTCAGCTTGCCGGTGTCCAGCAGGTAGGCGTCACCCTCTAGCACCACGAGTCTCAGGGGATGCGTCAGGCACCCCGGACCCAGTTGGTAGACCGTGGTATTGCCGGCATCGAGAACGACAGTTCCGGTGGCCTGAATGGTCGGGGTCGGGGCCAACGGTGTGGGCGTGACGGTGGGGGTAGGGGACGGGCTGACCACGGCAGGGGCCACCGGGGTGGGACTTGGATCGGAGGGCGGAGGACTGCTCGCTGGATGAATGGCGATGGGATTGCTGGCCAAGACGCGACCCGAGAATATGGAGGCCAGGAAAAGGAAGAGCGCGAGGAAAGAGGGCCCGAGCTGCCTAGGGGCCAAAGTACTCCTCCATCAGAGAGGAAATGTCCACGGCAGTGTGCCGGTTCAGAATGGCGAAGAAGTTTTCACCGGTGCTCAGTTGCTGTCCCTGGCTCTCGTAGTAGTCACGGAGGAAGGCGAAGAACTCCTCGTCGCCCATGCGCTCCCTCAAGTCTTTGAAAAACAAGGATCCGCGTCGATAGACAGCGTTGAGATAGGTCCGGCCATCCATGTAGGCATAGATGGGCCGGTCGATCTGCCCAGTGGGGTAGTAGCTGTCTACTTCCACATCCCACCACCACTCCACCAACTCTGGATGCATCTGCTCGTAGTATAGCAGCGAGCTATAGTTGGCGAGGGCCTCGTCGAGCCACGGCTCCCTAACCTGGTCGCTGCCCACCACTCCATACCACCATTGGTGCGCTACCTCGTGAGCAAGCAGCGAAACCATGGTGCTGCGGTAGCCGCCTGCGTGGTCGGCGTACCAGTCGTCTCCCACGAACGTGAGGCCCGAGAACTCCAGGGCTCCTGCGAAGTCCACCTCGGCGACCCGATAGCTGGAATACGGATAGGGGCCAAAGAGCGCCTCGAAGGCCACCAGCGCTTCCGCGGAGGCGATGAGGGCCTCGGAGCCGCTCTGCTCGTGCGCGGCGAGGAAATAGGAGGATACTGTGACGTGCCCCGCCTCTTGAGTCAACACCGAGTACTGGTCGCTGGCGGTGAAGGCGAAGGAACGGGCCTCGGAAGCCGTATAACGCCAGCGGTTGCCGAATTGCTCTTCATCGCCGGTGCCCGCAATCATGACCTGGGAGGGGGCCACCATCTCCACTTCGTAGTCAGCGACCTCAGTTACGTAAGGATCGCCCACTATGTGATAGGCGAAGGCGTTCCACCCCTGTCCCTGCTTGTAGGGCACCAACACGGGGTACCAGTTGCCTACCGCGACTATCCGGTCTGAGTATCCCAGACTACCGTTGCTCCACTCGAGATAGGGGTTCATGCGGGGGAGATCGAGCGAGAACTCCAGAAACAGGGTTACCTCTTCCTCCGGCTCCAGTGGGGAGGGAAGGCTCACGCGCAGGCTCGTCCCATTGAGGGCATACTCCAACTCTGGTACTTCTGCGTCTTCCGTCGGTGGCTCCGTACTCACGCTCTCGAGAAGGAATACGTCTTCTGTGTGGTTGGGAAACACATTGAAGACCATCTCGTCCAGTGTGTCTTCGGTGAGGTTGACGAAGTCCAGTCGCTGGCTGGCGTCCAGGCTGTGACCCTCGTAGTCAAGGCTCACCTCGAGCACGTACCTGGGTATCGTGCGGACCTGCACTATCTGAGTGGCGGTCGGCGTGGGTGAGGATGTCGGAGCCGGCGATGCTTGTCTGGATGCGACGTACAGGCCCATGACGCCTACGATGACGACGATGAAGACGACGATCAAGACGTTCATCACAGACCACGGGCTGAGGGAGCGCGGTCTGGGAATGGTCGGACGCCGTGACGCCTTCTTGGGCGCCGCGTCGTAGTGCTCCAGCATCTCCTCAGGGTCCAGCCCCAGGTCTAGTGCGTACGTCCGTATGAAGCCCCTGATCTGGCTCTCACTGGCAAACTCCGCGAAGTGCTCTTTCTCCAGGGCAGCGAGATACTGCTGCCTGATCCTGGTAGCACCCTCGGCCTGAGCCAGGGACCAGTGTTTCTGCTTGCGCGCTTCACGTAGCGCATCGCCAAGCTGGCCCATCTTCGGACACCCTCTAGATTCAATCCTCGTCAGTAGCGCATAGATTATACCACGGGCTTCGACTCTGACAAGTGCTCCTGGGGAGGGTGTGGAAAAAGGGGTCCTCAGAGCGTTTCGGGTTGGACCCCGAAACTGCCGGCGGAGGGAAACGTGCTTGCTGCACCTCTCCGAACCGGCCGAAGACGGCTTCCCAGTTTCTAGCGCTGGACTTCAGTCACCCGATGACCATTCTCTCAAGCTCTCGATTCACGCCACACTATGAGATTGTACCGGCCTTCTTGGAGGGGCGGAATCACTGAATCCACTGACAGCATTGATTACACCGAAAGAGACTTCAAGGCCATCAGCGGTTCAGCAACCCGCCTCAACAGAAAAGGTTCCGCCTCCCCCCGTGCACTCGACCGACGAAACACCGTCGTAGGGGCGGGTCTCAGACCCACCCCTACATGCCCGCTTCAGTCCGGCGCCAGGCTTATCTCGGTGCCGTTTTTCCACACTCTGCGCTATCGAACTTGACAACGACGAGATCCGTGGTAGGATATGTGCAATGCGTAAGGCATCACCGGCGGATTGGTGGGCAGACGGTAGCTTCACCCGGACACGCGGGCACAGTCTTCGCAAGGATGATGCCTATGCGCTCTCGACGCAAGGTCGGATGAGGAGGCTGGTTGATGCGTTTGAGAGATGTTGCTCGTACCATCGGCATGTTTCGCTCCGATGGCATTGATGGGTTCTTCGCGTACAAGTACGACGAGATGGCGAGTCTGCCCGCTTTCCGACCAGACCATCGGGAAACTGCGGAGAATCTCGCGGATCTGATAGATGCGGGACTCGTCCTGGAGATAGGGCCTGGACCGGGTTACACGGCCATCGAGTTGGCCAAGCTGGTGGAGGATGTGCAGATCGTCTGTCTGGATGCGTCCAAGACCATGATCGAGATTGCCAGTGGACACGTGGAGGAGGAGGGACTCGGCGAGAGGATCACCTTCCAAGAAGGAGTAGCGCATCGGCTGCCCTTCCCGGACGAACACTTCGATCTGGTGGTCAGCAGTGGCTCGCTTCACGAATGGAGGGAGGCCGGCAAAGCCTTTCAGGAGATGCACCGAGTGTTGAAGAGCGGGGGCCGTGTCCGGGTGACAGACCTGCGACGGGACGCTGACCGGGAAGCGTTGGACGAACTGGCTCGTGCCATCCCTTCGGCTCTCATGCGTTGGGGTCTGCGCCATTCGGTCGCGGAAGCCTACACCAGGCAGAAGTTGGTGGACTTGTTGGGCCAAACCCCCTGGCCGGAGTATGAGATCGCGGAGTCTCCTCTGGAGCTCTGCGTTAGCCTCTTGAAGACGTAGGCGAGGGTTGACGATGAGTGGTTGGCAGAAAGTCACAGTGCTGGTTCTCCTGTGTGCGGTGGTCGTCGTCTTCTGGGCGCTGTTCCAGCTCGTTCAGTCCACAGCCGATGTGCCTGAGGGCAGGCCCACGCGGATGGTACTGCATACTCCGACGTCCACTGCTACGGGAACCGGGACGGATGTCGTGCCCCCAACTGGCACGCCGGAATTCTCGTCTACCCTTTCGCCGGCAGAGACGGAGACGCCCATGTGGACGCCTACGTCGAAGCCTACCGAGATCCCCACGGGCACCCCCGTTCCGCCGACCAATACGCCGCGGCCCTCACCAACGGCCACGCCAAATCCGACGGCGACGCACACTCCGGTGCCCAAGCCCACGGTACCAGCAGAGGTATCGGCATACCTCGAGGACTTCGCAAGTCTGGTTACTTCGGTGGACGAGATGGGCCTGCTGGAAGGTTCCGCCGGTGCCGATCAGGGCACGGCCGATCAGCTTCGAGGCATCTACCGCGGGCTGCACGAGATGGCGGTTCCCAGCGGTGCCGAGGAGATGCACCTGGCCTTCATCACCGTTGTCTCCGTGCTGGAGGAGAAGTGCCTCTGTCATGTCTTCGCTGACGCCCATGCGTCGGACGCTCAAGGCCAGCACTACCGGGAGTGTGAGAGCACCGCGACCGCTACGGCCGTCGATGTGTTGTCCAAGCGCTTCGTCCCTGCTCGTGGCGCCTTCCTGAAGCGGTACTCGCTGACAGCCCGGCAGGCTGGATTCCCTTCCTGATCTTCCTCCAAGCCTTCTACCCTGCCACGGGGGGCGCTGCCGTAGTCAGTAGGCCATGCCCAGAGGGAAGTTGGTCCTCAGGAGGGGCTGGTCGGAGTAGACGAACTTCACGTCCACGACCTGAGGGCTTCCCAGAACGCCCGGTGTAGCGCTGCTGACGGTGATCGTCGTGGTGTAGGTCTGGCCCAGGGCCAGACCGGATTTGTCTACAGAGACGGAGACGACGGCAGGCTGCGATGGGGAGGCCTGACCTGTCGCGGGGTCCGTCTCTACCCAGGTCTCGCCCTCGGCGGCGGTCCAATCCAGGGAGCCACATGCAGCATCGTTACCCACGAGCAGCGTCTGAGGCCACGGCCCCATAGTGGCATCGGCCAGGAAAACCATCTCCTCTTCGCCTACCGTGAGGATGGGTGGCGGCGTAGCGGCCCCCACTGCCTCGGCGGCGTCGATGCGGCCCCAACCATAGTACTTATCCCAGCCCGCTGCGCCTCGGTCCGTGGCCGTGCTCTCGATGATACTCCATACCTCGACGTTGGTGAACTGAGGACACAGCGACCAGATGAGGGCGGCTTCCCCTGCTACAAAAGGTGCGGCCATCGAGGTGCCCTGCTTCCAGCCATAGGTGTGGTTGTTCGGGGGGGTCCAGACGGTGCTGTAGATATCCACGCCTGGGGCGGCCACGTCGATCTGAGGGCCGTAGTCTGAGAAGGAAGCTCGAGAATCGCTCTGATTGGTGGCCGCCACAGCCATGACCTCCGGATACCTGGCCGGGTAGTCTACGCTGTTTGCGTCGTTGCCGGCGGCGGCGACGATCAGACAGCCATTCTGGTATACTCGCTCCACGGCGTCCTCCAGCGTACTGGAAGGGTTGGATCCGCCAAGGCTGAGGTTGATGATCTGCGCCCCGTGGTTGCAGGCGTAGCGTACACCTCTTGCCACGTCGCTGTAGTAGCCATCGCCGTTCTCGTCGAGAACCTTGATGGGCATGATGCGCGCTCCCCAGGAGACGCCGGCCACTCCCCGGTCGTTGTCGGTCTCGGCTGCGGCGATGCCGGCCACGTGACTGCCGTGGCCGTGGTCATCCTGGGCGTAGGGATCTTCTCCGATGAAGTCCCAGCCCGGCACGATCTTGTCGTTGAGGTCTGGGTGAGCCAGGTCCACTCCCGTGTCCACGATGGCGATGAGGACGCCGGAAGTGCCAGTGGTCACATCCCAGGCGGCTGGGGCTTGTATCTTCTGTGGTCCCCACTGAAGGCCATAGCTCGTGTCGTTGGGTATGATCGTGGCGTGAACAGCGTAATCCAGCTCGGCGTATTCGACTTGGGGATCGTCCAGCAACATCTGTACCATCGCCTGCTCTTGGCCCACGGCCACTGCCACCCGCAGCACATCTAGTTCGCCGAGGATCTCGAGCACGGGAAGATCGTAGGTCGTCAAAGTCTGGGCGCTTTCCGCCTGCCGCGTCTGCGTGCGGAACTTGACCAGGATTTGGCCGGGCCTGTAGACGGGGAAGGAGATGGTTTGCTCGAAACCCGCTACGTCCTGGGGGTTGCCATGCGCGCCGGGTGCAGCATCGGATGATACCACAGTGAGCCCCAGAAGGAGGACCCCGAGCAAGATGGTTGACAGGTAGCGCTTCATCGACATGTTGATGGGGCCCTAAGCGTCACGGATGATCTTGCTGCACAGCTCTCTGCCCAGCACAGCCAGCCCGTCGGTTGACAGGTAGCGACCAGCCGAGGCGTCGAAGAGCACATTGGCGTTGGGGGGGAACTCGTCGTCCCCATACCAGTAGAGGACGGCCAAAGGGATGCGGGGCAAGGCGTGGAACATAGACCCCGCATCGCCGTGGGACAACGCTTCGCCGCCTGCCTTGGACGCGGCATCCTTGAACTTGGCCAGATCATTGGCAAAGGCTTTGACTAGGCGTGTCCCCGTGTAGCCCTGGAAAGCGTGGAAGTAGAACATGCCATCCGGGAGCTCTCGATAGGCGATCCATCGATGAGCAAGGGGCGTTCCATCGGCCTTCTGGAAATAGTGCAGGAAGAGGAAACGCAATCCTGCCCAGCATTCCTCATCCGTACGTGCATCGCGCGCTTCAAAGGCAGGGAAAGTGATGTGGTAGGTCTGGCCTATGTACTCGAGGGTGAAATGCCCTTGGCCCTCACTCCGTCTTACGAAACGCGTGCCCGTGCGCGCGGCGAGGACAACCGCGTCTTGTGCGGCCAGTTCCTTCCGCATCTCTTCCATGACTGGGAGGGAGTAGTCGAGCCACTTCTTCTCTGTGCTCAGCATGTGGGCCATTATAGTGGAGCGGAAACCGATTGGCAACTGAGTGCTCCTGCGCTATAATCGTGATTGGCGTGCGCGATGTGCCTCAGGAGGGATCCATGCCGGAGAAGAAGATTCGGGTATTGGTCGCCAAGCCAGGTCTGGATGGGCATGACAGAGGAGTCAAGGTCGTCGCCCGCATGTTGCGGGACGCCGGCATGGAGGTCATCTACACTGGATTGCGGCAGACACCGGAGATGGTCGTCACTGCTGCCTTGCAGGAAGACGTGGACGTCATCGGCCTCAGCATCCTCTCCGGAGCCCACATGACTTTGCTCCCCAGGATACTGGAGTTAGCCAGGGAGAAAGGCCTGGGCGACGTCGTCTTCCTTGCTGGAGGGATCATCCCCGATGAGGACGTGCCAGCTCTCAGGGAGATGGGCGTCATAGGCATCTTCGGCCCTGGCGCATCGTCGGAGGAGATCGCAGGATTCATCAAGGAACACGTGAAGAAGGACTGAATTTGGATCTGGTTGACCGTCTGTTGTCCGGCGATCGCAGGGCTGCGGCACAGCTCGTGACCTTGATGGAGGACGGCGGCCCGCCTGCTCGGGCAGCGATTGCCACTCTCTACCCCCACACAGGTCGGGCCCACATCGTCGGAGTGACCGGCTCCCCCGGAACTGGCAAGAGCACGCTAGTCTACGAGCTGGCCAAGGAGTTCAGATCCCGTGGCAAGACTGTGGGGATCATCGCGGTGGACCCCACCAGTCCCTTCAGCGGCGGTGCGCTGCTCGGAGATCGTATCCGCATGCAGAAACTCAGTACCGACGAAGGCATCTTCATCCGGAGTATGGCCTCCAGGGGACAGCTTGGCGGCCTAGCCCGGGCCACGGGGGACGCCATCAAGGTGCTGGATGCCTTCGGCAGCGACCTGGTGATGGTAGAGACGGTGGGCGCAGGGCAGTCGGAGGTGGAGATTGCGCGCGCGGCCCATACGGTGATCGTGGTCGATGCCCCAGGTCTCGGTGACGACATCCAGGCCATCAAGGCAGGACTCTTCGAGATCGCCGACATCTTCGTGGTCAACAAGGCAGATCGGGATGGTGCAGACAGGACCTACCTGACGTTGGAGATGATGCTGGACATGGGAGAGGGCAATCGTGGCCGGGACTGGCGACCTCCCCTCTTGAAGACCATCGCTCTGCAAGGCGATGGGGCGGTTGCCCTGGCCGATGCTGTGGAGTGCCACCTGGCACATCTGGAGGGTAGCGGCCAGTTGCATGAGCGCAAGATGAGCCTGGCGCAGGAAGAGCTGAGGCGTATACTGGGCCAGGAACTCCTGGATCGACTCATGGAGCAGGTATGGACGAAGGAGTGGGATTCGCTGACCCAGGGGATCGCGGATCGGAGGATAGACCCGTACACGGCCGCAGACACCTTGCTGGAAGGCTTCCTTGGCGGCGTGGCGCTAGAGGGTGCCGCAGAGGGAGGGGACCATGATCCTCGGTAGTAAGACGCGACTGCGGGCCATCGAGCGGGAAGACATACCCACCTTCGTGAGATGGTTGAACGACCCGGCGGTGCGCCAGTATCTGGAGATGTACCTTCCTATCTCTAGGGCGGAGGAGGAGCAGTGGTTCGAGGCCTACCTGAAGAACAGCAGCAGCCGCATCTTCACCATCATCGACACCGAGGACGGCGTGAGCATCGGCAATGTGGGCCTGCACGAGCTGGACTGGAAGAACCGGTGCGCGACCTTGGGTATCGTCATCGCCGAGAAGGAGTACTGGGGTCGGGGGTATGGCAGCGATGCCATCGCTGCTCTGCTGGATTTCGCCTTCAGAGAGATGAACCTTCATCGTATCCAGTTGTCGGTGTACGAGTTCAACCAGCGCGCGAAACGATGCTACGAGAAATGTGGCTTTCGCCACGAAGGAAGAGCCCGCGAGGCGTTCTTCAGCGGTGGGAGGTACCATGATAGCCTCCTGATGGCCATTCTACGGCACGAGTTTCTCAACGAGGAGTCCCCGCGCGGTGAGGCGCAAGACTAGGAGGTTGCACCATGTATGAGGATCTGGCCGTTTTTGGCGGCACAGCGAACCCTGAGTTGGCCCGCGAGATCGCTGAGTATCTGGGCTGTCCCCTACGCGGCGTGGACATCTTCAAGTTCCCGAACGACAATACCTTCGTGAGGCTGCACAGCAGCGTGCGCGGTCAACACGCGTTCATCATCCAACCCACGTGTGCGCCGGTGAACGACAACATCATGGAGTTGCTGATCCTGATCGACGCGCTGAGACGCGACTCCGCAGCGGACATCACGGCGGTAGTGACCTACTTCGGCTACAGTCGTACCGACAAGAAGGACCAGCCCCGTGTGCCCATCACGGCGCGTCTGGTGGCCGACATGATAACGGTCGCTGGCGCTACCCGGTTCATGACCATGGATCTCCACGCCGATCAGATCCAGGGGTTCTTCACGATCCCAGTGGACGACATCACGGCATTCCACATGCTGAGCGACTACATCAGACTGAAAGGCGTTGAGAACTCCGTGGTCGTGGCGCCTGACGTGGGTGCTACGAAGCTGGGCCGGGACTTTGCGGAGGCTCTTGGCGTGCCGCTGGCCATCATCGAGAAGCGTCGCGAGCGCCGAGGGGGCAGAAAGACGGAGGTGCTCAGCCTCATCGGCGAGGTGAAGGGCATGAATGCCATCATCTTCGACGACGAGATAGACACCGCTGGCACGGTGCGCAACGCGACGAAGTTCCTTCATTCGTCAGGGGCGAGGGACGTCTACGCGTGCGTTACCCACGCCATCCTCTCCGATCCCGGGCCAGAGCGCCTGAACGATGCAGGGTTGACGGAGCTGGTCGTCACCAACACGGTTCCTATCTCAGAAGAGAAGAGGAATAAGATGAAGGACATCGAGATCAAGGTCCTCTCGGTCGCTCCTCTTCTAGGTGAGGTGATCAGGCGCATCTACCTGGGCATCTCAGTGGGCGAGATGTTCAACGAGTAGAGGCAGCCGGGTCGGAGGCTAGACCTTGAACACTGTAGCGCCTCATCCCTGGGACGTATCGACCGCCGAGGCCAAGGCGATACAGTTGAGCCTGCGGGACAGGGTCTCCTTCCAGCCTGATTTCGGTGAAGTGTCCACGGTGGCTGGCGTCGACGTAGGCGTGGCGGGAGATGTCGCCAGAGCGGCTGTAGTGGTCCTGAGCTATCCCTCCTTGGAGCCGCTGGAACAACGCCTGGCAGAGGTGCCCATCAACATGCCGTACGTCCCCGGTTTCCTCTCGTTCAGAGAGGCCCCAGGTATCCTCGCGGCCTGTGGGGACCTGGACATCGAACCCGACCTCTTCGTCTTCGATGGTCAGGGCGTGGCCCATCCCAGGCGCTTTGGCATCGCCAGCCACGTGGGAGTCATTCTGGACAAGCCGTCGATAGGCTGTGCCAAGTCACGACTGTGTGGTACTCATCACGAACCGGGTACGGAGTCCGGTTCGTACGCCTATCTCTACGATGGCGATGAGACCATCGGAGTCGTGCTGCGGACTCGCACGAACGTGAGCCCGGTCTACGTCTCGGTGGGCCATCGCATGGACCTGGAGACGGCGATGGAGTATGTGATGGGCTGCTGTACCCGGTACAGACTGCCCGAGACCACACGATATGCCCATCGGGCGGCAAGCGGCGAGCAGGCGGATTCGGGGCCAGAGCAGCAGTCTCTATTCGACCTGACTTGAGGGGCTGGGAGAAGTGTCCCTTCAGAAGGACATAGACAGGGCTGCCGAGTTGCTCACCTCTGCGCGATATGCGGTGGCCTTCACCGGAGCCGGCGTGAGCACACCATCGGGCATCCCAGATTTCCGGAGCCCTGGCTCCGGACTGTGGGCAAAGACCGATCCGATGGTCGTGGCCTCCATACGGGCTTTCCGCGCGGAACCCCGTATCTTCTATCAGTGGATGAGCTCGACAGCCGCCCTTTTCGTGGAGGCCCAGCCGAACGCAGCTCACACTGCCCTGGCGAAACTCGAGGAGTTCGGCTTGCTGAAGGCTGTGATCACACAGAACATAGACAACCTGCATCAGCGAGCGGGGTCGAAACGCGTGCTGGAGCTGCATGGCCACCTGCGAGAAGCTGTGTGCATGAGGTGTCAACAGGTCGTAGACGTCGAGGGCTTGGTCCAGGAGTGTATGCTGGAAGGCGAGGTACCCTATTGCCGGGACTGCGGCGGAGTGCTCAAGCCCATGGCGGTCCTCACGGGGGAGCCGTTGCCGATGGACGTCTTCTTGGACGCACAGGTGGAGAGCCAGTCATGCGATCTGATGCTGGTGGTGGGTTCCTCGCTGGCCGTGGTCCCCGCAGCAGACCTGCTCTATCTGGCTCGCAGACGGGGTTCGGAGTTGATCATCGTCAACTACCAGGAGACGCCAGCCGACCACCTGGCTGAGGTGGTGATTCGCGAGGACGTTGCCCAAGCGCTACCTCAGATCGTGCAGGCCTGCCGAGAGCGCAACGATGCCTATGATGGCTTGTGCGCGACAGCGTAGGTGATTCCGAAGGGCAGCTCGAAGAGACCTCGCGGACCGAAGTACTTCTCTGTGGCTATGTGGAGCACTTGCTGTCTCAGTTCCTGCCTGGCCTCGGCGGGCAGCCCGGACTGCATCTGAGCGAGGCGCCCCAGAGAGAGCGGGATGTTGCAGACCTCCTCGGGCGTCTCAAACTCGAGCACGTGCGCTTGCTCCTCCACTGTTACGTCTGAGAAGCCAGCTTGCTCCAGGGCTTCTCTCAGTACCTCATTCTGGCCAAAGCCAAAGGTCGAAGGGCCCCGCTGCGGGGGAGGTGGCATGTGCGGGATGAAGGGCTCCATGAAAGCTCGCAGGGCCACTTTGCTCCCCCTCCCGAAGACGGACAGCGCGACGGTGCCACCGCCTTTCAGCACGCGAAGCATCTCCGAGAGAGCCACGTCTGGTTGGGGAAAGAGCATCAAGCCCAGGGCACAGAGCACGGCGTCGAAGGAATCATCGGGGAAGTCCAACCGCTCTGCGTCCATGCGGATGAAATCCACGTTGCCCACGCCTTGTTCGGCGGCTCGCTTTCGGGCTAGACCGATCATGGTGTCGGACAGGTCCACGCCAACCGCCTGTGCTTGTGGCCCCAGGAGTACCGCGGCCATCAGCGCTGCCAAGCCGGTCCCGGTGGCCACGTCCAGGACCCTGCGTTCCTTGCGCAGACCCGCTAGGTCTACTAGCTGACGACTGAAGACGGCGAAGGGCTGGGTGAGGCACTTCTCGTAGTTCTCGGCACAGAGATTCCAGGCCAGTTGCTCGTCTTGCTTGAAGGCGTGCGCGTCCAGCATTGGCGTGCGTTCCCTCGTATGACTCTGTTGGAATCTCCGGGATTATAGCGTACGCACGGAGGTTGGGCAAAGCCGCGGTCAGGTTGTCATCGGACAGCGCGGTGCGCCGGTCTGACCATGGAGATTTGCTGCTTGAAGATGGTCAACTGCGGGGTAACCCTGATTGCTGAAGCCCCAGAGGAGCATGTGGGCCAGCGAACGGCACTCTATCACATCACGGTGGTTACCGATGCTAATGATCTGGTCGCCTCGTGTCACCGAGTGATGTACAGGAAGAAAGAGGTGTTCCGGGGCGACTAGTTGCGCAGGGCGAAGCTAGTTCCGATTGCGCTACAACTCGTGCTGTGCTATACTGGTGAAGTCTCGGAGGCCACGAAAACCTTGGTTCCAAGGAGGTGTGCAGATGCTGGTAGGCAGTCGCATGAGCCCGGATCCGATCACTGTCACCGAGAAGACGCCCGTCGACGAGGCGTTGAAGATCATGCGCGACAAGAAGGTCCGTCGTCTGCCGGTGCTGAACAAAAAGGGTGGTCTCGTGGGCATAGTGGCGGAGAAGGACATCCTCTACGCTTCGCCATCGCCCGCCACTTCCCTCAGCATTCACGAGATTCACTACCTGGTCTCCAAGCTCACGGTCGGGGAGATCATGACCAAGAAGGTCTTCACCGTCGCCGACGACACGCCTCTGGAAGAGGCAGCGCGGATCATGGCGGACAACCGGATAGGGGCCCTTCCGGTGATTCACGACGGCAAGCTCGTGGGCATCATCACCGAGACCGACATCTTCAGGTCGTTTCTGGAGCTACTGGGTGCCCGGGAGCCTGGTGTGCGCCTCACAATGAGGATTCCCGTGGGGCAGGGCGTGCTGCCACTGTGCACGGAGACCATCTCCAAGCTGGGTGGGCGGCTGCTGGCCCTCACTACCTGGGGTGGGGATGAGCCGGGCGATACCATCATCACCGCCAAAGTGACCGGTGTGGGAAAGAAGAAGCTGACGGAGAGCATCGCCAAGCTGGGGGTGGAGTACCTGGACGTAAGGGAGTCCTGACGGTCCGGCGGAGGCAGGCTCACTGTGGAAACGGCGCACCAGCGGGCCGTGTAGGTCATGACGCCACTGCTGGGCCTTGAACAGCGGTCTACTACAGTCAAGGTGAGTGCGGCTTCGCCCCTGGGAGGCGGGGCCTTTTCTGTTGTCTCCCGCCCTGAACGTGCCGAAGCGTCGGGGGGTGGGACTGTGCCACTCAGCGAACCCGCCATTCGTGCGCACGTCTGGAGGCTGGTGGGGGGGAGGGCGCGGTTCGCTCCTCTCGTGCCTGGGCCGCGATACCCTGGCTCGGGGGAGTGGAAGAAGCGGCGGGCAGGCTGGCTACGCTGAAGATCTGGCGGAGGATCCGGCGGGGAAAGTCACGAGGAGATGGATCAGGGCGCACCTCGCGGATTGAGGGCCGCAGGCTCACTGCCGCCGGACCATGACGGCAGGTCGCTCTTCAAGCGCGGTGTCGCAGGTGGCGCATGAGGCGGGCCCGGACGAAGGCGCTGGCTGTCCTGTTGGCGCCAGGTACTTGCGCAAGACGACGCCGTCTACATAAGCGCCTTCCGGGTAGTGTGTATCAAGGTCGCTCTGGAACACGAAGGCGATCCACACCTCAGGCTCCCCCAGCAGACTGCCGAGTGTGTAGACGTCGGTGAGGTCCAGCAGTCTGTCGACCCAGCCACCGCTGTAGCCGCTGACACCCAGCCCGTAGAAGTTGGCGCCATCTGTGGATGCGCCCCAGAAGATGCCATCTTCACCACTCTCGCTGTCCAGCCATAGCTTGAATTGCAGGTCCGCCGCCGTTGCACCCTCCAGGCTGAAGGGTCCGTACACCATCCAGCTATCTGCGTAGTCGGGATAGTCGCTCCCGCAGCCCAGCGGCGAACCGTCTGTTCCGCCACCGACCGCCCAGCCACCGTAGCTCCCCTCGAAGGCGCGGCAGTTTCGCTGGCCCCAGTAGTACTCCCCGTAGCCTGCTTGATTGTCCAGGACGTCCCACGAGCCCGGGAAGGAGCCTTCGAAACCCTCGCTGATGATGGTCAGCCAGCCACTTGGCTCGTGCTGGTAGCTCTTCATACCCAAGGGGCAATCGGTGCGCGGTGAGCAGCCATCACATACGAAGTGGGCCGTGATACTCTTGTTGGAGTCCATGGTGACGGTGATGGGGTTGGTGGGTCCAGAAGCATCCCCGCCCCAGGCGTAGAACTGCCAGCCGGGGTTGGCATTGGCCGTCAGTCCCACGACGGTGTCGGGCTCGTAGCCGCCGCCGCAATCGGGCAGAGCGTCAGCGACCACGGTGCCTGCGCCGGTGGGGCTCACGTCGAGATCCAGATCGTAGCAGGCCCGGTAGACGACATAGTTGGCGCCGTAGCCCACGCTGTTGATGCCGTACCCGATGCGCATGTAGCCGCCCTCGCCCCAGCCGGTTCCCCAGGAGTTCCTGAGGTACCAGATCCCGTTGGTTCCCTGGTTGTCGTCCCAGCCCACGAGGACCACGGCGTGTCCGACAGCGGTGCACTCATTGGCCTCGTAGATGCCGCCGCTATAGCTGTGGAAAGCGGACCCAGCGCTGCAGACAGCCACGGAGACCGGCCCATAGTCGAGGATGGCTTGCTGGATGTCGGCAACAGGGGGCACGCTGTTTTGGCTGCCCACGTAAGCCCAATCAACGATCTTCTCGTAGTGGGTGTGGGAGGGGTTGCAGGGGTCGTCCTGCGCCGTGTATGGGAAATCGGCCTCGTACACCGCCCCGGCGTCAGGCTCGGCGGGGATGTGCTTCCACTCGTGGTAGTCGTGGGCGAATGAGCCGCCGCTACAATCCCAATAGTCCTCGTTGCAGGAAAGCAGATACTGCTCCGAGAGGTCCTTCACCAGACCGTCGTAGTAGAGGATATTGGACTCCAGTGGACCGACGGTGCTGAAGGCCCAGCAACTGCCGCAGCTACCCTGATTCTTGACAGGGGTGCAGGCTCCCTGGTCGCACCAGTTGTACGCGGAGGGTAGGCCCAGTGTTCCATCGTCACCCAGGATCGTCGTTTGAGAGACGGCAGACGGGCCGAGGCTCTCTTCGGTCTCGATGGCTGTGGGTGAGGTATCGGAAAAGGGGCCCACCGCCTCCACCGCGATGGAAAACCTATCGAGGGGTGGAAGATCCTCCCACGGTCTGCGGTAGACCAGGTTCAACGAGGTCTGGCCCGCCCGCAGCGCCTCGAAGCGAAGCACCTGGGTCATGGGAGCTCCCAGGAGGGGCTGCGGGGCGTCAGCGCCCTCGGTGGAGGAGGAACCCAGCGTCTCGCGGGGCTGGTACTCATCGCCGGTCTGTCGAAGGATGGAGACACTCTCGATGGACAATTGCGGCTGGTCGAGCTCCCAGCCATACCCGGTGGATGGATTGCTCTCCAGGCTGACGACCAGCGTTTCCCCTTCGTGGAGCTGGACCCGGCCTCCCTCGTCCTCGGCCCCTATCGTGATCTCCACGGGAGTCGGGGGTTGCGGAGGGGGTGAGCTGGACTGGGCGCTGGATGTGAGAGTGAGCGCCGCGGCAAGGAGAAGAACGACAGGCGCAACCGCCCACAGGCTCTTGCGCCAAAGTCGTCTTGCAGTAGGTTTCGCACTCAACGTGGATACTCCGTCCGATCCTTTCATCTCGACGCCTGAGGTTCGCTTGGCCATGCAGTCGGCACTCCCGCTGGGCACCCGCGGGTGGAGCCCACTCGGGGTGCCGCAGGAACTGCTGCAGTAACCACTATATCATGCTTTGCGTCTCTTCGAAATAGGCAAATAGTACCACTTGGAGTGTGGAAGAACGACATCGGACCCGTCGCCGGACGCATGCTGAGTGGGCTGAAGGTTATATGGAGGGAGCGTCCCAGCGGCGGAGGGAACGTGAATGCCCTTTTACCTGGGTCTGAAAGCGCTTCTCCACGCCTTCGCCACTCGCGCCGATCTTGGGTGGGGGCGACGGCGGCCGCGACGCACTCCGCCGGCCCGTCTGCTAGTACAGACTCATGCCGAGCGGCACCCGGACTCGGAAAGACATGTCTTCCGTCACTACCTGGATCGTCGATTCGTAGGGCCTGCGGTTGTGCTTGGTGACGGTGAGATAGATGGTGCCCGGCGTCAGCGGTCCCGGCATAGTGACGGTGGCTATCCCCCCCGCTGAGAGGCCAGTGGCCAGGATCTCCCCGTCCTTGACCAGCGAGACCAGTGCTCCGTTCTCCACACTCACCGTGTATGATGTTGCGTTCGTGAAATAGAGGGGCGAGTGGTACACGGTGAGAGTGCCCGGCCGTGCGGTCCAGATCTCCATGGTGGGATCGCCGAAGTAGTGGAACATCTCGAAGTGGATCTGCCTGTAGATGTTTTCGCTGTACACGGTGGCCATGTACAGTTTGGCGTAGTTCAGGACCTGTCCCATCCGATAATCCGGGCTGGAGAAGGGGCCAGGCACGGGCGTGTAGGGCAGGAAACCGGGCCAGATGGCGTCGTAGAGTCCCTTGTCCAGATGGTCGTTGTATCCGCCGTAGCTGATGCGGGTGGCGGCCACGACGCCTGCTGCGCCACCGTTCTGATTCCGCTGCCAGGCTTCCGCGAACGTGACTTCGGCGTAGGCTGTCCCATGCCCGGTGTCATCGGTTTCGTTGTCGAACCAGCCCGTCTCGCAGTTCATGCTGAACACCACCGGGAGCCGTTCGCCGTTGGTGAGGCCCAGCACGTTGGACACGCGGAGTTCCGGCACCACCCACATCCAGCGCATCCCGTGGTCGCGGTGATTGAGAATCAGGCGTCCGTCGTTCACCGAGTTGATGATCTCGGACTTGCTCCCAATCCAGGGAAAGCCGTTGTCCCTCAGCAAATACGGGGGCAGGGGGTCTCCGTTAGTGTAGCGGAGCGGGTTGACCCAGGCCTCGGCGTAGTAGATGCGTTGCTCGTCGTATCCCTGGGTACCCAAGTAGCTGCCAATCTCCTCCGAGGTGCGCACCCAGTCGCGGTCTTCTTGTGTATAGGGCTTGTCGTCATCCTCAAAGTAGGCGGCCAGGGCCACGGTGGAGTAGAAGCTGGCCTTGTCGGGGGGTGACCGCTCGTAGGTGATGATGCGGTTGACGATGTACGAAGCCTGGCTGGCGGTGTCCACGGAGATACGGCCCGTGCTGATGTCCGGGAAGCAGTCCGTGCCGTCCACCGTCGCATAGTAGAGGTCGGTGGCGATGAACGTGCCACCCGGCGGCTGCTGAGGATGGACGGTCTGGTAGTTGGTAGGGATGAACTCGGCGTCCCCCAGGAAGAGGACGAAGGAGGGGGGAGGGCTCCAGGTATCATAGGCGTTCTGGATGTAGCTCTTGATGGCCGAGGCCGTCGATCCCGTCTGGGTGGTCGTCCTCACCCTGGTGTCGATACCCCTGCGGATCTTCCACTCGGCCAGGAGGTTGGCCTCGTTCACGAAAGCAGGGGCGGTGATGATCAGGAAGTCGCATCCGGTGGAGCTGGAAAGACCCGCGCCCAGCTCTGGTTGGTCAGAGGTATCCAGTGCCGAGTAGTTGAGCAGTAGACTGCTGAGCAGGGGCTCGAAGTACGGGGAGCGAACCCGTTGGTCGGCGAAGCCCCCCCCGCCGGTGAAGGAGATGCCCACCTGGAAGCCGGAGTGGATCTTGAGCGTCCTCTGCGCGGGGTTGTACTGCACGGGGTGGAACCTGATCAGCACTACCTCCACCCCTCTGAAAACGTAGGGACCCTCGATCTCCACGATGTCTGTGGGGAGGAACTCGTCTATCTGGTAGGCAGCCGCTTCCAGGACGAAGGGGGGTTGCTCATCCTGCTCCGGGTACGGTTCCTGGGCCGGGTAGACCAGGTAGCCGGAGCGGGTCTCCACAAAGTCCGCTAGCACCTGGACACGGACCTCAGCACCTCGGGGGATGGCTACGAAACGCCCGAAGGAGGGCAGTTCCGGCTGGCCGATCTCCCCGGTCGTGCCCGCGCTGTGGAGGGTCAGGCGCTGGTAGGTGTTGTCTCTCTGCTGCACCTCCTCTTCCAGCAGGGGAGGCACGGTGACGTCGAGCGTCACGCCCTGGGCGTTGGAGTCCAGCACTTCCACCAGAGGCGCATCTGGCTGGGGCTCTTGGGTGGCAGATGCTGGCGCGCCAATAGCGGGCCGCAGAGGGGGCAGACACAGCCCGAGGAGTATCGTCCCGGCGACCAAGGCCGGGATGATGGACCTGCGGAGAACAAGGAACCTGTTTCGTTGGCTTCGTGACAAGCTCTTTTTCCAGTTCCACTGCGCCACTTACATCATAGCTGAAAGGGGGCCAACTGACAAGGGGCGGATATGTGGCATTCCGCGGGACAAGTGGAAGCTTGTCCTACAGCACCGGGGCGCACAGGCTTAGTCGGGCAGGAGAGCGCTCAGGTTGCGGGGGAGGATGTCGAGAAGCTCGATCACGTCCAGCCGCTCTAGCTTCGCCACAGTCTCTGGGGGAAGATGCTCCTCAGCGACGCCGTCCAGCAGTAGGGCGGTCTCCGCTTCTGAGAACACCTCGTGCCCTTCCATCCAGTCTCTCACCTCTCTGTTCTCAGGACAAACCCTCTGGCAGCGCAAGCATCCCACCAGGCAGTTATGCCAGGAAGGGTCCAGCCAAGCCGGGAAGGGAACCTCAGGAGGTTTCTCGTTGAGGAAGGTCAGGCAGCGCTCTGCCCGGAGGAGGAAGCGGTCGGAATCGATGGCTCCGGTGGGGCAGACGCGCTGGCAGGCCTGGCACTTCTCACAGGTTTCCATCATTCGTAGGTCCTGCCAGTGCTCCTCCTCACACGGAAGGTCAGACCAGAGTACCACCAGGCGGTGGAAGCTGCCCATACCGGGGACGTAGGTCACGTTGTTCTTGCCGTAGGCGGCCAGCCCGCTGCGACCGGCGGTGAGCTTCTTGGGCAGGTTGGCCAGAGCGACGTGGTATCCCTTCGAGGCCAGGATATCTGAGAGGGAGTCTTCGACCCGCTTGTCCACGCCCTGCCAGTGGAGATACGTGGGGGGCACTGTGGCAGGGACGGGTTGCCCTTGCCAGTGGAAGGTAATCCGTCTCTGCGGGTCTGGCACGGCCACCACGATGATGGAGGTGGCGTCTGGCAGGGTGTCGGGAGGCCCCCACTCGAAGGAGCTGAGGCGTTCGTGATAGAAGTCCTCGTCGAAGAGGGCATCCTGGTGACGAGACTCGATGTCCTCACGAAGGTCACCGAGACGTCGTGTAGGGACGACACCACCCTTGTAGCCCAGCGTTTCCAGTCGTTGCAGGGATTCCTCGGTCACCCGGCATCATCTCCACACGTCATTCTATCGTGCGAAGCGCGACCGCGCAACTGGACTGTACTTCGTGGTGTGGACAAAAGTCCGAGTGTGGTGAGCGCAGATTCTCTGCCTGTCGTTTGACATCTGCTCGGAGATCAGCAATAATATGGAACGGCAGGGCTGTCGCCGGTCAGAATATAGAAGAGGTCTGACCAAGGCGTATCTTCTTTGTACGGGTGCACCTACGTAGGGTTTCGTTTTCATGCGAAGGGCAATAGCACTGCTCATCGTCGAGACCAGGCAGAAACACCACTGGTTACACGCCACTGCTGGAGTGGCCATTACCGGCTCCCCGGGCACGGATACCCGGGGTCCGGCACGCCCCCAGCGCTGGGCTACCAGGTCCCGGTCTTGCCTCGGAAGCTGGCCCCTCGATGCGGCCCGTTGAACGTGGAAGCTACTGGCGTGTCCAGCGGCGCCAATCTTGATATTCTGTTGGAATACAGAGGAAGGACGGACTGACAGAAGTGCCCTCACGAACAGTCGATAAGGCAATAGCGATCCTCGGACAGTTCAGCCTGGAGGAACCCCAGCTTGGGGTGAGCGAGCTGTCCCGCAGGCTGGCCCTCACCAGGAGCACGGTTCACCGCCTCCTGGCGTCCCTGCGACAGGGTGGCCTCATCGAACAAGACCAGTCAAGCCACAAGTATCGCCTGGGACGCGCGGCCGTAGACCTGGGGTACACTGCCATCTACACCGATCCCTTGCTGGTCACGGCTCTCCCCTACCTGTACTTCCTGTCGGACCAGGTGGGGGAAACGGTGTATCTGGGAGAGCGGCGTGGCGATGAGGTAGCCACCGTGCTGCACGTCCTGTCGCCCAGCTCGAGGGAGCAGATGCATTGGTATGATCGGCTCCCACTCCATTCCAGCTCATCGGGTAAGGTGCTGCTAGCACACAGCGACGAGAGCGAATTGGCCGCTTTGCTGGAGCGGGACCTACCTCGCCACACTGAGCACACGGTCACCGATCCGGTGGCGTTGCGCGAAGACCTGCGTCAGATCCGAGAGCAGGGGTTCGCCCCGTGCTTCGAGGAGTACAGGCTCGGCGTGAATGCCATTGGCGTGCCTGTTGCGGACCAGAATGGCACGGTGGTGGCGGCGCTCACCATCCTGGGTCCGGCGTACACCCTGACCCGGGACAAAGCCATGGCATCGCTCGAGCGGCTGAAGGCCGTCTCTAGAGAGATCACCGTCAAACTTGCCGCACTCAGCGGCTGACGCCCCTGCGGCTATCTGGAGGCAATCCCAGAATAGGCAGGGTCGCTGGCTCTGTGGTTCAGACGTTCGACCGCAAGTGCACCGACGCTCGTCCGCTCTGGTGGGCACCGTCGTGTGGCCGGATCTCCCTCGGGACCAGTGGTGAAGGACTCTTCGGCCTCGACAGAGACCTACGCGTCTTCCGAATCGGCAGTGTGCTTTGACGGCATAGGGCACTGTGGGGACACGTCTGACTTGACAACCTGACTCAGCTTCGGTATACTATCGCCGATGTAACCAACTATTGCGACACCCATGTGCCATGCTTGCCAAAAACCGTTCGTGCCGCTGGCCTCTTGATCCAATTCAGCACCATCCAGGGGATTGCCCCGGGCGGCATGTGGCACATAATCGGCAGCGGCCTGTCCAAGCCACTGCTTCTACGTTGGGGCTCCCTCTGATGTCGTCGAGAAGCCCGGCGAGGGCCGGGCTTGGCTGTGGCACAAAAGCGTCGTCGAGACGCTCGGTAGCGCGGTTACGTCATCCAGCTCTTTCTTCCTGCGTGTGCTGATTGCTGAGGTGATAGGCAGAGCACATCTCAAGAGGGTCCTTGATGCGGATCATTGGTGAAAGGATCAACGGCACCTGGACACGGGTGAAGAAGGCCGTCTCTGCGCGAGATGGATCCTTCATCCAGGAGCTGGCACGACGACAGGTAGAGGCAGGGGTAGACTGGCTCGACGTCGGCGCTGGTACGCCTCCCGAACGGGAACTAGAGGACCTGGCCTGGTTGGTGCAGACGGTCCAAGAGGTGGTTGAAGTGCCACTCTGCCTGGACAGTGCCAACCCACGGGCATTGGCAGCCGCCATCAAGCAAGTTCGACAGACACCTCTCATCAACTCCATCAGCGGCGAGCAATCGCGCCTGGATGGTATCCTGCCTCTGCTGCGCGACACGGAGTGCGAGGTCATCGCGCTAGCCATGGACGACAGAGGGGTCCCCTCCACGGTGGAAGACCGGCTGGCCGCTATCGGCCGCGTGCTCGATGCGCTCCGTGGCGCGGGTGTTCCTGATGAGCGGATATACGTGGATCCGCTCGTGCTGGCTGTCGCGGCCGACACGGAAAGTGGAAGGCTCGCGTTCGATGCAATCCGAGCCGTGCGCGCCGAGTTCCCCGACGCGCACGTTTCCTGTGGGCTGAGCAACATCTCCTTTGGGCTGCCGGTGCGTACACTCATCAACCAGGCGTTCGTGACGCTGGCCCTGGAGGCTGGGTTGGATACAGCTATCCTGGACCCGCTGGACCGCGAGCTGCGCAAGGCGTTGTTGGCGGCAGAGGTTGTGCTAGGCCACGACCGTTACTGTCTGAACTACACCCGTGCCTATCGAGCCGGATTGCTCAACGGACCGGGGGGCAAGGGCCAGTCTCGAGTGAACGTTAGATAGGCCGACGTGTGCTAACGGTCGGGGTGAAAGCCCTAAGCCGTATCTTGGGGAGGAGGGCGCTATGGATTGACGTGCTCTAGAGGTCGGGGGCATGAGCTACTAGCTACGTTGGTGAGAGGAGGACACTATGTCCAAGGAATTGGTCAATGCCATTGCTGAGATGAGGGAAGAAGAGGCCCTCGGAATAGCCAGAGAGATGGTGGAAGGTGGTTCAGACCCGATGGAGGTCCTGAACGCAGCCAGGGAGGCCATGGGCATCGTCGGCCAGCGCTATGAGGAGGGCACCTACTTCTTGCCCGAGCTCATACTGTCGGGGGTTATGCTGAACCAGATCGCGGAGATCGTCAAGCCAGTGCTGGCGGGGGCGGCGGAGGTCGAGCGTCACGGCAAGGTTGTCATCGGCACCGTCGAGGGGGACATCCACGACATCGGCAAGGACATCGTGGTCTTCATGCTCGACGTCAACGGCTTCGA
>CAZOBP010000008.1:0-15527 GCA_964577995.1 uncultured Anaerolineales bacterium
TGGACATCCTGAGCTTCGACACCTACGAGTATGCCGAATCGCTCTCATTGTACGCGCAGGAGGTGAAGGACTTCCTGCACCGTGGGGGTATCATCACCTGGGGCATAGTACCACGCGATGCCGATAGCCTGGCGCGCGAAACACCGGAAACGCTGGTGGCCAGGCTGTTGAAGGCCATGAACCTTCTGGTGAGCAAGGGGATCTCGCTCGACGATCTGCTGGAGGCGGCGCTGATCAGCCCGTGCTGTGGGCTGGGCTCTCTTTCGGTGGAGGATGCGGAACGGGCGCTGAAGCTCACGGTTTGCGTTTCGGAAGAAATGAGGAGGCGCTACCTGCTGTCATAGCATGGTCTTGTCGATCAAGCGGCTCGAAGACAAAGGTGAAATCTACGCTTTCTTGAGCGAGGATCGCCTATACGCAGCGTACGCCATTGGAGACCTGGAACCCGCCCTGTTCAGGCACTGCGACTGGCATGCCTCCACTAGAAACGGGAAGCTGATGGCGCTCTGTCTCTGTTTCAAAGGACTTGCCCCCGATCGCGTGTTTCTCATGGGAGTGGCCGAGGACCTGGGGCCGCTACTCGATGGGGTTCTCAGAGCGCAGAGGGCCTACTTCGCCTGCCGGCCGGAGCAGACGGCGGTTCTGAGAAGGTTCTACTCGCTGGCCAAGACCGAGGTCATGCTGAGAATGGTGCTCGACTCTCAGGAGTTCACTCCTTGTGACGGGCCTGTGCGAAGACTGGGGGGACGGCACGTCAACCAGCTTCAGGACCTGTACCGGCGGTATGGAGACGTTGCCTTCGCGCCGTACCAGTTGGACCAGGGGGTGTTCTACGGACTCGAGCAGGATGGCCGGCTCGTGGCGACGGCAGGTACCCATCTCGTTTCCCGCGCCTACTCCCTGGGCATTGTGGGCAATGTCCTCACCCACCCCGACCATCGAGGGCTGGGCTACGCCAGCGTTTGCACCAGCGCTGTTGTGGAAGAGCTTCTTGCTCAGTCTCTCGATGTCGTGCTCAACGTTGGCCAGACCAACGGCCCTGCGGCCAGGGTGTACGAGCGTCTGGGGTTCCACGTCTACTGTCCCTTCGTGGAATCCTTCGGCGTGCGCAGGTACGGTAGTTGAAGAGTACTCAGCGTGGCCCAAAAGGCCAATATATCTTCATTCGTAGGCTCGCTGCGCCGGTGCAACAAGGGAACTTTCGCCGCAAGCAAATCGCGGCGCTGCAAAGTCCGGGCGATCAGGTGGTCCTGCAAGGCGCTGGCGCAGGGTATGGGAAAGGAGCGACTCTATGAGCGACAGTTATGACGTGAAAGACACCTCCATGGCTGATCAGGGCAGGCTGCGCATCCAGTGGGCAGCTCAGGAGATGCCTGTGCTCAGCCTGATCAAGAAGAGGTTCGAGAAGGAGAAGCCGCTGGCAGGTATCAAGCTCTCGGGGTGTCTGCACATCACCACTGAGACCGCCAATCTGGCCCAGACTCTAACGGCCGGCGGGGCAGACCTCGTGCTGTGCGCAAGCAATCCCTTGTCTACCCAGGATGATGTAGCTGCTTCCCTCGTGGTCAACGACGAGATACCTGTGTTTGCCATCAGGGGCGTGGACAACGAGACGTACTACCAGCACATCCATGGGGCGCTGGAACATGGTCCTCAAGTCACCATGGACGATGGTGCTGACCTGGTGTCTACGCTACACAAAGAGCGAACCGATCTCATCGGCGACGTGATCGGCGGCACTGAGGAGACCACGACAGGTGTGATTCGCCTGCGGGCCATGGCTAGGGACGGGGTGCTCCGCTACCCGATCATCGCCGTGAACGACGCACTGACGAAGCATTTCTTCGACAACCGCTATGGCACCGGCCAGTCCACCATTGATGGCGTCGTACGCGCGACCAACATCCTGCTGGCGGGGAAGACTCTCGTGGTGGCAGGCTATGGGTGGTGCGGACGAGGCATCGCCATGCGCGCCAAGGGTATGGGGGCCAACGTGGTGGTTACCGAGGTCAATGCTTTGAAGGCCCTGGAGGCGGTGATGGATGGGTTCCGGGTCATGCCCATGGTAGGTGCCGCGTCCATCGGCGACATCCTGATCACGGCCACCGGAGACATCAATGTGATCGATAGACACCACTTCGACGTCATGAAGGACGGGGCCATCCTGGCCAACTCGGGGCATTTTAACGTGGAGATCAACATCCCGGCGATGGAGGAGATGGCGGTGGAGGTGCGTCAGCCGAGACCGGGCGTGGACCAGTACTTCATGCCCGACGGACGGCGGCTGTCGGTGCTGGGCGAGGGACGATTGGTCAATCTGGCCATGGCCGAGGGCCACCCCGCTTCGGTGATGGACATGTCGTTCGCCAACCAGGCTCTGGGGATCGAATACCTGGTCAACAAGGCGAGCGAGTTGGACAGCAGAGTGTATCCCGTGCCCGAATATCTGGACAGCGAGATTGCCCGTCTCAAGCTGACCGCGATGGGGCTCACCATAGACAGCCTGACTCCCGAACAGGAGAGGTATCTTTCCTCATGGGAGGAAGGCACGTAGGACGTGACAGTGCCCTACCTCGGGGAGGCCAGGACGTTGGGAGGCAGGCACGTCCCTGTGGGCGAGATAGCAAGGCGTGCGGCCACGAGTGGGCTGCGGAAACCTCCGCTTCGTCGATCGCGAGCTGATCCTGACCCTTGCTGCAGCCTTCGCGGACCGCTTCGGCCAACGCCTGGGGCGAGTATTCTGCGTGGTGACCGCCCAGTGGGCTTTGCCCGACGGCCAAGTTCGGCTATAATACCGCAGGAATTCGGATGGACCGACGTGGGAGAGTGACTTGAGGGCGTTGATCACCGGTGCTACCGGTTTTGCGGGCAGTCATCTGGCCGAGTACCTCCTGGCACACACGGATCTGGAGGTTTGGGGGACCGATATCAGCAGCAATGATAGAAACATCGCACACATCACGGACGATCTCGAGTTCGTAGTGGGTGACATGTCCGAGCCTGGCACGGTATCCGGGATACTGTCTGACGCCCGGCCTGATTACATCTTTCACCTGGCGGCGCAGGCCTTTGTTCCCCTCTCGTGGAGCGATCCCTGGGACACGATAGCCAACAACATCCGGGCTGAGCTGAACATCTTTCAGACGCTCGTCAAGTCAGGTGCCAGGCCCAGAGTGATGATCGCTGGCTCGGCCGACGAGTACGGCATGATCCGCCCGGATGAGCTACCTATCACTGAAATCACGCCGTTGCGGCCGTACAACCCCTATGCCGTCAGCAAGATCGCCCAGGACATGCTGGGATACCAGTATTTCGCCAGCCACGATCTACCTGTGGTCAGAGTGCGACCCTTCAATCACATCGGACCACGTCAGAGCCCCGCGTTCGTGTCCTCGGATTTCGCAAAGCAAATCGCTGAGATCGAGCAAGGGTACCGTGAGCCGCAACTGTACGTGGGTAATCTGGAAGCGAGACGCGATTTCACCGATGTGAGAGACATGGTGCGAGCATATCATCTGGCCCTCGAACGAGGAGAGCCGGGACAGGTGTACAATCTCGGTGCGGAGCACTCCTCCTCCATCCAGCAAGTCCTGGATCTACTGCTGCGCATGAGTGATGCTGAAATCGAAGTCGTGCAGGATGCCACGCGTTTGAGGCCCACTGACGTTCCGGTCATTGTCAGCGACTGTAGCAGGTTTCGTCAGCAGACCGGGTGGCGGGCCATGGTGACCCTGGAGGACAGTCTTCGGGACATCCTAGACTACTGGCGAGACAGGGTGCGGGAGGACCAAGGAGGCTAGCGATGAAGACGGCCCTGATAACCGGCATCACCGGTCAAGATGGCTCATATCTGGCTGATTTCCTATTGGAAAAGGGTTACGAGGTCGTGGGCATGGTGCGCCGCACGAGCACCATCAATTTCGACCGCATCAGCCACATTCAAGACCGCATCGTCCTGACGCAGGGCGATCTGCTGGACCAGGTGTCGCTGGTGGACATCATGAAGGAGTACCGGCCGGATGAGATATACAATCTGGCCGCCCAGTCCTTTGTACCGACTTCCTGGAGGCAGCCGGTCTTGACCGGTGAGTTCACCGCTCTGGGGGTGACGCGTATGCTGGACGCCATGCGCATGGTTGTCCCGGAGGCGCGTTTCTACCAGGCCTCCAGCAGTGAGATGTTTGGCAAAGTGCGCGAGGTTCCTCA
Organism: uncultured Anaerolineales bacterium; assembly: GCA_964577995.1. Classification (GTDB taxonomy): domain Bacteria; phylum Chloroflexota; class Anaerolineae; order UBA7937; family B3-Chlor; genus JAUVXJ01. The sequence continues at coordinate 4,207 of CAZOBP010000008.1, forward strand.
GAACGAGGGCACCCCCTTCTACCCTCGCAGTCCCTATGGCGTGGCCAAGGTTTACGGTCATTGGATCACCGTGAACTACAGGGAGAGCTACGGGCTCTTCGCCTGTTCGGGCATCCTGTTCAATCACGAGTCACCTCGCCGCGGGCTGGAATTCGTGACCCGGAAGGTGACCCATGGAGCGGCGCGGGCGAAGCTGGGTCTGGGAGAGGAACTGCTCATGGGCAACCTCGAGGCCCAGAGGGACTGGGGCTTTGCAGGAGACTACGTCAGGGCCATGTGGCTGATGCTACAGCAAGACGAGGATGAGGACTTCGTGGTGGCCACGGGCCGCACCCATTCTGTACGGGAATTGCTGGAAGTCGCGTTCGGATACCTGGATCTGGACTACCGGGACTACGTGAGGGTTGACGAGCGCTTCATTCGCCCGGCTGACGTCGACCAACTGGTCGGTGATGCCACCAGGGCCAGGGAGAAGCTCGGGTGGGAGCCCCAGGTGCCCTTCGATGAGTTGATCAGGATGATGGTGGACTCTGATCTGGCGCGCCTGAAGTCCCCCGCGTGATCCGGTGGCCGGAACGAGAGTGGGATCGGCAAGATCGTGATTGAGCTGGTGGATACTCACGCGCATCTGGATTTCGCGCAGTTCGATGGAGAGCTGAATAGCGTTCTCCAGAGAGCCAGCGATGCGGGTGTAACGTGTGTGGTGACTGTGGGGTTCGACCTTGATTCGAGCCGCAACGCCGCTACTCTGGCGAGAGACAACGCGAACGTGCGGGCGTGTGTTGGCGTTCATCCTCACGAGGCAGCCATGGCCGGCGAGCGAGTTCTGGAAGACCTCAGGGGGTTGGTCGAGGATGGTGAGGTCGTGGCTATCGGCGAGATCGGATTGGACTACTACCGGGATCGATCCCCTCGCGAGGTTCAGCGGCGTGTCTTCAGAGAACAACTGGATCTGGCGGCGGAGGTGGGCAGGCCGGTGGTCGTTCACGACCGCGACGCCCATAACGACGTGATGGCGATACTACGAGACTGGGCCAATGCGGCGTCCTCTGGGAAGGGGAGGCTGCACCATCCGCTCGGTGTGGTGCACTGTTATTCGGGCGATCAGGCGATGGCCGACGAGCTTTTCCAGTTGGGATTCTACGTTTCTGTGGCGGGTCCGGTCACCTATTCCAACGCCATCGGGCTTCAGGATGTAGTGCGTGGCTTGCCGCTGGACAGATTGCTTGTCGAGACCGACTGCCCCTTCCTGGCGCCACATCCCTATCGAGGGAAGCGCAACGAGCCGGCGCACGTCAGGCTGGTGGCAATGAAGATCGCCGAAGTGAAGAGCAGGCCTCTTGAAGAGGTAGCCAGGGTGACGACCGACAATGCCCGGGCCGTGTTCAGGATCGAGTAGTCCGTGCTGGTGAGAGGAACCGCCGGTTCGTGGTGTTTGGGCGTCCCATCTGTGGGGTGTCCTTGTGTGCTGGTCACTGCCGTTGTGAGAAGGTGAGCTTTGAATACCCTATCGTTGTTCGAGCCTATACGTGAGGAGTTGGAGGTCGTCGAACAGAAGCTGTATCAGGCGGCGCAGTCTGAGCAGGAGCCTCTCAGGGAGACCTTGGGGTATTTGCTGGACAGCGGTGGCAAGCGCATCCGTCCGGCACTGGTCATCCTCTCCTCGAAGTTCCACGACCGCGAAACAGAACGAGTCCTGCCCCTGGCAGCAGCGGTAGAGATGCTGCATACGGCTACACTGGTGCACGACGATCTGCTCGATGGTTCGCTGTTGAGGCGAGGCAATCCCACACTGAATGCACAGCTAGGCACGGGGGCTGTGATCCTGGTCGGAGACTATCTCTTCGCACGAGCTGCGGATTCGGCCGCGGCGACAGAGAGCGTGCCCGTGGTGAACATCTTTGCCAAGACCCTGATGACTATCTGTTCGGGAGAGCTCAGGCACGTCTTCGAAGAGGACGGTTGGCGGCGCACGAAGGAGGAGTACTATCGGAGTACCTACAGCAAGACGGCATCTCTGTTCGCCGCTTCGACAGAATCGGGGGCCCTGCTCAGCGGGGCGCCAGTAGCCACTGTCCGCGCCCTTCGAGATTATGGTTACAACCTGGGCATGGCGTTTCAGATCGTGGACGATATCTTGGACTTCGTCGGCGAAGAGCAACGGATGGGAAAGCCCATTGGAAGCGACTTGCGTCAGGGGACGGTGACACTGCCCCTGCTGCTCTTCCTGGACGAACATCCTGAACACGATCTGCTTCGATCCATATTCAAGGATCGGGAGGGGCGGGAGGAGAAGATCCGAGCGCTCGTGGAGAAGGTCAGGAACTCGCCTGCCATAGGCTCCGCCCGGGAGGAAGCCGGACGGTTTACGGTGCAGTCGAAGAAGGCCATCAAGGACCTGCTCAGCAACGAGTACCGGCAGGTCTTGCTCGATCTTGCTGATTACCTCCTGGAGCGCAGGCGGTAGTGACCGGCCTTGTCAGGACCGGTTCGGGATCTGAGTTCGCCTGTGGTGATCGGCCTTCGCCTTCACGAGTCGGCCGCTGTCGTTGAGTGAGGACCTCTCAACTCCCCGGGTCGATCAAGGGTTCCTGCAACCCCGGTAGCATCCAATGGCCCATGACTTGTCCATCGTCATCGTAAGCTGGAACGTCAAGGATCTGCTGCGCCGCTGCCTGTGTTTGGCGGCGGAAAGCCTGACCTGCGAGAAGGGTCGGAATCTCTCTGCGCAGATCATCGTGGTGGACAACGCCTCAACAGATGGGAGCGTGGAGATGCTCCGGGAGGAGTTCCCCCACGTGTTTCCCGTGGCCAACGAAGAGAACGTTGGATTCACCGGGGGCAATAATCAGGGCCTGGCTGTCAGCGACGGTCGGTACGCGCTGTTGTTGAATCCAGACACCGAGGTTGTCGGTGATGCTCTGGGGGAGATGGTGGGGTTCATGGAGGACCAACCCGAGGTGGGCGCGCTCGGGCCGCAACTGCTCTACCCAGACGGTCGAGTCCAGTCGTCTCGTCGGAGGTTTCCTCGCTTCAGCACGGCTCTGCTGGAGGGCACGTTCCTGCAGCAGCTCTTTCCCCATAGCGGTGCCCTGAAGAGATACTACGTGCTGGACAGCGGTGACGAGGAGACTCGGGAGGTGGACTGGGTGGTGGGTGCTTGCCTGCTGATGCGGAGGGCGACTCTGGAGGAAGTGGGGCCTCTAGATGAGAGGTTCTTCATGTACTCCGAAGAGATGGACTGGTGCTACCGGGCGAAGGAGCTGGGTTGGCGAGTGATCTACTTGCCCCGGGCCAAGGTGGTACACCACGAGGGGAAGAGCAGCGAGCAGGTGTTGCCTGTACGCCATATCCAGTTTCAGCGGAGCAAGGTACTGTTCTTCAAGAAGTATCAGGGCCGCTGCCGTGGTGAGATACTGCGGCTCTATTTGTTGGCCACTTACCTCTGGCAGATGCTGGTGGAAGGGCTCAAGTGGCTGGTGGGCCACAAGCGCCCCTTGCGACGCCAGCGACTGATTGCGTACTGGCAGGTTCTGCGTTCGGGATTGAGATAGCATGAGAGTCTGTCTGCTGAGCGGCGAGTTTCCCCCCATGCAGGGTGGAGTCGGGGATTTCACGCGCGAGATGGGGTTGGCCTTGAACAGGCTGGGCGCCACGGTGAGCGTTTTGTCTTCGACAAAGGCCGCCTCGCTGGACGGGGGGGAGGTCGCTCCAGATGGTGGGAGCGTTCTGGAGAGGGATGGCTTGTCATTGCAGGTGCTCCCCGTGATCCGGCGTTGGGATTTCTCCTGTTGGTCGCGTATCGGCGAGTTCATCGGGAGTAGCAAACCGGAGATACTCAACATCCAGTATCAGACGGCTGCCTATCAGATGCATCCCGCCATCAACCTGCTACCCTGGAGGTTGCGTCTCTCGAAGGACAGGCCCAGGGTGGTGGTGACTTTCCACGACTTGAAGCTGCCTTATCTGTTCCCCAAGGCTGGCCCACTGCGCAGGTGGGTCACGGGAGCTCTGGCGAGTGTTTGCGACGCAGCAATCGTGACCAACGTCGAGGACAGGACGGCTGCGGAGCGCTACCACGCTCGCAACCTTCACCTGTTTCCTGTCGGCAGCAACATAGAGCCGCAGGCACCCCTCGGCTATGATCGTAGCGCTTGGCGCGGGCGACGGGGCGTGAAGCCAGATGAGGTTCTCCTCTGCTACTTCGGGTTCCTCAACGAAACCAAGGGTGGAGAGACGTTGTTCCGGGCGCTGGCTCGTCTGGTGGACGCCGGGGAACCCGTCAAACTGCTGATGATAGGGGGCAAGGTCGGTTCCTCCGATCCCACGAACGTGGCCTATCTGCGCAAGATGGAGTCCTTGATCGCGGAACTGGATCTCGTTGACCGGGTGCTCTGGACCGGATACGTCGCTGGGCCTGAGGTTTCCGCCAGTTTCTGGGCCGCCGATATCTGCGTGATGCCCTACCGAGACGGGGTGTCGTTCCGGCGGGGAACGCTCATGGCCGCTCTGGTGCATGGTATGCCCATCATCAGCACCTATCCCCAGGTGGCAACACCTGAGATCATAGAAGACCAGAACATGACCCTCGTCCCTCCCGGCGACGTGGAAACGCTGGCTGGCAAGATCCGCGAGGTGGCGGCCATGGATTCCCTGCGCGGTCGGCTGGCGCGCGGTGCAGCGGAGCTATCGCGGCTATTCTCCTGGGAAGCTATCGCTGAGAGCACCCTGGGGCTGTATGAGCGGCTTCTGGGGGGCGAGGCGTAGTTTGCTAGGGTAGACGCGCTGTGATAAGATTGCGCGAAGGCCGGCGCTCTGTTTGGGGTCGGCCGTGCTACTGTGGAAGGACAATCACACTCAGGAGTCGGGATGAGCGGGAAAGGCAGAGTTCTTGTCACCGGTGGAGCCGGTTTCATAGGCTCCTACCTGGTCGATACCCTGGTGCGCGAGGGCTACGGCGTTCGAGTGTTCGACAGCCTGGAGCCCCAGGTCCACGGAACGGGTGGAAGGGCACCAGAGTTCCTCAACCCGTCGGCGGAACTGGTCGTCGGTGATGTCAGGGACCGCATCGCGTTGCAGGGAGCCCTGGATGGGATCGACGTGGTCTTCCACTGTGCGGCTGCCGTCGGCGTGGGGCAGTCCATGTACGAAATACATCGTTACGTCGAGGCCAACACGTTGGGCGGGGCTACACTCCTCGACATCCTGGCCAACGAGCGTCACGGCGTGAGGAAACTGGTTGTGGCCTCCTCGATGTCCATTTATGGTGAGGGAAAGTACGAGTGCGACGGGTGCGGTGTGGGCTATCCCCGGCTGCGTTCTGAGGAACAGCTTCGGGAGCGGCAGTGGGAGATGCTTTGCCCAACTTGCGGCGGGGTAATGCGGCCATTGCCCACGGATGAGGAAAAGCCTCTCTATCCCACTTCTATCTACGCAGTCACTAAGAGGGATCACGAAGAGATGTTCCTCTGCTTCGGCCGCGCATACAACATCCCCACCGTTGCTCTCCGGTTCTTCAACGTGTACGGGCCGCGTCAAGCGTTGTCTAACCCCTATACGGGGGTGGCAGCCATCTTCTCCTCCCGGTTGTTGAATGGTCAGCCTCCGGTGATCTACGAGGATGGTTTACAGAGCCGCGATTTCGTGCACGTCGAGGACATTGTCCGGGTGTGCCTGCTGGCCATGGAGAGCGAGAAGGCCGACTACCAAGTCTTCAACGTTGGCACAGGGCGGCCGCTGAGCGTGCTGGAGGTGGCTAAGGTGCTCATCGACCACCTCGCCGAAGGCCCGATCGAGCCGGAGATCGTGGGTCAGTACAGAAAGGGAGACATCCGGCACTGCTTCGCGGACATCGGGAGGATCAGGGAGGTGCTGGGCTTTGTGCCGCAAGTAACGTTCGAGGAGGGGGTCATTGACCTGATTGCTTGGGTCCGGGAGCAGCACGTGGTAGACACCTTCCATCTCGTCGATCGGGAACTGAAAGATAAGGACCTGATTCTGTAGGCCGATGGGCATGAACCAGCACAGGGGCGAGGACTTCAAAGAGCTCCAACGGGAGACCTACGATCATCTGTACAGCGACCTCGACTTCGCTCTGTACAAGGTCCAGCACCCTTTCCGCAAGTATTTCGAGCACCACATCGTGTCGCTGGCGCTTCAGGGGTTGCCGGGCACGGAGAGCATGAGCTGCCTGGACATTGGATGCGGCCAGGGGGTCACCACCTACGTGCTGAGCAAGCACTTCGACACAGTCCTGGGAGTGGATTTCTCCTCCGGGGCCGTGAGAACAGCCAGGACGTTTCTGACGACCATGGATGCAGGAAACGCCACCGCCGTGGTTGGAGATGTTGACAGCCTGGCTATCGCTGGCGATTCTGTAGACGTAGTCCATTTCAAGGATTTCCTGCACCACACGGCCGAACCGTTGCAGGCGCTGCGCAATCTGAAGGAGGTTAGCAGGCTGGGACGGGTCGTGGGAGCGGAGGTCAACGGGCAATCGCCGATCATGGGTCTGTTCGGGAGACTGGCCAAGCACGAGCGAGGTCTGCTGGACAGCAACAGGGAGTCGCTCACGGATCTGGCACTTGCAGCCGGGTTCAGGGAGATCACAATACAGGAGTTCAGCTTCTATCCGTACCCGATGCGCATACCCATCGTCGGGGATCGGCGGCTTGGACCACTGCTGCCGGCCGTGAGGGCCGTGGAGAAGCTCCTGGTAAGTACGCCACTGCGTAAGTACGCCAACTATCTGGTCTTTGATGCTTCGAGCTAGAGGGGTCTTCTCTACAGGTGAGGAAGATACTTGTCCTATCACCGAGTGACATCTTTCCCCCGGTTGATGGGAATAGCGAGAATACCTACCACATTGTCAAGTATCTGGCACCTCGTAGCGTCTTGGGAGTGCTCCTTAGTCGCGTTTTCTCGCAGGGCGGGCCCGTAGACATCTGCCATCCTAATCTCACCATTCGCTATTGTCCGACCAGTGTTTTTGACCGGCTCCAGTACAAGTCCTTTCTGGTCAATCCGTACTACTTCAGAGCTGCAAATGACCTGATGCAGGCTATTGACGCTGACGTGATACAGTGTCACGTTCTTTACACCTTTCTGGTAGGATGGTTCCTGAAGCGGAGGTATGGGAAGCCCCTCGTGCTGGTGCAGGAGAACGCGGAGTACGTGAAGCAGGTCAAGTTTGAGGCGCCACGCTACGTGACCTTGGTACTCAAGTGGTTGGAGGGCATGGCCTGCCGCGCCGCGGATCGAATCGTGGCGGTGTCGGAAGTGGACAAGCGGCACATGGTGGACCTCTACGGCGTTCCCGAGGAGCGCATCCACGTCATCAACCACTGCGCAGACGAGGAGGTCTTCAAGTACGACAGGGATGGCCGCGCCAGGGCGAGGGAGGCCCTGAACATAGGCCAAGACGACATGGTCTTGACCTACGTGGGAAAGATGGATGCCCCTCACAACGCGAAGGCGACGCAGTATATAGCGGAGTGCATCTATCCTGTGGTCACCGCTCGCTATCCGAACTCCTGGTTTATGATCGTAGGGCAGAACTACGAGCATCTGCTGGAGTACAGGAGAGACCGCCTGTTCTTCACGGGCTTCGTCAGCACCAGGAGCGACGTGTCACCTAACCTTCCAGACTACCTGTCGGCGACGGACATCGTGATCGTGCCCATGGACCGTGGGTCTGGTACAAGGCTGAAGATACTGGAGGCAGCAGCGTGCTCCAGGCCCATCGTGTCGACGGAGATCGGGGCTGAGGGTCTGGAATTCGCAGATGGCGAGGAGATCCTGCTCACCAGCGACGTGGACGAGAGGTTCATCCAGCTCGTTCTGGACTTGATGGGAGACGAAGGCTGGAGGGAGAGGCTAGGCAGGCAGGCGAGGGAGAGACTGCTGGCCAGGTATAGCTGGGAGAAAGAGGTGAGCCGGTTCGAGGAGGTCTATCACGAATTGGACGCCGAGAGCGGGCGCACCGTCGGAAATGATCATTCCCCTGATGTTGGGGGGGGTAGTTGAGGTCTTGTTGTGCGGGTCCTGGTCACCATCTTCGAGAAGCTGCTCCCCATCAGTGGAGGGGGAACTCCACGGATCTCCAGCCTGGTGAAGGCCTTGGTAGCCAGAGGTCATGACGTTCACGTGGCGTCCTCCATCGCTGTGGCGAAAGGGAAGGCCATTGAGCAGTTCGACTGCCAGGGTTGGGTGTCTTTGCAGGGTGTCAACCGGCTGGGCAGGTGGAAGATGGCCAAGTACACGGCGGCCTATCCCTACAATATCATGAGGGTTGCGGCAACGGTTGGGAGACTCAGGCCAGACCTGGTCGTGTCCCACAACTCTATCGCGGGCTACGCTGCACTGTTGGGCAAGCGATTCAGTCCCGCGACTCTCACCGTGCTCGATCTGACGGATCTGCTATTCGAATACCTGGGGGACTACTCGAAGGGGGGCTGGCTCAGGGCCGTGATGGGCGTCGGGCGGCGTCTCGAGAACAGGGCCGTTCGCGGCTCGGACAGGATCGTCACCATCAGCGAGGCGATGAAGGATATCGCGGTCCAGTACGGGGCGGCACCGGATAGAATCGATGTGGTGCCGGACGGTGTGGACACCAGCATCTTTCGACGCGTAGATGGGAGCGCCGTGCGAGAGGCACACGCTCCCCGGGCCAGCCACGTGCTCATCTTCCACGGTGCAATCGATCCCCAGGATGATCCCGGGTTGCTGGTGGAGGCTGCCAGACTGGTGCTTTCTGAACACCAGGGGACACGCTTCTGGCTGGTGGGAGACGGCAGCGCAGTGCCCGACCTCAAGCGGAAGGTTGCCCAATACTCGCTGGACAGCAGCTTCTTCTTCTCAGGCTGGGTGGACCAGCGTGAGATCCCGGCCTACATCTCTGCCAGCGACATCGGTCTGGTGGTGCTCCCGGATGTCCTGTCGGCTCGAGGACGCGTGACCCTCAAGGAGTTCGAGTACTGGGCATGCGGCGTGCCGGCCATTCTGCCCAGGCTGCCTGCGTTGCAGGAGGTGGCTGACGAGGGGGAGACGGCGCTCTTTTTTCGGCCGGGTGATGCTGATGACCTGGCCGCGAAGATCATCCGGCTCCTAGAGGATCGTGAGCTCAGGGAGAGGTTGGGCGAGAGAGGACTTGCCAGAGTGAAGGATAGGTTTGAATGGAGCAAGCTGGCCCACGAGTTTGTGCACCTCTGCGAGCAATATGTGCAGGGGAGCCGCAGTCAGACGGAGGCAGTATGAGAGTCCTGGTCACCAACCCACCCTGGCCTGGCGAAGGCTATGGGGCGCGCTCCGATGTGCGCTGGCCTCACAAGAGAAAGGACAAGTACCTGGAGTACCCCATCTACCTCGCCTACATTGTGGCCGTCCTGGAGGAAGCGGGGGTGGAGGTCTGTTTCGTCGATGCGGTGATGGAAGAGATGTCCATCCCGGACTTCGGTCAGGCGGTGGCCAGGATCCGACCTGATCTAGTGGTGATCGAGTGTTCGACTCCTTCCATCCACCATGATCTGGAGTCTGCCAGGGCGGCGAAGGAGAGTTGTGAAGACACATTCGTCGCTCTCATAGGGTCGCACCCTACGTTCTTCCACGAACAGATCCTGGCGGAGGACCCTTTCGTGGATGCGGTGTGCCGGGGCGAAGCGGAGATCACGATCAGAGAGCTGGCGCTGAGCCTTGCTGGTGGAGAGAACTTGAGCGGTGTGACGGGCCTGAGCTATCGGGACGGGGAAGAGGCCCGCGTCAATGCTCCCAGGCCCTACATGGAAGACTTGGATGAGCTGCCCTTTCCGGCTCGGCACATCGTGCGCCACGAGGGGTACCGCGCCGCCATCTACTCTGGTGATTTTCCCACCGCGATGGTCAGTTCGCGGGGCTGTCCGTATCACTGTGTCTACTGCCTGTGGCCAGACACCCTGTATGGCCACAAGTTCAGGGCCAGAAGCGCCGTCAACGTGGTGGACGAGATGGAGCATGTGGTCAGGGACTATGGTGTGGACGAGATCTACTTCGACGACGATTGCCTGACTATCAGCAAGAAGAGAGTGCTGGAGATGTGCAGGCTCCTCCTCGAGCGAGGCGTGGACGTAGACTGGATCGTGCAGGCCCGGGTGGACACAGTGGATAGGGAGATGTTGGCCGCCATGAAGGAGGCCGGGTGCCACTATATCCTGTTCGGCGTGGAGTCGGGGTCACCCAAGATGCTCGAGATCATGAAGAAGCGCATCACGCTGGACAGGGCCAGACAGGCCTTCAAAGACTGCCGGGATCTGGGCATCAAGACCCAGGCCTTCTTTCTCTTTGGTGTCCCGGGCGAGACTCAGGAAACTATCGAGGAGACTATCGAGTTCGCCAAGGAGATAGGGGCGGACAGCACCCAGTTCGCCATCGTCATCCCGCACCCGGGTACGCAGCTTTACCAGACTTGCGTGGACAACGATTGGCTGGTTTACGATAGTTGGGAGGACTTCTCCGCTGAGAACTCGCTGATCGAAACAGAGCAGTTGACGCGACAGGACGTAGAAAGGGCAAGGATCAGGGCCTACAGTCGGTACTACTACAGGCCCGGGTTCGTGATCAGGTCGCTGCTGAGGGTGCGCAGCCTTCAGGACGTCAAACGTCTCCTCAGGGGCGCAAAGTCAGTTCTGGATCGGATATCCTTCTTTGAGAGACACGCTGGCTGAGGGAGGAAGTGGATCAGGTTAGTGCGTCCAAGAGCTTTGTCATTCCGATGGCATAGAGACGGTAGCTGATCGCCCGTGGGCACAAGGAGCAGAGCAGCAACTCTCTATGTCCGAATCAAGGCCTGTGCGGCTGGACATCCGATCGCGTCAACGCTGACGTCGGTGCTGGTGGCTTACTGTTTACTGACTGCGATCATGACTTTCCCAGCCGTGCCAAACGCCTTGAATGAGGTTGCCGGGGGGGGAGACGTATATCCTTTCATGTGGCTGCTGTGGTGGGCCAAGAGGTCTCTTGTTGATTTGCACACCAGCCCCGCCAATGTCACCGCTTTCTACCATCCGTACGGTGTACAGCTTCCGTCTCTAGTGGCCGATGCACACTTGATGTGGACTAGCCTTCCCTTAGTGACACTGCTTGGGCCTTTGGTCGCATACAACGTGCAGTTGCTCTCGAGCTATGTGCTCACGGGATTCACCACCTACTTGCTCTGCTACTCGTTGACCAAGAAGCATTGGCCGTCGTTTGTTGGAGGTGTCGTATTTGCGTTCTCAGCGTGGAGATCTGGTCGCGCTGCACATGGTGGGTTGGGCCTGGTGATCACCTATTGGCTGCCGCTGTATGTT
>CAZOBP010000008.1:15627-39774 GCA_964577995.1 uncultured Anaerolineales bacterium
GCCCCTTCTTCAGGCATGGGCGGCCGGGGGCTTGGACTACTTCTACAGGTTCGGCTTTCTGAGCCATTCGGCGCCGCTCTTGGGTCTTGTGGTTCCGCCGTCAACTCAACTCCTTGCTGAGCGGATAGAGCCGCTTCGGTCGCTGGCTCAAGATCTGCTGCCGCATTACTACGACGTTGTATACGTAGGGGTTGTCGCGTTGGCCCTTGCGGTATACGGAGGGCGGACCAAGAGGACCAGGATGTGGGTGATCCTGGCGGCACTTGGCGCTGTTTTGGCCCTAGGGCCTTTGCTGCGGGTTGGCAAGGATTGGGTGGAGTATTCCGTTGCTGGGAAGACCGGCTTCGTGTTGCTGCCAGGGGCTCTGCTGACCAGACTACCGTTTTACGAATGGGTTCGCGATCCTGCCAGGTTCGGTGAACTGACAGCCTTTTCTATTGCGGTCTTAGCTAGTTACGGCGTGTCAGTTCTGTCTGGTGCTGTCGGTCGTCGGGTGGCACATTACGCGCTAATGGGTGGCATCGTAACATGCATTCTCATCGACTACAGCTCGTTCCTTCCGTTTCCTACTCAGCGCATACCGATCCCGGGATTCTATGACTCCTTGGCAGCCGACACCGACGTCTACGGCATCTTGGATGTCGGTGCAGGCCTGGCCGATTCCCGGAGCATGTACTTCCAGACGGTCCATCAGCATCCAATCGCGATAGGGTTCTACAGCCGTGTTCCATCTGAGGTCCGCCAATATCGGCGATTGCTGGAGCAGCTAATGGGGCCGAATGGTGATATCATCAATGCGGGTCGTCTTAGCTCCATTCTTCAGCAACTGAACATAAGATACGTTGTGCTGCACAGACTGTCGGATACGACCACCGAAGAACTGATGCCTGTTCTTGCTGAGAACTTGGGCCAACCAGTCTACGAAGATGACCAGATCGTCGGCTTTGCTGTGCCGCCGACTGGGCCGGCAGGCGTGGCTCGAGATATCCCGCTTCTGGTGCTGGGCGAGCAGTGGCATCCCATCGAATCCGTTGATGGGATCCCTTCGCGCTGGATGTTGAACGACGGCACGCTCTATGTGAGGGTGGAGCGAGACGGGTCATATCAGCTTGCGTTCGTTGCGCATCCTTTCAGGGAGCCCAGGCATCTGCAGTCTTTTGTCGATGAGAATCTGATCGCAGAGTATCACGTAGGGGGTATGCAGAGCTACGTCACACCCGCGTTCATGCTCAAGGCCGGTGAATGGACCACCATCAGGTTTCATGTGCCAGAGGGCTGCGAGGAGCCGAGCGAAGTCATGGAGGGGCAGGAGGATGACAGATGCCTCAGTATGCTCTTTCAGCGCGTTGATGTGTTACCCGAGCAACCGGAGACGAGGTGAAAGATGCCCCATCCATCTGCGAGCGTCAGTGCTGACATCCCGATCGGCAGGAACCGAGGGATCTTGCTACGAGCGACGGGCGGTCCATAGTACTGGCGCCATGAGGCCGATACCATCAGTGCTCTTTGGCTTGTCTGTAGGTCGGGGCTGGGGGCAGTGGCCCTCCAAGCCTGGTAGACCCTGGCCATTGTACGTCTGACCCACGTGCCGGTCGAGTGTCGCGAAGTGTGCCGGCGGCGGGCTGTCTCGCGGAAGCTGGCGGTCTGTTGAGTGGTGGTCGCCAATTGAAGCCGTGCCTTGGTCCAGGTCATGGCGCAGACTTACCTACACGCCGAGTCTGCCGTAGAAGCTCCTGCTGTTGGGTGGGGTGATTCCACCATGCATCTGCCAGAGGAGAACCAGAGTTGGCTATCATATCTGTCAGTACTTGGTAACGATGTCTGGGCGCAAGCAGGTACGCTCACCGCGGTGGCTGTCAGATACGCGGTATGTTATGATGTTTGGAGGAAGAACAGGCCCAGCAGCCTTTGATTTGGCCAGCTCTGGGCTTGGACTGAACGGTTAGCTGAGGCCGTCCATGCGTCGGAAGGGACCAATGCCTCTCTTTCGAAGTAACAGCATCTCGGTGCATCCCACGGATGCACTAGGCCTCGCGGGAGGCAATCCCAGCGGCGCCTGTTGACAGGCCTCAGTTCGCGAGACTCATAGTGGGCAGGCGGTGTGGGTGACGGTCCACAGCAGCTCGGCCGCTCCCAGGGTGTTCCCTCTGAGTGACAGTGGCTGGAGCTGGGTGGATGTTTCGCTGTGGCACGCAGGATCTCCCAATCAGAGAACCGATTATTGTCTGTTGCCTGACAACACCTGGAGGAGGGAGTTGGATATGGAGATGAGAGGCCAGGAGCGGTCTGGGCACAACTCGGAGGGTCCGGCGGGTACGGGCCGGGCGGCGGATCTCTCGGTGATTGAGGCGTACGACGAGGGATACTATGAGGACTATCAGCGGCCAGGCAGAAAGGGCGACGACGTCAGCACGCGACCACTTCTTACTCTGCTAAGGCGGAGAATGCCAGAGGGAAGACTGTTGGAGGTAGGTTGTGGATACGGGCACTTCCTACGACATGCCGAGCGGAGTTACGACACCTACGGAGTGGACATCTCGTCGCGCGCTATCCAGCGAGCGGCAAGTGTGACGCCAGAGTCCACATTAGCTGAGGTGGACGTTGAGTCAGCGAGGGCGGTGCGGGATTTTGTCGGAGAAGTAAGATTCGAGATCATCGTGGCCTTGAATGTGCTGGAGCACTTGAACAGCCCGCTTCATGTCCTGGAGCATCTTCATAGCGTATTGGTGCCTGGCGGGTATTTCTTTTTCAAGGTCCCCAAGGGGGACGCGCTAGTTCGGCGGTGGTATTCCCTCTGGGGGAGAGAACATGAGTGGCAGGGCGTGAAGGACCCAACCCACCTCTCCCTGCTGCCCAGGGAGGAGTGGATCAGCTTCTTGCACAGGGTCGGCTTCGACTATGCGGAGCTTCCGACCGTGCCTACGGCGAAGATGAAACGTTGGCTCGCGGATTCGCCCATGCTGCATCGCTTCTACTTCATGCCCTGGCTCCCCTTTGTGAAGTGGATCAACGAGGGCCTGACGGTACTGTGTCAGAAGGTCGAATCGTCAACCTAGAGAACACTCAGCGCGTGTCCGCGGCACCACAGACCGAGGGGACTCGGAGGAGGTATGGCATGCGGATGGACTGATCCATAGATGCAACTCGGGGAAGACGTCGGGCGGGAGTTCGTTGAGGAATGGCAGCCGACCGACGCGCGATGGTGGGATAAGGATCTGGAGAGAGCGATACCGACGCAGTCAGCCCGGGCTCAGGAACGCGGCCTGTATACTTCCGAAGAGGTGGGGCCGCGAAGCTTTCGAAGGTAAGCCCGTAGAACCGCTAGTCCGGGATTGGGCAGCGTTGTTTGGGGAAGCTAGTAGCTGATGATGAGGAATCATCTGGATGACACGGTATTGGGTCAGCAGCTGAAGGAAGCGGAATCTTTCCTGAGACGCAGGAAGAAGCCTCTGATGCGCATGTTGCAGATAGGGACTATCCTGCTGGTCTTCGGCTTCATTCTGCACGCTCTGTACAGCAGCTGGAACGAGATTACCGACTACGCATGGGAGATCAGGTATGGTGTGCTGGCTGTGTCCTTCATGATCTCCATACTCTCTGCTTCGTTTTCCGCCTATCTCTTGAAGCTCATAGCTGCCAGGCTTGGTGCGAATCTTACCTTTCGCACGACCTTTCGCCTCTTCTACCTGTCCCAGCTGGCACGCTATATTCCCGGCATGTTATGGGGGATTCTTGGATGGGCCTATCTGGCCGAGCGGGAGGCGGGGGTCCGCAAGACGAGCTCTGCGGCCGCACTGATACTACACCTGCTCTTCCAGGTGGTGTCTGGAGTAGTAGTCTTCGTGCTCACAATACCGTTCTGGGAGGACGTGAATGATACGGCGGGCTTGATTCCAGTTCTCCTGCTACTGCCTTTGGGTCTGCTCCTTCTCCAACCACGACTGGTCAAGAGGGTGTTCAACCTTGGCCTACGTCTGGCAGGCGAACAGCCCTTGGATATCGAGTGGGGGTACAGGTTCCTGCTGATGCAGCTGACGCTCTCGATTGTAGCTTGGGTCGGCCGGGGACTGGCCAGCTATTTGCTGATCAACTCAATCACTTACTGTGCACCATCTAAATTCGGAGTCATAGTGGGTACATTCGCCATAGCTTGGGTTGTAGGTTTGGTCAGCGTCTTGACCCCGTCAGGACTGGGCATCATGGAAGCAACTATCACGCTTCTACTCAGCTTTTCCTTTCCGATCTACGTGGCTGCCATTATTGCACTCTTGACACGTTTGATGCGTACCGGCAGCGATATAGTGTGTGCTGCGATAGCCTGGAGGCTCTGAGACATGGCTGAATACCACCGGCGGGTCGTAGTCTTGGGCTTGGACGGAGCCAGCTTTGACGTCTTGCTCCCTCTGATGGAGCGAAACCTGCTTCCTAATCTGAGCAGGATCGTGAACGAGGGTGTTTGGGGCGCGCTTGAGTCTACCATACCTCCGTACACTGCTCAGGCGTGGGTGGCCATGGCAACTGGCAAGGGCCAGGGAAAACACGGGGTCTTGGATTTCTGGAAGACACCCAGCGATAGAGCGGGGGGAGCGATTGCTGACTCTACACTCATTCGGAGTGAGACCCTTTGGAGCATACTCAGTCGACATGGGAAGAGGGTGGGAATAGTAAACGTTCCCATGACTTACCCTCCGTCTAAGGTGAATGGCTATCTGGTGTCTGGGTTCATGACGCCTGCGGGAAGGTCAGATTATACGTATCCATCCGAGCTCAGGAGCCGAATTCTGGAGGTCGTGGGAGAGTATGAGCCTGATCCCTACGACCCCGTGTCGCCCAGCCAAGGTCTCCTTGAGCAATGCCTTCACTGGGTCCGGAAGAAAGAGGAGGCAAACCAATCCTTGATGAGGGAGTATCCCTGGGACTTCTTCATGAACGTGGTGCAGGCCCTCGATCAGATACAGCACTTCTTCTGGAGTTGTCTAGACGACAGCCATCCGCGGCACAGTGCGAAGCGGACGGCGGAGTACATGCCCTTGATTGAAGAGTGCTACAAACTCGTGGATTCCATCGTTGGCCAGCGCCTGAGCCTGCTCGACGAGCGAACCAACCTTTTTGTGATCTCTGATCACGGTTTTGGCCCTGCCCATACATGGTTTCAGGTCAACAAGTTCTTGAGCGAACTCGGTCTTCTTGTCTTGGAGAAGAGCGGGCAGAGTCCCCTGATACGGACCGCCGCTGCCATGGGCCTCACTCCTCGGAGGATAAAGGATGCGCTCCTACGAACTGATCCTTTGCGGCTCACCCAGCGATTGGGCAGATGGACCAGAACAGCGTGGGGTAAGAGGCTTGACGCTGCCCTATCAGGGCAGGTGTCTTGGACCAGGACCAAGGCCTTTGCCGGGAGTCCCACCATTGAGGGTATCTACATCAATCTCAAGGGGCGAGATGAGCGCGGAATCGTTGACTCGGGACATGAATACACGGAGCTAAGAGACTTCATCATGGCCAGACTGTCTGAGCTCAAGGATCCAGAATCTGGCGCCACCGTCATCGAAGCAGTGTATCGGAAGGAAGAGATATACGAAGGGGAGTGTGTCTCGCTCTTGCCAGACATCGTGTTCTCCATGAACCAGGGATACATGCCCAGGGATGACATGACTGCGTCGGAGATCGTTGAGCCCATACCGTCCCTGGGGTATGTTGAAGGCAAACACAGGCCCGACGGTATCTTCTTGGCTATTGGGCCTGACATAGGCCAGGGTGAGATCAACGGAGCCAGAATAGTCGATGTGGCCCCTACGATCCTCTTCGCCATGGGCCTGCCGGTTCCCAGCAACTTAGACGGAAGAGTGTTGCTGGAGGCGTTTGCTCGACCATACCGAGATTCTCATAGGATTGAGTACCAGGAGCTTGTCGAGGGCTTGGCAGGTAGTGAATCAAATACGGCATACAGCGAACAGGAGTTGGCGGAGATACAAAGGAAGCTCAGTGGATTGGGCTACTTGAGCTAATCGGTAGATTGCTGGTGCCGGTCGATGGAGGAGCGCGAGACCCCTCTCCGTGCGCACTCGGCGGGGTGTCCCGCACGTTTCCTAGAGCGCTCGCGCTGTTTGTGAGTCTCCGAGCAATGGCATGTCGTCCATTGATCCTGAGTCCTCTAACCTCGACCCTCGCGAGGCTGCGAACGGAAGCCATCTGCCTCCTGTGCGCAGATACGTGACCGAGTGGGCGGAGGAGGACAGGGTCTAGAATAGATGTGGCATTCAGAAGAAGCAGACGAGAAGCAGGGGCAACTGGAGACGCTGCGACAAGGAGCGATTGGGCGACTACTGTTCTTCGTGAGCATGCTGATCGGCCTCACGTGCGCTGCTTTGTACTTTCGTTACACCTACGCGCGGTCGAGTAGTCCGTACATAGACGAGTATACCACCATGTGGGTGGCTTTGAGGACTATCCGAGCGGGCTATCCTGTGTTCTCATCAGGGGCCTTGTACGGGCAAGGACTACTCCTCTCCTACGTGGAAGCGTTTCTATTCAGGCTGTGTGGCTTCAGCGAGTTCATAGCCAGGACTCCCAGCCTCTTTGTTAGCGTCCTTAGCATTCCCTTGCTGTTTGTGTTGGGCAAACGTCTATTCTCAGCCCGCGTGGGTCTGATTGCTGCTGCTCTGCTGGCTTTCGATCCTCAAGCCATCATCTGGGGAGGTCGCGCCAGGGGGTATAGTCTGTTGCTGTTTCTCGTAGCGCTCATGGTGTTGTTCGCTTACGAAGGGGTGATCGTGAGCGACAAGGCGCTCTATCGTCGTCTACTGCTCCTGGTTCTCGTGGCAGCGGTGTATGTGCATATTGGTGCTGCTTTGTTCCTACCAGCAGTGGTCCTCCTGGCCCTGCTATGGAGAGGATGGCGTTGGTTCCTGCGGCCAGCGGTGCTGGTAGAGCATCTCCTGGCGCTGCTGGGGCTGGCCTCCAGCTACCATTTCTATCGGCTGATGCGACCAGAGGGTTGGACCAGCCTGGGGGAAGGTAGACCCGCTTTCGCCCCATCTCTCAATATCATCGGTGCTGCGAACCGGTATGGGCCTTTTTTCGTAGGGCCAGATCAGCTACCCTTTGTGGTGTTGATTACGCTCCTATTGCTTGCCGGGTTTGCGTACTGGCTGATCCGGGTTTGGCGCACGAGAGGCAAGGGCATCCGGGCGCTGCAGGGTGAGGACACGGGACTGGCTTTCTTGTGCGTCACCTTCCTTGTATTGATCACCGAGATGGTTTTCCTGGTTGGAGAGAGGCGATGGAGCACGCGCTATCTCTTCATGGTTGTCCCTCTCTTCTTCCTCATCGCGAGCTCGATGCTGGTGAAGGTTCTCGACGTCGTAGCCGATTTGCCCACCATGAGGGGCCTCCGGCTGCCATTGGCCCTCACCTGGTTCTCCAGTCGCGCTCGGGGTATCTGGCTGACTGGCTTTGTTGCTGTGCTGATAGCCTTCTGGGCTCTGCCTACTTCTCTGGCGGCCGCCAATCGTCAGGAGTTCGGCTACGACCTGGCGTTCCGGTACGTAGGTGAACACCGCCAAGACGGGGACGAGGTGATGTCCTTCGACCTCTCATCATGCATGCTCTACCTGAACGAGGACTGCGACTATGTGGCGGTGGAGAAAGACTTCCACGCCTATGCTACACAAAGGGGTGAACATTGGATAGGGGCTTGGGGCTACATACCCATCTTGTACACTGACGCGGCTTTGCGGGAAGCCATAGACGAGGCTGACAGGATGTGGTTCATCGTTGACGAGGGCAGGTTCCGTAGCAGATACACCGCTGAGTTCATCCAGTACGTTTGGGACAGGATGGAGTTGGTGGCCAAGGAGGGCGGGGTATTCGTTTTTCTGGCTGAGAGCCCTGCACCTGCCGAGTTGCCTGTTCAACGTTCTCTGGACTACAATCTTGGCGACCAGGTTGCGCTCCTGGGCTGCGGCTTGAGTAGCAATGTGCTTGAGCCAGGAGACGTGCTGAGGGTGTCGCTCCGCTACCAGGGGTTGACCCACATCCTGCACAGCTACAGTGTTTTCGTTCACCTGGTGGATGCAGAGGGCAGAATGTGGGCGCAGCACGACGGAGCGCCGCTGAACGGGCTACATCCGACGACCCACTGGGTAGAGGGGGAGCTCATCTCGGATGCGCGGGAGCTAGTGCTTCCGCAAGACATGCCAGAGGGCAGGTATCGGTTGCAGGCGGGCATGTATCTGCCTGAGACGATGGAGCATCTGCCCATCCTGGGACGAGAGGGTAAGCCCCTGGGAGATGCGGCCATCTTGGACTATGTGAGAGTGGAGCGAGGATCTCCTGTCCTTCCCGTGCCGGAGCATGTTGTTTCTTTCAGCCTTGATGGCACCGTGAGCCTGTGGGGATACGATCTGATGCCGCTGATTGCAGAGCCTGGAGACACCGGGCGCGTCACGCTCTACTGGAGAGCCGAGCGGCAGATGGAAAAGGACTACACGGTCTTCGTGCACTTGGTGGACGAGCAAGGAGTGATCCGGGGGCAGCAAGACAATGAGCCCGAGGGTGGGTTCTACTACACGTCGTTTTGGGACGTGGGAGAGATACTCACGGACGAGTACGAGTTCACCATCGACGAGGAGACTCCGTCGGGGGACTACCAGGTCGAGGTGGGAATGTACGTTCTGGCCACGGGTGAACGTCTGGGGGTGGTCGGAGAAAACGGGCAGACTGTGGGCGACACGGTGGTGCTGGGTTCGATTGAGGTAGCGCGGTAGGGATATTCGTATGGCCGAAGGCGAGGGATTGATGCCAGAACGTCGCACGGATACGGGGCATCATGTGGACCTGTCGATCGTGATTCCCGTGCTGGACGAGGAGGAGAGCATACGTCCTCTGCACTCCAGCCTGCGCGAAGTTCTGGAGAAGCTCGGCAAGGATTACGAGATCATCTTCATAGACGATGGGAGCGAGGATGGCTCCTTCCCGATCCTGCAGTCCCTCTATGACGAAGATCGAGAGCACATTCGCGTTGTCCAGTTCCGCCGCAATTTCGGCAAGACCGCTGCGCTGACGGCGGGGTTCAAGCAAGCCAGGGGAGACATCGTGATCACCATGGACGCCGATCTGCAAGAGGATCCGGAGGAGATACCTGGCATGCTGGAGAGCTTGGACGATGACTACGATCTGGTCGTGGCCTGGAGGCACCAGCGGCAGGATTCTCTGTCCAAGAAGGTACCTTCGAGGATAGCAAACGTATCCGTCTCGCTGCTGACGGGGGTGAATCTGCACGACCTCAACTGCGGCTTCAAAGCCTACCACCGAGAGGTGGTTCAGGACTTGAAGCTGTACGGTGAGTTGCATCGTTTCATACCCGTGCTGGCACACTGGCGCGGCTTCAGGGTCACGGAAAGGAAAGTAGCACACCGCCCACGGCAGTATGGCCAGTCCAAGTATGGGTTCGAACGTCTTGGGAAGAGTTTCCTGGACTTTGGCATGGTTCTGTTCCTCACCTATTTCCTCAAGCGGCCGATGCATCTCTTCGGTACCCTTGGCACGCTCCTCTTCGCCATTGGCTTCGCTATCGGGTTGTATCTCACCGGGCTGTGGCTCCTCGGCGAGGGCATCGGATGGCGCCCCCTCCTGTTCCTTGGGATACTGGCCATGATCGTTGGCGTGCAGATGGCCTCCATAGGTTTGCTGGGCGAGATGATCAGGAACTTCGCCTTCAATCCCGAGGAAGAGTACTCCGTCCGCAGGCTACTCTCCTGACTGGTGTGTATCCATGAGAGGTTTGTTCTCGGCCAGAGCCTGTGGCGCCTCTCACCAGATCGTACGTAGCCCCTGCTTGTGCCCCGGCCCAGCTATGTCCTCGAGTCTTTTTTGTCTGTGCCCGACTTGGTCTATAATCTATAGTATCAATGGCGGCGGTATGGCCTCCTCATGAGGTGCTGGACCCAGTGAGCATCGCTGTCGTACGAGGCAGAAGACGCGTGCTGTACTCCTTGCTGCAGTGTATGATGCATACTGACACAGGGTCTTCGCGTAGACCGATGGACCGAACCAGAATCTGGGCCAGGTTACTCGTCGGAGCGGGGGAGAGACAGACCACCAGCGCCATTGTTGGCCTTGACCGTCTGGAGGGCGATGGCCTGGTATCCCAGTGGTCTGTTGGCGACTCGGCGGGGAGTAGTAGATGAGTGGGAAGCCGTTGGATCTGAGCCTAGTGCTCCCCTGCTATAATAGGAAGTGGTGCTCGAGGATAGCGTGGCGCAGATCATCGAGGTTTTGGATGGCACGCGGTACTCCTACGAGATCATCTTCGTTGACGATTGCAGCGAGGGCCAAACGAGACAGTTGATCGACCGGGCCATCGAGCGGTATCCGGACAAGCGGATGTCCAGGATCTTCCACGAGCAGAACGTGGGAAGAGGTGGCACGGTTGCCGATGGCATCAGGGTGGGCAAAGGAGACGTAGCGGGCTTCATAGACATCGATCTGGAGGTCCACGCTCGTTACATCCCCTCGTGCGTGAACGCAGTGCAAGACGGGGCCGACGTGGCCATCGGGCGACGTGTGTACAAGCTCAACCTGCGGTCACTGGATCGTTATGTGATGAGCGCTGGCTAAGCCTGGCTGGTGAGGAAGCTACTCGGCGTGGACTTGAACGACACGGAGACAGGGTACAAGTTCTTCAGGCGCGAGCGGATTCTGCCTGTGCTGGACGAGATAGAGGATCAGCGGTGGTTCTGGGACACGGAGGTCATGGTCCGCTCACACTACAAGCAGTACCAGATCGTGGAGATCCCCTGTTTGTTCCTGCGTCGTTTTGACAAGAAGTCGACGGTCAGTCCTCTGTCTCATATAGGTGACTACTTCCGGAAGCTGTGCCGGTTCAGGAAGGTAGTGAGGGACGAGCCAGCACGTTGAAGGCTCTACGAGAGATCGGGCTCAGGAAAGCTGTCAGGTTCGCGGCGGGCGCTGTGCTGCTGGTGTTGTTCCGCTTGATGATCGTGCCTCCGCTCAGGACCGTTTTCCTCCGTCTGGTGGGGGCGCAGATCGGAAGGAACGTCACCGTCCACGCCGTCAGGTTCTTCAACGTCTACCGCAAGGGCTTCGCCGCCCTCCAAGTGGGGGACAACTGCTTCTTCGGCGACGAAGCGCTGCTCGACCTGGCCGACGAAATCGTCATGGAAGAGAATGTGACCCTCGCCGAGAGAGTGACCATCCTCACTCACGTGAATCTTGGTTTCGAGGACCATCCTCTACAGAGGCATTTCCCGGCCTACTCCAAGAGGGTTGTCTTGAAGAGAGGGTGCCTTGTAGGTGCGAATGTTACCATTCTGCCTGGTGTCACTGTTGCAGAGTGTGCATTCGTGGCCGCAGGCGCCGTGGTCAGGGAAGACGTGCCTGCATATCACGTGGTGGGGGGTGTCCCCGCCCAGACTATCCGCGTCCTGCAAGCAGACTAGCCATGGACCCGACCGCCTACGATGTCGTGCACGAGGTCGAGGAATCCCACTGGTTCTTCGTGGGACGGAGGAGAATACTCTCTCGACTCCTGGACAAATCCCTGGATGAACTGGATAGACCACGGATCCTGGACATAGGTTGCGGCACCGGTGCCACCATGGGCTTCCTAGAGCGTTACGGGCAGGTCACCGGGATCGACGTTTCTCTGAAGGCCATACGGTACTGTCAGGTACAGGACAGGTCACGTCTGTGCCTGGCGGATGGGGCTTCGTTGCCTTTCGCCGACAGAAGCTTCGATCTGGTCACAGCTCTTGACTTGCTCGAGCATCTTCCACAAGAGGCAAGAGGGTTGCAGGAGATCTGGAGGGTGCTGAAGAACGGTGGCCGGGTGGTCCTCTTCGTGCCAGCCTTCATGTTTCTGTGGAGCGATTTCGACCGCTTCTCCGGTCATCATAGAAGGTATACGAGAGGTGAGCTGAGACAGCGGGTCGAAGAGGCTGGCTTCGACGTGGTGAAGATTTCGTACTTCAACACGCTGCTCTTCCCAGTCGTCTGGGCGGTCCGTGCCGCCAAGAACGTACTGGGCAAGTGGAGACCGGTTCGCTCTGATCTGGACTTCCCGAGCGGCCTTCTCAATGGATTGCTGGCCCGACTCTTCTCTCTGGAGACTGGTCTGATCGCCAGGGGCTGTCTGCCGTTCGGCGTTTCGCTGCTCTGCGTGGCCAGGAAAGAAGCTGCGGACCGGGTGCCTGATGAGCGCGAGTAACAGGTTGAAACGCTTGGAAAGGGACCTGCCAGTCCCCTTGGTCTTGCTCCTCGCGGCAGTGGCACTCGCCGTGTGGAGTCTGCTCTTCAGCTTCTGGACCGCGTTTTCTCCATTGGCTTTTCCACAATTCGTTCTCTGCGTTCTTGCGTTGATCTACCTTCCTGGCAAGTTGCTGCTGGACTCGGGGAGGTCCACGTTCGGCCGCTGGAAGAGCTGACGTTGTCCCTTGTGCTGGGCATGACGGCGAGCAGCCTAGTCTATCGGATCTCGACGTTCTTCGGACTTCAACGGCTTTTCCTTCTCTGGTCGGTCACGGCACAGGTCGTCGCTGTCTCTCGCAGGCGGGATAGCTGGAGGGGAATCTGGCCGTCCAGCGTACTGCCGGCCAGGAAGCGAAAGTGTTCAGTACGCGCTGGCTGTGCGGCGTGTTCCATTCCCCGGCATTCATGCCCCCTGTTGCCCGATGTCCAGTGCATCGACCGGCTCGATGCCTTCTGGTCAAGGGCCGTTTTCTACCTTAAGCTCGCCCAGTGGGCAGAAACGCCCTCAATGTACAATGCCCATTGATATGCACTACGCGAAGCTGCTGTTGCTCAGGCCGGGGTGTATGATATAATCTGATGGGGTGCGGCTTCAAAGGCTAGATAGAGAGTGCAGGGCCAGCAGTGACAGACGATCTCGTGGAACTTTCCGTCGTCATTCCCGTCTACAACGAAGAGGATAGCATAGAACCGCTCTACTCAGCGCTCAAGGCGGTGCTCGAGGGCTTGGGCACGAGCTACGAGATCGTCGTTGTGGACGATGGCAGCACCGACGGCAGCTTCGAGGTGCTGAAGAAACTGCATCTCGGCAACCCAACGCTCAAGGTGGTTCGACTTCGACGCAATTTCGGACAGGCCGCGGCTTTCGCGGCCGGCTTCGATGAGTCAGCGGGGCAAATCATCGTCAGCATGGATGCCGATTTGCAGTTCGACCCGGCGGACATACCAAAGCTGCTGGACAAGATGGCCGAGGGCTACGATATCGTCAGCGGGTGGCGTGAGGAGCGGAAGGAGCCTTTCCTGTCCCGGCGGTTGCCGTCCATGATCGCCAACTGGCTCATCTCGCGCATGACCGGCGTCAAGTTGCACGACTATGGCTGCTCGCTGAAGGCCTATCGTCTGGAGGTGATTCGGAACGTTCGCCTCTATGGCGAGTTGCATCGTTTCATACCAGCTCTAGCCAGTTCCATGGGGGTGCGTCTGGCTGAGGTGAAGGTGAGCCACCATCCGCGCCGGTTCGGCGAGTCGAAGTACAATCTGTCGAGAACGATCACCGTGCTGCTTGACCTGCTGACCGTCAAGTTCCTACTCAGCTATGCCTCCCGGCCCATGCAGGTCTTTGGCCTGCTGGGCATGTTCTCCTTCGGGATCGGTACCGTGATAGCGGCATACCTGTCGTTCATCAGGCTGGTTCTGGGGAGCCCTATTGCGGACAGGCCGCTCCTTTGGCTGGCCATGCTCCTGATACTCGTGGGCGTCCAATTGGTGAGCATGGGCCTTCTGGGAGAACTCACGGCGCGAACGTATCACGAAGCCCAGGGCAAGAAGATCTACGCGATCAGAGAGATGCTGGAATGAGTGATGCGCATCTTGATGATTAACTACGAGTTCCCCCCTCTGGGAGGGGGAGGGGGAGTGGCTAGCTATCACATAGCAAGGGCATTGGCGGAAAGGGAGCATGAAGTAGACGTTCTGACCACGGGCTGGCGCGGTCTTCCCAGCGAGGAGACGGTGGGTGGATTGGGCGTCTATCGCGTCCCCGTCTTGGGCAGGGGAGAACTGTCCACGGCCAGTCTTCCGTCGATGCTCTCTTTTCTACCGTGCGGGGTCGCGAAGGGCTGTCAGGTACTGCGCGAGAAGCGGTACGATGTCCTGAACACCCACTTCGCCATTCCCTCTGGCCCCACAGGGGTTGTGTTGTCGCGGCTATTCAAGACGCCCATGGTCTTGACCATCATCGGCGGCGATATCCACGATCCCAGCAAGAGACTCTCGCCCAGCGGCAACAGAGTGCTGAGGGGAGTGGTGCGTCGTGTGCTCGATTCCTCGTCTCACATCATCGCCATCTCAGAGGACATCAAGCGCAGGGCGCGCGAGGACCTCCACTGCCGGAAGGACATCGAGGTCATCCACTACGGACTTGACGCCCCTCGGTTCGAGGAAAAGAGTCGTGCGGAGCTGGGCATTCCAGAGGAACCCGTAGTCTTGATCGCCATCGGGCGCCTGATCAAGCGCAAAGCTCTGGACAACTTACTTATGGCACTGAGCAGGCTGGAGCTCCGTGAGGTACGACTGCTGATCATCGGTGAGGGGCCGGAGGAGGGGCACTTACGCGACCTATCTGAGAGGCTTGGTCTCTCTTCGCGGGTCGAGTTTCTGGGCCCCATCTGGGGAGAGCGGAAATTCCAGTACCTGGCAGCGTCTGACATCTTCGTGCTTCCGTCCGTGCACGAGGGTTTTGGGCTGGTGTTCCTGGAAGCAATGCACTGCGGTCTGCCGGTGATCGCCAGCTCCACCGGGGGGCAGACCGATTTCCTCAAAGATGGAGAAACGGGCTTCCTGGTCCCGGTGGAAGATGTGGATACTCTGGCGGACAGGATCTTGCGCCTGACCGAGGATACGGCCTTGCGTGAGAGGATCTCCCGATTCAACCAGGAGTACGTGAAGCGTTTCCAGATCTCCGGCGTGGCGGAGCGGTATGAGGCCCTTTTCTTGCAGGTCATTCAGCGTGTCCGTGAAACCGCCAGCGGAATGGACTCAGCTCCCCTCGAGCTGAGGGACAAGGGCACACACGGATCCCCGCATGACTTTCAGTAGACCCTCCAGGACCTCCATTCCGCTCTACGCGCCAGTCATTCTGTCTACGCTGCTCTTCGTTGGCCTCGGTTTCCGTGTGGTCTACTTGCGCAACATCAGCCTTCACGTGGACGAGTTCATCTCCCTTCTGGCCATTCGGGGTATCCTCGAGCATGGCTATCCGCTGTTGCCCTCGGGCACGCTGTACGAGCAGGCTCTCTTGTTCTCGTATCTGGAGGCGGCCTTGCTCAAGGTCCTGGGCTTCGACGCTCTGGTCGGGCGTGCTTTCAGCGTGGCCTTGAGTCTGGCCACTATTGCGCTTTTGTATTATGTGGGCAGCAAGCTCTTCTCGACGCCCGTGGGTCTGGTAGCCGCTGCTCTGGGGACGCTCTCGGCAGAGGCCATCGCCTGGGGGGCACGGGTAAGGATGTACGCCTTGCTCCAGTTGCTGGTGCTCCTCTCAGTATGGTTCCTGTGGCGGGCTTGCACCGAGCGAGATGGTGCTCGCTACCGTTGGATGGGGATTCTCTGCTACCTGGCGGCTCTGTTCACGCACCCGGTGAGTGTGCTGCTCTACGTGCCCTTGTTGTTGGGGCTGCTTTTTCTCATGGGGCCTCGTGGCGCCATCAGGCCAGGTTCGATCATCGAGGCAGGGTTTCCTCTGGTGGGCATAGCGGCGACGTTTGTGCTGAAGGCCATCGGGCAGCCGGGTCAGCTAGAGGCGCTGTCCGAAGCGCGTCCGTATCTGGCGCCCACCCTGGATGCGGTGACCGGTTTCCAGCCCATAGCTCCCTTCTTCCTCACTCTTGAGCGTCTACCTCTGAGTATCCTCTGCTTGGTCGGCCTCGGTGTAGTGGTCGCGGCGCTGGTGGTCGGTGCGCGGGGCAAGGGGGCGAGGGTTCTTGCCCAGCCAGGCTGGCGTGCAGCTCTGTTCCTGTACCTCATCTTGGCATCGACCGTCTTGGAGATGGTATTCCTGGTGGGGCCGACATGGCGGGACAGTCGGTATCTGTTCATGGTAGAGCCGTTGTTCTTTCTTACGGCTACCTGGATGGCGGTCCTGGCCGTGGGTTGGCTCTGTCGCCAACTGAAGCACGCTCGGCCAGCCTGGCTATGGGGCGAGGCCGTTGGGGAACCCATCTCCCGGCCGCTGACCTGCATGCTGGTGTTTGGTGCCTTGCTCCTTCTGGTGCCCGCCGCTCGCGAAACCGTTACCGAGCAGGAGTGGGGCTACGACCTGGCGTTCCAGTACCTGGGAGAGCAGTGGCAGGAGGGCGACACCGTATTGACGATCGTGCCTTTCGCCTGCGAGCTCTATCTTCCTCGGTGCGACTACTATGCCTCGGGCAAGGCGTACGAGGAATACGTCTTCCTCAAGAGTGGTGTTCTTATCGACCGTTGGATCGGGGCACCCCTTGTGAGTTCAGCCTCTCAACTCGAGGATGTCCTGAGGAACGGCTCACGAGTCTGGTTCGTGGTGGATGGCTGGCGGCTGGCCGAACGCTTCGACCTGGATTTCATCCGCACGGTGGTCGAGCAGATGGACGTGGTGCACGAGGTCCAGGGGGTCAGGGTTCTCCTGGCCGAGGGGTTCCAGGAGCCGTCAGAGCCAGAGGTGAGCGAAACCCTGGCCATCGATTTTGGAGGACAGGTCGAACTCGTAGGCTATGAGCTTTCGAGCGACGTGCTTGCCCCTGGTTCGGAGGTGCCGCTGACCCTGTACTGGAAGGCGCAACGGCCAATAGCTGAGGAGTACACAGTGTTCGTCCACCTGCAAGGGAGTGAAGGGTCGCCGATCTCTCAAGACGACTTCCCTCCACTGGAGAATCTCTATCCCACCTACTACTGGACAGAGGACGAGACGGTGCCTGATCCGCGCCTCTTGAACATTCCGAGTGACGTGGCGCCTGGATGGTATCGCCTGGCGGTTGGACTGTACCGCAGTGGAGACGGCGTGCGCCTACCGGTGGCCCAGGAGGTTGGATCTTCTGGCAGAGACTTCGTGGTTCTCGACTACGTCTGGGTTGGCGAAGATGAAGAACTGGCGGCTTCTGAACCCTTGGCTGCGAATCTGGGCGACCAGGTGTTGCTGCTGGGACACGACGGCGTGCCTCGTTCGGTGGAAGCAGGGCAGGATGTGCATCTCACGCTCTACTGGCAGGCACTGGGCGGAATCGCTGAGGATTACACCGTCTTCGTGCATCTCTCGGATGCGGGGGGGCGGACCGTAGGTCAATACGATGGCCAACCGATGCAGGGCTTCTATCCCACGTCCCGCTGGGACGTAGGCGAGACGGTGCGAGACGAAGTTGACCTCGCTGTGGAGTCGTCGGTTCCCCCGGGCCGGTACCAGGTGGTGGCGGGGATGTATCTTCTGAGTACCGCCGAGCGATTGCCCGTACTGGACGCGCAGGGAGAGGTGATCGGTGATACGGTTCATCTTGGCGAAGTGACGGTGGTAGGGGACTAGCATGTCGGCGGCCAGCGTTGAGAGGGAAAACGGAGCCCGATGGGGGCGCTATCTGACTGGGGCGGCCCTGCTGGGCCTCTTTCTGTTCCACACTGCCCTCAATTGGATGTGGACGGAGGCCAACGTCACGTTGATGGGTTGGGACAGGTCCTCCCACCTGGCGAAGACGCTGATCTACAACGATATCCTTCGAGAGATCAACCTCAGGTCGCTGTTCACTGCGCTAACCTGGCCCTGGAATCGGCCTCCTTTCCCCTTCTTGACTGTGGTGCCTTTCTATCGCCTGTTTGGCGAATCGACCGATGTGGCGTTGATGAGCAACTGCCTGTATCTGGCGATTCTTCTGTGGTCGGTGTACGGCATCGGGCGGGTGCTCTACGGACGCAAGGTGGGTCTCCTGGCCGCTTGTCTGGTTTCCTTCTATCCCATCCTGTTCAGTATCTCTCGCCTCTCCTACGTGGACTATGCGCTTACGGCGATGGTCGCCCTGGCTGTCTATCTTCTCCTCAAGACCGACGGCTTTCGCCACCGTGGGTGGTCACTGGCTTTCGGGTTGGGGATGGGGTTGGGTCTGCTCACCAAGTGGCCGTTCATCGCTTTCGCCGGTGTTCCCATCGCCTACGAGGCGTGGCACTCTGGCGCGCTGAAACGCCTGCTATTTGTGTCTTGGGGCGGCGCGAGGGGATCTACGAGGCGTCGCCGGGTGGTGACCTCTCCCTGGTTCCACGTTCTGGCTGCCCTGGCGTTGACCGCGATGTGGTACGTCCCCAACTGGGATCGCCTCCCTAGCTTCCTGTTGGGAGGGTGGCTCCCTCTGTTGTCTTGGATTCTCCTGAGCTTCACCGTCTACGTTGTGTCCAGGAGCGCGAGTCAAGGGACCAATCTCCTGAGTGCGATCTTGATCGGAGGCACCCTGGCATCTGCGTGGTCCTTGCCCAATATCGGCTTCTCGGGACGATTCGTGTTCGTGGCCTACGGTGGTGTGAACATCCAGGGCAAGGGCTTGAGCTTGTTGGATCCGACCTTCTACGTTCGCTACTTGAGCATGATGCTCACCGAGCAACTCTCCCCCTTGTACTTCGCTGCGTTCATTGTGACGATCGTCGTGTTGGCCTATGCCTGGTTCCGCAAGGGCGCTGCAACTTCGAGGCGCGTAGGTCGCGAAGCATGGCTGCTGGCTCTGTGGCTCGTAGTCCCTTTCTTGATCTTCACGTTGTCTCAGACCTGGAACTCCCGGTTCAACATCGCGCTACTGCCGGCGGCCGCTCTCATCACTGCCCGGGGTCTGTTCAACATACGAGCGCGCGGGCTGAGAGCAGTCATCATCTCGCTGCTGGTCATCTGCGGCGTGGCGCAGTGTCTGGTCCTTTCAACCGATGATCTCTATGGCCTCTCCCAGGGGACCGTGGTAGAAATACCTGTGGTGGGCCGGCTCAATCTCCTGGGCGAGGGGGCCTATATCACGCCTCCGGACTCCGCCGGCACCGACAGCGGGTACTGGGTGGCGCCGCAAATCCTTAGCGCCATCAGTGCGGAATCGGATGGGCCGACGACTCTGGGACTCCTGGTGAACAACACTCACTTGAACGCTGACATCCTCAGATATCAGGCCTTGCTCGAATTCGAGGAGGTCGAGGTGCGGGATCTGGCCAGGGATGAGAGCGGGGCTGCGGTGTACACCCAGGTGTTCGCTTCGGACTATGTGGTTTTCAGCACACACGACCCCTACAAGCTGAGTGATGGAGCAAAGGAGGCCGTGCGCAGGATTGTAGAATCACCGGAAGTCTTCCAGGCAGTCTTCGAGCCTATTGGCGAGTATCAGTTCCCGGACGGAGAAGAGGTCTTCCTCTTCGGCAAGCGAATGCCTCCTGCCGAGCCGCAGGTGGAAGAGTACTACCAGCATCTGGTCGCGGGTCTGGGGACGACGTCGGGCGACGCGGATGCCATCATCATCGCCCCTCCCCAGGAAGCCGGCACGTTCGCTCGCTTCTACGAAGGCTCTTCCACCCTCTACCTCTTGCCCACGGGACAGACCGACGAGGACCAGGCGGTTCTGGGGCAGGTCTTGGATGGCCACGATCGAGTGCACGTCGTTCTCCGGGGCGGGACCGAGGCGGATCCCGACCACCTCGTGGAGCGCTGGCTGAGTGAACATGCATACCGCACTGGAGATGAGTGGTATGGGGATGTGAGGTCGATCCTGTATGCCTCCCCCGGTGGAGAGGACGCAGCTCCCGTTGAGCGACGGGTTGAGGTCAACCTCGGCGGCGACATCTCCCTGGTGAGTCTGGAGCTACTGGGTGAAACCTTGGAGCCTGGGGGGATTGTGCGTGCTACTCTGGAATGGTGTGCCCTGGAGCAGGTGGCTGAGGACTACGCGGTGTTCGTCCACCTCCTCGATGGTGAAGGCCAGGTGATAGCTCAGCACGATGGGCCGCCGGTGGGCGGCTTTCTCCCGACATCGACCTGGAACCTCGGAGAGACGATCAGGGACAAGCACGGTATTCTGGTTCCTCAGGGCACCGCTCCCGGCGAGTACCTGCTGGTAGCTGGCCTGTACCTGCCCACTACCGGCGAGCGGCTGCAGGTTCTCGATGGGGGGGATCAAACGGGCGCTGATAGCGTCGAACTGGGGCCTATAGAGGTGGTGCCCACAGAGGCCAGCGCAGACGGTGATCAGGATGGGTGAGGTGTCGGGAAGAAGCGACACAAGACGTACCAGGTGGACGAGTCTGGCGGCGGTCTTGGCGCTCGTTGTCTTTCACGTGGCCAATAACTGGGCGTTCGTCGTGGCCCAAGTGACGATACTTGGCTGGGACCGGCCTGCCCATCTGGTGAGGACTCTCATCTACAACGAGATGCTGGCTGAGATCAATCTCAGGAGCCTCTTCGAGGTTCTGACCTGGTCGTGGAACCGTCCCCCGCTCAGTCATCTGGTGGCTGTGCCCTTCTACCGTTTGTTTGGGGTATCGACCGATGTGGCGTTGATGAGGAATGCGGTCTTCGTGGCCATCTTGATTCTCTCGGTCTACGGCATCGGCCGCAGGTTCTACGGTGAAGGCGTGGGATTGCTCAGTGCTTTTCTCGTCTCCACCTATCCCATTCTATTCTCCATATCGCGCATGCCCTACGTGGACTACTCGTTGACGGCCATGGTGGCTCTGGCCGTGTACCTTCTGGTAGCCAGCGAGGGCTTCCGCCATCGAGGCTACTCGCTGTGGTTGGGGCTGGCGATTGGGCTGGGGATCCTCACCAAGTGGCCCTTCGTGGCCTTCGCGGGCGGCCCCATCGCCTACGTGGCTGTTCGGTCTGGAGCGCTGAGAGACGTCAAAGCTGTTCTCACGACGAGAATGGAGATCCTCCCTGCGTGGCGTCGGTTCTGGAGATCTCCCCTTTTTCATGCCATTGCTGGACTGTGTCTGGCCCTGTTGTGGTACTGGCCGAACCGGGACCGTCTGGAAGGGTTCGCTCTGGGCTACTGGCTGATACCTATCTCGTGGCTCCTGGTCAGCCTGACCCTGTTCGCCCTGTGGCGGCCTTCCGGTCAGGGCGCCCATCTCCTGAGCGCGATGATGATTGGTGCCACCGTAGGGAGCGTGTGGTCGTTGCCCAATCTCCGCTTCTCCGAACGCTTCTTGACGGTGGTTTACAGCGGCCTGAACATGGAGGGCACGGGGCTGGGACCGTTGAGCCCCTCGTTCTACGTCCGATACCTGAGGTACTTGCCCTACGAGCAGCTCTCGCCCCTGTACTTCTGCGTTCTGGTGTTTGCTGTGATCTTCCTGTTGTACTCTCGTTGGCGCAAGACGGGGGGCAGATCCCTAGTGAGAGGTGTGAACCAGTCCACGTGGATCCTGGTCCTGTGGTTTGCCATATCGCTGCTCGTCTTCACCTTCTCCCTGACCATGAACTCGCGCTTCGACGTGGCTCTCCTGCCTCCCCTGGCACTCGTCTCGGCCCGAGGACTCCAGGAGGTCAGGCCTGTCCTGGCGCGGCGCGTTGTTGTGGCCCTGGTGGTCTTCCTGGGATTGGTGCAGTTCTTTGCCCTCTCCTACGACGGTCTGGGCTGGCTGCGGGAAGGGGCGCTAGTGAGGCTGCCAGGCCTTGGTGAGGTGAACCTGCTAGCTGAGGGCAGCTACGTAGAATTGCCCTCGTCGGGCCGCACTGACTCCGGGTACTTCGTGGCCCCGCTGGTTCTGGACCTGGTCGAAGAGCAGAGAGTGCGGGATGGCAGGGACGTCGTCCAGTTGGGTAACCTCGTCAATCGCTCCTACTCCAATAACGCCATCTTGCAGTACCTGATGTACGATACTTACCCGGGCATCATGTTGCGGGAGTTCGCCCGCGATGGCTGGGAGGAGCCGCCGTTCTACGAGCGTCTGTTCGAGTGTGACTTCCTGCTGATGAAGACCGATCCGCTGCCCGGGTTGAGGGAACACGGGCAGGAAGCGATGAGGATCGTCGAGAGCGCCCCCTCCTTCTTCGAGGAGAGCTTCGAGGTGGTCTGGGAGCATACGTTGCCCGATGGGGACACGGTCTACCTGTGCAAGAAACGGTATTCTCTGGAGGGAGAGTACGCCGAAACGGACTTCCGGGCAGCGGCAGCGGAGATAGAGAGCCTCGCGCAGGATGGCGATGGCATAATCCTCGTCCCAGGGGCCCAGGTGGAGGCGCTGGGACGGTATTACACAGGCGATCTTCCAGCCTATCCTCTGCCTGCGGAGGCCCCTCTGGAGGAGGAAGCCGTTGAGCAGGAGCTTGCTGGCATAGTCAGAGCCCACGAACGGGTATTCCTCGTCGTGTGGACCGGCGGCGACACCGAGGCCGCCGCGTTGGTGAGCGGCTGGTTGGATGAACACTCCCTTCAGATAAGCGAGTCCGAGCATGGGGAAGAGCACGTTTTTCTCTATGCCGCCAAGACGGGCTGACGTAAGGAGCAGTGGACAGAAAGGTGCGGGCTGGAAACACAGGCATGCGTTCCGTGGCTTCGACAAAGGTAGCAGGTGCACGGCGAGTGTGGGCTACCGTGGGACACCGCATTGGTGACGGATGAGCGACGAGCGTCGTGGGAGCGACACTGCTCGGACGTGGGGACGGCTCGCAGGCGTGCTCTTGATCGCCGTCCTGCTTCTTGCCGTGGCACTGCGGCTCTGGGGCCTTGATGCCAGGGGCCTCTGGCAGGATGAGATCTTCACCAGCGCCATCGCGTCCGCCGATAACAGTCTGTCTGAAGTGGTTTCCATCCCGCTCTACAACACGGCGCTGCCGGCTCCGCCACTCTACTTCCTCGTCACGCACGCCTTCCTGCATCTGGGAGACGACGACTTCTTGCTGAGGTTTCCTGCGCTGGTGTTCGGCGCGCTGGGCGTGGCTGCGACGTACGCCCTCGGGGCGCGGCTGTGGGGGAAGAGGGAAGGTCTTGTAGGCGCCTTGCTGCTGGCCGTTGCTCCACTACACCTACGCTACTCCCAGGATGCTCGCTTCTACACACTGCAGGTATTCCTCTCGCTGTTGTCCGCGTATTTCCTTTATCGAGCTGTTCTCTCCAGGGACAGGGAGTGGAAATGGTTCGTGGGGTTCGTGCTGTGCACTGCTCTGAATCTCTACAACCACCTCTTTGCCTTCTTCGTGCTCGGGGCGGAGATGACCTTCGTGGCAGGTCTGTGGGTCGCATGCACCGGCATGGGGATGAGAGATGCTCGGCACTCTCGTGGGGAAGGGAAGCGGCGGCGGGTCGCGCTGGACAGAAAGCGAGTGTTGGCATTCGTGGTCAGCTTGACTATCATTGCGTTGGCTTATACGCCTATGGTCCCGCACCTGTGGCGCGGGCTGAGCGGGAGTAAGGGCCTGGAGGGGATCGGAGGAGGAGCTGGGTTAGCGCCCTCCGTGGCCATCCAGGCGCTTGACAGTTGGGGGCTCGATTCTGGATGGAGAGTCCTCGTTCTCTTTGTCCCCTTCGCCGTGGGCACAGTTGCCGCAGCGCGGAGCGAGCGGGCGCAGTTGTGGCTGGCGTGTTGCTGGATCCTGGTGCCCCTCGGTGCGCTCACCGTCTTGCCGGCAGGGCACGGCTTTCGACCCCGATACGTGCTGTTCATGTTGCCGTTGTATCTGCTCTTCGCGGCCAGGGGCCTGACAGCGACCGTCTCCTTCGTCAGCCAACGGTGGGCAGGCGGCACGAGGCGGCTCGAGATAGTTGGTCTGGCGATCCTGCTGGCTGGGATCGGGGCGGTGACCTTCCCAGTGGTGGGGGCTTACTACGAGGAAGACAGGGCGAACTGGAGGGCCGTGGCGGCACTGGTAGCGGGCCGGATATCTCCAGGCGACGTTGTGGTTTCGCCCGGACCATTCTCTCAGGTGGTCATGCCGCGCTACGAGGAGAGCCTGAAAGGGGCGACTTTCCTGATCGGTGGCAGTGAAGTGTTTCTATCGACCGGGGCGGTTCATGAAGGCGGGGTGTGGTTCGTGGGTCCGGCGCGTGACAAGATGGGGGCCATCGAAAACGAACTGACAGAGGCGCTGGGCTTCTTCTTCAAGGTGGCCTTCGAAGTCAACGACGAGAGCGCAGCACGAGGCAGGGAGTTGAAGATCGCGCCTGTGATGTACGACGATCT
>CAZOBP010000009.1:0-37680 GCA_964577995.1 uncultured Anaerolineales bacterium
TCTACATAGACATCAGAGCCTTCGGCAAGGGGTTTGAGGAGTTCTACGACCGCGTCAGGGAGAACCACGTCCACTACCGGCGCGGGAATCCGTCGGAGATAGTGAAGCGTGGCGACCGGCTTGTCGTCAAAGCCGAGGACACTCTCCTCGGGCAACCAGTGGAAGTCGAGGCCGATCTCGTCGTCCTGGCCGTGGGACTGGTCCCCCGCGAAGACACGGAAGCCATGGCCCGACTGCTGGGCCTGACCCGGAGCGAGGATGGCTTCCTAGAGGAAGCTCATCCCAAGCTGCGGCCCACGGAGACCGGGATCGAAGGCATCTATATGGCCGGCTGCTGCCAGGGCCCCAAGGACATCCCCGACACCGTGGCCCAGGCCAAAGCCGCGGCTGCCTCAGCCATGATCGTCATGTCGCGGTCTTCTTCAAAGGCCACTTCACATCAGGGGTGAGAGGAGAATGGAAGCCGAGCAGGATCTTCTGGAGCGTTGTGACCTCTGGGCGTGTATCCAGTGCGGCAAGTGCACTGGTGGCTGCCCGGTGTCTTTCAAAACCACCCTGAACATCAGGCGGTTGGTCTACCAGGTCCTCTTGGACGGGCAACTCAGTCCGGAGGGCATGGAGGAGCTGTGGGACTGCACCACCTGCGGCACGTGTGTCCTGCGCTGTCCTAAGGAGGTCGAACCGTCGGAGCTGATCATAGGACTACGCACCATACTGGTCGACGGAGGCGTGATCCCGCCGACCATCAGGGATGCTCTCACCAGCGTGTTCAGGTACGGCAATCCTTCTCTCATGCCACCCGACGAGCGAGCCGACTGGGCGGAAGGCCTCGAGGTCAAGAATATTGCCGAAGGAGCGGAGACGCTCTACTTTGTGGGCTGTATTCCATCGTACGACGATCGAGCCCAGAGAATCGCCAAGGCCCTGGTCAAGGTCTTCCAGAAGGCAAACGTTGATTTCGGTATCCTGGGAGTGGACGAGAAGTGCTGCTGCAACGAGGTGCGACGCGTCGGCGAGGAAGGACTCTTCGAGTACATGGTGGAGGAGCAGCAAGAGCTCTTCAGCACCCACCACGTGAAGCACATCGTCACCACCTCGCCCCACTGCTACAATACTTTCAAGAACGAGTATCCGGGCCTGGACGTGAAGGTCCAACACTACACCCAGTTCGTGGCCGAACTGATAGAGCAGGGGAGACTTCCGTTCACTGGTGAGCTGGAGCAAGTCGTCACCTACCACGATCCGTGCTTTCTCGGCAAGCAGAATGGCATCTTCGACGAACCGCGGAGCATCATCCAGAGCATTCCCGGAGTGGACTTCCGGGAGATGGATCGCATCAGGGACAGAAGCCTCTGCTGCGAGGGTGGGGGCGGCAGGATGTGGTGCGAAGGGACCAACCCCGAGGAGCGCCTCGCCACCTCGCGGTTCGAGGAAGTGTTGAGTGTGGGAGCCGACGTCCTGGCCGTCGCTTGTCCTTTCTGTCTCCTCACCTTTGAACTCGCGGCGAAGGCCGGGGGCTACGACGAGAAGGTGCAGGTCCTGGACATCACCGAACTGCTGGCTCGAGTGATCTAAAGTTCCGGCTGCCATGGCGGGAGGGACAATGGCACCGAAGGTCGGCGTATACGTCTGTCACTGCGGAATCAACATCGCCCACACGGTAGACGTGGAAGCGGTGGCGAAGGCAGCCGCGGCATTGCCCGACGTCGCCATCGCCAGGGACTACATCTACATGTGTTCAGACCCCGGGCAGCAGTTGATACAGGACGACATACGGGAGCTCGGGCTCGATCGTGTGGTCGTGGCCTCGTGCTCGCCCCGCATGCACGAGCTCACCTTCAGAAGAGCCATTCAGGAAGCAGGGCTCAACCCCTACTACCTTCAGATAGCCAACATCCGGGAGCAGTGTTCTTGGGTGCACACTGATCGTCACTCTGCAACCGAGAAGGCGAAGGGACTCGTGACGGCAGCGGTTTCCAGAGCATGCCTTCTCCGGCCCCTGGAGGAGCGACACGCCCAGGTCACACCGGCAGCACTGGTCGTCGGGGGCGGCATCGCGGGTCTCCAGGCAGCCCTGGACATCGCCGACGCGGGGTACGCGACCTACGTAGTGGAGAAGGAAGCCGCGGTCGGCGGCCACATGGCCCATCTGGCAAGGACCTTCCCCACACTGGAGAGTGTTCCAGCACTCCTTTCTGAAGTCGCAGAGAGGGTAGAGAGCCACCCTAACATCGAGGTGCTCACGGAGTCACGAGTAGTCGATGTGGATGGATTCATCGGGAACTTCCGAGTCCAGGTAGAGAAGTCGTCGGGGGACTCGGACAAGCCCGCTACTACCGAGCTCGCTGTGGGCGCCATTGTGGTCGCCACGGGCTTCGACAACTTTGATGCCACGCTCAAGCCAGAATACGGGTATCGGATCTACGACCAAGTGATCACCGCCCCCGAGATGGAGAAGCTCCTTGTCGACTCTGAAACCAGCGACAGCGCGAACCCACTCGCGGAGGGGCAAACCAGAGACGTAGTCTTCATTCAATGCGTGGGGAGCAGGGACCGTAATGGGGGCAATCCCTACTGTTCGCGCGTGTGCTGTATGTATACTGCCAAGCAAGCCTATCTGGTGAGGGAACGACTGCCGGACGCCCGCATCACCGTGTTCTACATGGACGTTCGCGCCTTCGGCAAGGGCTTCGAACAGTTCTACGACCGGGTGAGGGAAGAGAGAGTCCTCTATCGGCGAGGTAACCCATCCGAGATCTACAGAAGAGGAGATAGACTCGTCGTCAGGGCTGAGGATACGCTCCTGGGAGACCCAATCGAGGTAGAGGCCGATCTTGTGGTATTGGCCACGGGTCTCGTGCCCAGGCGCGACGCCAACGTTATCGCCACCTTGCTGAAGCTCTCCAGGTCCGAGGATGGGTTCTTCATGGAACTCCATCCCAAGCTGGGACCGGTTGACACCACGACGGACGGGGTCTTCCTGGCCGGGTGCTGCCAGAGCCCCAAGGACATCACGGACACCATCGCCCAGGCCAAGGCGGCCGCCTCGTCGGCCCTGATCCCATTGTCGCTGGGCAACGTACGAGTGGAGTCTGTCACCTGCTCCGTGGATCCGCTCCTGTGCTCGGGATGTGGCCTGTGCGCCGAGGCATGTGTCTACGGAGCACTCAACCTCGATCAGCGCAGGGGTGTCATGAGCGCCAACCAAGTGCTTTGCAAGGGATGTGGGGCCTGCTCCACCGCCTGCCCGTCTGGGGCCATCATTCTCAACCATTTCACGCCGGACCAAATCCTCGCCGAGGTGGAGGGGGCCATCTGACCGGAACATGCGCTGCCTGCCGGAAAGCTCAGTCTCGTCCCCCGTCGTGAGCGTCTGCATCCGTGAGCATGTCTCATCAGGCACCTTGTCCTACCCGCAGATCGCTCGCAGCCCGGCAACACACGGCCGAGCGCCGTTTGGCCGCCGCAGGGAGCATTAGAGGCCAGCGCGGAGTCACTGAGAACGTGGCCTTCGAGATCGAGACCAGAAACCTGACCAAGGAGTTCGGACACCGCCAGGCGCTGCGCGGCGTGAACCTCAAGTTGGCCGCCGGTGAGTTCGTGACCATCATCGGTCCCAACGGTGCCGGCAAGAGCACCTTGCTGCGCTGTGTCGCGGGACTCAGCAAGCCCTCTCGGGGACAAGTGCTCCTTCGAGGACGGCCCCTGGACGCGAGCGGCACCGACGTGCGGCGGCGGATCGGCCTGGTTTCTCACGAGACCCTCTTGTACGACGACCTCACTGCGGTCGAGAATCTGCGCTTTTACGGTCGCATGTACGACGTGGAACGACTGGATAGCCGGATTGACGAGTTGTTGCGCAGATTGGGCCTCCTCCGACGGGCACACGATCCCGTCCGCACCTATTCGCGAGGAATGCAACAGCGCCTTGCCATCGCCCGAGCTTTGCTGCATCGGCCATCCGTGATCCTCATGGATGAACCGTACACGGGGCTGGACGAGCAGGCTACGGAGCAGTTACACCGCATCCTGCGGATGATGGAGAGCGGTGACCAGACCCTCATCATGACCACACACAACCTAAACACGGTTGCTCAAGTCGGATCGCGCCTTGCCATTCTGGTAGCCGGCCGTTTAGCGTATGACGCCCCCAAGCGTCCGCTCAGTCTCGAGGGATTGAGCACGCTCTACCGAGAAGTGATCGGAGCCAGCAGTTGAGGGCTTACCTTGGCAAAGTGGCGATCATCCTATGGAAGGACGTCATCTCGGAAGTGCGCACCAGGGAGATGCTCAGCTCCATGCTGGTCTTCGCCCTGTTGGTCACCGTCATCTTCAGCTTCGCCGTCGAACCGGGGTCTGTGGACATGATGGACCTGGCCCCCGGACTTCTGTGGGTGGCCTTCACCTTTGCCGGCATCCTGGGTCTCAACCGCTCCTTCGCGCTGGAGAAGGCCAGGAACTCGCTAGAGGGACTCATGCTCACGCCGTTGGACAGGAGCGGCATCTACTTGGCCAAGATGCTGGGCAACTTCGTCTTCCTATCTATCGTCGAGGCAGTCGTCCTGCCGCTCTTTTGGGTACTCTCGAACCTGACTCTTTTCCCACTGGCGGTGGTCTTGATTGTCCCTCTGGGGACCGTGGGGTTCGTCGCTGCCGGGACTCTGTTCGCGGCTATGACGGTCAACACGCGTGCTCGCGAAGTGATGCTGCCAATCCTTCTGCTTCCCGTGTCCGTCCCCGTCATCGTCGCCGCCGTCAAGGCGACTGGGGCTGTGATGGCCGGGGAGTCTCTGGCTGCCGCGGCCAACTGGCTGCAACTCCTGGCGGCGTGCGACGTCGTCTTTCTAGTGGTGTCTGTCTTGATCTTTGAATACGTGATAGAGGATTGATGTCACGGCGGGACGGCGATTCGATCACGAGACCGCCCGCGTGAGAAGGGACTCTCGATGGCCAAGACCGAGTTTGCGGGAAGGGCACGGAACCTGCTACTGCTTCTGGACAGACTCATACTGGGCGTCTCCCGCCACTGGCTCCTCCTGTTCAATCTGGTCTTTGGACTATACGCAGGTCTTCCCCTACTGGCTCCGCTTCTGATGCACTGGGGCCATGCCCGGCTGGCCAACGTCATCTACCTCGTGTATCAGTTTCTCTGCCACCAGATGCCCTCTCGCTCTTTCTTCATCGGGCGGTTCCAGGTCGGCATCTGCCAGCGAGACCTTGCCCTTTACGGTGGGATGTGGCTGGCCGGGATGCTCTTCGCCCTGTGCAGGAACCGAGCCAGACCCTTGCCCATAAGGGTATGGGTTGTTCTCATCGGACCGCTGGTGCTCGATGGCACCACACAGCTACTCGGTCTGCGCTCGAGCACCTGGCCACTGCGCACCCTCAGTGGGCTTCTGGCCGCTGGCGCCACCGTCTGGTTGGTCTACCCCTATCTACACGATGGGTTCAGGGAGATCGAGGAGTCCGCCGGATCTCAACTGAGCAAGGCAGACGCGATCAGCACAAGAAGCGGGTGACCGGGCGGTTCGGGCTACGTCCCGGGTAGTACTAGTAGCCTATCCACGCTGTGGGCCGGGGCGACCACGTCTGCGCTCCTGTTCTGCGGCCACCTGGTAGCCCGAGACGAAGTACTCTAGACCTTTCTGGCTGCGGATATAGGCGTCGAGTTCGTGCTCGTCTATCTCAACGTCAAGCATCAGCCTGATGGCATAGCCCTCTATCGTGCGAGCTTCGGCCGCCTCCACACCTCCGGGTTCCTCGCCCACGCTTCGAGGATCTTCATCAGGGTCCAATTCGATCCAGCGTGCGCCATCCTCGGCTCGCTCCACGTAGAAGAGCTGAGTCCCGCGCCAACGCAGGACGCCAAACCGAAATGGAGGATCCGCGACTGGTTCAACAGGGGTCTCGGCCGCCATGGTGTCCTCGTAGTCCGCGAAAAGCCTATCGAGCGCAGAGGCTTCGCTCCCATCGTCGGCGCCAGCCTCCAGCCCCGGTGCCGTGCCTACCCTGGCATAACCGTACCGCGGAGAAACGTTAGCCAGGAAACCATCGACAGCTTCGATCACCCTCCAGGTGTTGACCATGACGAGCGCTCTCGTCTTGCCCTGAGACACCCTGCTGGAAACGACAGCGATGCGGTTCATCATAGACTGCCACGAATCCAGGTCTGCGTCGGCCAGGAGATCGCACAATGCTGCGAGAAGCTCCACGATTGCATTCACGAGTTGTAGGGACCTATCCTGCAACTCGCTGAGCTCACTCGCAGCCAACTCGGAAGGCTCTGCGACCATCTTCTCGCCCACCAGCCTGAGCGAATGATGGTACAGGTCCAACTGCGTCAGCGTCTTCTGGATGCCTTGTGATCGCTTCTCTTCCTCTGTCACCGTCGCCACCTAACCATTCGTTGTACCTGGTGAAGCCGCGTCAGCGATTAGATGCCTCGCCATCTCCTCCTCATCGTGTAGCGTCTTGACCTTGGCGTCCAGCTTTGCATCCCGCAAAGCACCCAACACCTTTGTGTACAGAGGTCCGGGCGGAAGCCCCATACTCCTCAATCGGTCCCCATCCAAGAGTGGGCTCACCCTGCGCAGCTCGTTATGGAATAGCTCCAGGCGCTTCCTCAGCAGACTCTCCTCGGAGGCCTGCCAGCAGACGAAGATGACCTCGGCTGGGTAGGGAGCGAGCAGGCGATAGGTGGCGCTCCTGGACAGCCCTGGCTCTGACAACGAGGGCAACTGGCAGACCAGACGATTGACCTCCATCAGGAACTGTGTGTCATCTTTGGAGAGCTTCAAGCGACGTGCCAGGCCCCCAACGTCAGTCTCTTGAGCGTTCACGCCAACCAGACCCAGATAGGTCATCACCAAGTTGGGACAGCCCGCGTCAGGGGCGGCCTGGTCATCTGGGCACTGTCTCATCCAACTGACGACAGCCGCTGGGTACTTCATCACCCTGGCCTCCAGCCAGCCGTTCCACACGAGCAGCGGCGATATCTGGCCCAGCACTCCCAACTGGGACAACCGCAACAAGGGCTTCCATGGCTCGCTCTCCTGGAATACGGCCTCCAGTTCCTGACGTACCCGCTCTCCCCCTACCCGATCGAGCCACTCCAGAGCGTCGGATATGAGTTCCTCCGTCATTTCCTCGAGCCTGAACCCAAGCCTCTGCTCCAGGCGCACGGCCCGCAACATACGAATAGGATCCTCGATGAAGCTGAGATTGTGAAGCACCCGGATGAGTCCCTGGTTCAGGTCTCTCTCTCCACCGTAGAAGTCCAGCAGCTCACCGAATGTGTCCTCGTCCAGGCTGATAGCCATGGTGTTGATGGTGAAGTCACGCCGATAGAGATCCTGTTTGATGGAGCTGCGTTCCACCTGAGGGAGCGCCGTCGAGTACTCGTAGAACTCCCTCCGCGCGGTGGTGAAATCCACCAACGCCAGAGGGCCTTTCTGATCCTCGAAGATGAGCTTCGCGGTGCCGAACCGGTCATGGCTGTGCGCACGACCGCCCACCTCCCTCGAGAGGCTTCTGGCCAGAGCGATAGCATCACCTTCAACCACGATATCCAGGTCCAGGTGTGGCTTGCCCAACAACAGATCCCGCACGAAGCCTCCCACCAGATAGAGAGAATAGCCCCTCTCCTTTGCCAGCTCACTTGCCTTGAGCACTAGATTCAGGAGCGGCTCAGGCAGAGCCCCTCGCACCTGCTCGGCCAGATCGTCGATGTGGGATGGGTGACGAGGTTGCGCCCACAGCTTGATCAAATCGGTGCGAGTGACGATACCGACTATCTCACCCTCTTCCACCACCGCTACCTGACCCACGTCGTGCTGCATCATGACCTCTTGCAGCCTTTCGACCGGGTCGGTAGGAGC
Organism: uncultured Anaerolineales bacterium; assembly: GCA_964577995.1. Classification (GTDB taxonomy): domain Bacteria; phylum Chloroflexota; class Anaerolineae; order UBA7937; family B3-Chlor; genus JAUVXJ01. The sequence goes on from CAZOBP010000009.1 coordinate 7,878, forward strand.
GACGACAATCTCTCCCTTATGCATGTAATTGCTGATGGGGGCGTCTCCCCTCTCGTACTGGAGAGCTTTGTCGATCTCCCTTCGCGTCAACATGCCCAACACACTGCCGTTCTTCCCCACGACCGGGAACCCCTCGTGCCCGTAGCGCTGCATAACCTGTGCCGCTTCCAGCACCGAGGTATCCGGCGACAGGGTATAGACGCCGTGTGACATCAAGTCAGTGACCTTGATCGATGGCTGCACCTCCCTGGCCAGAGTGTCCATCAGTTGCTCACGGACGTCTTCCAGACTCCCGTCTCTGATCAATGCGGCGGCCGCTTTGCTGTGGCCCCCACCCCCAAAGCTGCGGGCGATCTCCCCCACGTCCACCGCGTCCGACCCGCTCCGTGCCACCATCTGTATGCCAGGCTCCAACTCAACCAGCAGGAAGAGCGCTGACGGTTCGTAGAGGTCCCTCAGCTTGTGCGCCAGGGTAGAGATGCCCTCGAGATAACCCGTCGCCTTGGCAGCAGCTACGACAACTGTCTGGCCAGCGAACTCATGGAACTCCGCAGCCTCCACCAGCTTCTGATACAGCCCCCTCTGGCTGTCGCTGAGTGGGCGGTGCAGGAACTCATTCACCACCTCTAGCCTCGCACCCTGTTCGAGCAGCCACGCGGCACAACGCACATCCAGCGGCTTAGTACCGGGGTAACTCAGCGAACCTGTGTCCTCGTATATGCCCAGCAGCAGGAGAGTGGCCTCCACCGGGGACAAGCTCAAGCGAGCCTGGGAGATTTGTTCCACCAGCAACGTAGTGGTCGAGCCCACGTCGCCACTGTGGAAGCTCATTCGGGGTTCCAGTTCTCTCTCCAGCGGATGGTGGTCAATGAAACGTATCTCCGTCTCGGCCGACATACCCCTGAGGGAGGGCATGCCCTGGGTATCCACCAGAATCAGAAGCTCAATCCGGCCCCGGGGAACGTCCTCGCGCCGTGCGAAGGGTAGCTCATCCCAATACAGCGCCAGGAAATCGCGAAGATTGCGGTTGAGCCGCTGAGGCAAGACGGGCGTAGCCCTGGGGTACAGCTTGACCGCACCCAACATCGAGGCCAGACCGTCGAAATCCGTGTTTTCGTGGGAAGTTGCTACTTCCATTTTGAGTTCTCTCCAGCTATTGTATCAGAGCGCGTCCTATTTGACAATCGTGCGGCGGTCACCTATAATCTTCCGTCAAAAGGCACACCCGCTGTGCCTCCTCGAACGGAGTGGCATCAGTGTTCTCTAGGCTCAAGTCAAAGCCCAGGCTCTGGCTCCTGGGCGCATCCCTGGTCGTCCTTGCAGCGTTGCTGGCCAATACCCTGGTGCCACTGGCCCTGTCGGCCAGGACCGCCGCCTCCGACTATCGCACCCCCAGTCCCATTCCCAACACGGACGTCAACCCTTTAGGCGCCAACTGCTTCCTCGACCGAGAGGTCGAGGAATGGAAGCTCAGAAAGACCCTGGAAATGGCCAAGGAGGCCGGTCTAGGCTGGGTCAAGCAGCAGTTCCCGTGGCAGGAGATCGAACCGGTTGAGAAGGGAGAGTACTACGACGAGCGCGCGAGACGCCCCAGTTGGGAGAAGTATGACCTCATAGTCGACTTGTGTGAGGAGTATGGCCTCAAGTTGATAGCCCGCCTGGACAGGCCCCCAGACTGGACGAGAGAGGACAACACCTACAAGGAGCGTCCCCCTGACGACTTCGATGATTTTGGCGATTTCGTTTACACCTTCGTGGATCGGTATCGGGGACGGATCGCGTACGTCCAGATCTGGAACGAGCCCAACATCTTCCCAGAGTGGGGCAACAGACCTATAGACCCTGCGGGATACGTGGATCTACTGCGCGTGGCCTATCAACGGGCCAAGGAGGCTGATCCCAACGTCCAAGTACTCAGCGCACCGCTAGCCATCACCCTTGGACAGCCGCACCCAGAGGCGGGCAAGTGGATCAGCATGAATGAAATTGAGTTCCTGGAAGCCATGTACGAGGCGGGTGCGATGGACTACTTCGATATCCTGTCTGCGAACGCCTTCGGACTCGCCAGCCCACCTGAGGAGTCGCCCCAAGCAGGGACCCTGAACTTCCAGCGGGTGCTCTTCCTGAGAGAGGTGATGGAACGATACGGGGACGGCGACAAGGCAGTCTGGTTCAACGAGTACGGGTGGAATGCCTCGCCTGAGGATCTGCCCGAGGAGGAGCTCATCTGGCAGCGGGTCAGCGAAGAGGAACAGGCATCTTTCACCGTTCAGGGTATCGAGTACGCTCTGGACAATTGGCCGTGGGCAGGTGTCTTCAATATCTGGTACTTCCGGCAGGTCGGCAACATCTCCCCCGACCGATCAGACTACTATTTCCGGATGGTCGACGTGGATTTCACACCCAGGCTGGTGTACTATGCAGTCCAGGAGGCTGCCCAGCAGTTCGTGGGCCCCGCCGCCCCTGGCTACTACCAGGAGACGAACCCCTCTATCACTCTCGATGGAGCCTGGCAGACCGAAGTCGACGAAAAGGCGAGTGGCCAAACCCAGGCCGTCACCGCAGTGGCAGGCTCTACGGTAGAGCTGTCTTTCACCGGACAAAACGTGGACTTGATCGCCTCTCTGGGGCTGGATGGCGGCCGACTGGAAGTATCCCTCGATGGGCATCCTGTGGACGACCTGCCCACAAACACAGACGGCCAGTCCTATGTCGATCTCTTCAGCCCAGTCCGTCAATGGCAGCAGCGCATCCCCCTACTCTATCAGGTCGACGACGCAGAGCATACCGTCTTGCTCACTGTGCTTGAGCGCTCAAACCTGGCCTCCAGTGGCACCCTGATAGCCATTGACGCCTTCGAAATCACCCGTGGGGAGCGGCCTTCCCCTCCCTACAATGTCGTAGCCCTGCTGAGCCTGGCCATGATCGCCGTCGGAGGGTTGACATGGAGGGAGTGGCGACTGCTCCGCCGAGGACGCGCATAGCGCCTGGCCTGACCGTCGGGCTCCAGTCACTCGGGCAAAGGCCCCGTACCTAGAGTCTACCCAACCGCACACCTCTGCTTTTCGAGAGCATCACCATCGCGCCGTTTGTTCCCGCGGGTGCTACGTTGCTCAAGACATGAAGACCACTAGGTTTCTCTTCTGGACGCTCCTCACCAGCCTGGTTCTGGCCGCCTCCTCTGCCCTCGCGAAGGCAGCCGTGGAGCCAACGCTGATGCTTCGGTTCGCGGAGCAGCACCGCGCAGACAGGCAATACAGCGCAGCCATTGCCATCTACGACGAGTTGACCAACCTGCGCCCCGGGTGGTCCGCTCCCCGTCTCCGTCTTGGGCAGATCTACCTCGCTCAGGGTCGGTGGGCCGAAGCCGAGAGCGAGTTCGTGCAAGCGAGGGAAACCAACAGAAACGAAACAGATGCGCTTTGCGGCCTGGCCGAGGTGGCCTATCATCGAGGCGAGGTACAGACCGCGATCGACCTCTGGCGCCGGGCTCTCGCCCTCGACCCATCAGACTCAGAGGCCCGCTACCGGCTCAGCCAGGTGTATGTCGAGACGTCTCGCTTCTCCGAAGCAGAGGATCAACTCCATCGTATCCTCGGCCAGGAGACAAGCCACCAGGGCGCACACTACCTGCTAGGCCTGACGATCGCGATTGAGGATCCCGCGCTCGCCCTGGAGCACCTGCGGACCGCAGCGGCAGGCGAGGAGACGGCCCTCGCCCTCAGGGCAGCCGACATGGTGGAAATCCTCACCGGTGGTGGCGCGCCAACCGCCGAGGCCCAAGTTGCGGACCAGCTCGCGCGCTGGTACCTCAGAAACGAGATGCCAAGCCTGGCACTGAGCCAGTTGCAGAGATTCACCACCCTCCATCCGGACAACTACACCGCCCGAGGGTACTTGGGGTATGCACTGTTCTCGCTGGGCAGGCACGACCTGGCGCGAACCACTCTGCGGCAGGTGACTCGGCTCAGCCCAGAGAACCCTCTAGGCCACTACTTCCTCGGAGTCCTGCACCGATCAGAGGGCTACTACTCGACTGCACTGTGGGATTTCAAGAGATCCCTGCGCCTGGATCCCTCGAACGCGGCGGCATACGCGGAAATCGCCGCTACCTATGGACGCCTAGGCCAGTACGTGGCGGCGGAGGAATGGTACCGAGCGGCGACGAGCGTGGCTCCTGAAGAGCCTGGCTTTGCACTCCTGCTGGCCCAGTTCTATCTCGAGGTGGTGCCCAGCCCTCAAGAAGCACTGACCGCTGCCACGGAGGCCGCGAGGCTGGCACCGGACGACCCCGTCGCCCTTGACCTTCTGGGCTGGGCTTGTCTCATGGCTGGCGACGCAAGTGCGGCGAGAACAGCACTGGAGAGGAGTCTCAGTCTCGACCCCAACCTCGCTCCCACCTACTACCACCTGGGTGTGGTGTGCCAGGAGCTGGGCCACGACGGAAGGGCCCAATGGGCGTTTCAGCGAGCCATCGACCTGGATGTCGATGGTACCTATCGGGAGAAGGCCCTCAGGCAGGCGGAGGCCGCAGGCCCGTGACTCTTCGCCGAGATCGAGCGAAGGATCGGGAGAATGTCGTTTCTGCTGAACCCACGATCAAGAAGCGCAAGATCGCCTCGCCATCAGAGAGTGCGTTGCCGACAACCGTGGTCGTCGGCAACTCGCCGCGGATGGCCAGTAGGCCCCACGAGGAATCTCAACTCGGCTCAACAAGAGGTGCGATAGATGCGGATGAAGGACAAGGTTGCCGTCGTAACCGGAGCAGCGTCCGGCATAGGGTTGGCCACAATACGTCGGCTTGCTGCGGAGGGTGCCACTATCGTCGGCGGTGACATCGCAGATGCCACCGACAGCGTTCGCGAGCTGGCCCGGATGAGGATACCGGTCCGCTTCGTCCAGGCGGACGTGACCAAGGCCTCGCAAGTCGAGACCCTCATCAGTGAGACGCTGGCATCCTTCGGTCGCCTGGACGTCTTGGTTAACAACGCTGGCATAGAACTCTCCCGGAAGATCACAGACACCTCTGAAGCCGACTGGGACCGGCTGCTAGACGTCAACCTCAAGGGTGTCTTCCTTTGCACCAAGGCGACTGTCCCCGTCATGCAGCGTCAGGGCGGAGGAGTGATCGTCAACGTGGCCTCGGAGCTTGGCCTGGTCGGCGGATCCAAGATCGCCGCTTACTGCGCTTCCAAGGGTGCTGTGGTACAATTGACCAAGGCTCTGGCCATAGACCATGCAGGCGACAATATCCGCGTCAACTGCGTCTGCCCAGGCCCGGTGGAAACGCCATTGCTCCGCTCCATCATCGACGGTTCCTCGAACCCCGCTCGGGAGCGCCGCAGCATTATAGAGAAGACACTGCTGAAGCGTGTGGGGCAGCCCGAAGAGATCGCGAATGCGATTCTCTTTCTGGCATCGGGTGAGTCGTCCTACATGACTGGTTCCATCGTGGTGGTCGACGGCGGATGCACCGCGCAGTGATAGGGTGCAAGTGATATCGGAGTTTGCCTGCGCCATAGGCTGGCATCCCAATCAACTCTAGGTAACGGTACAAGGGCCCCACACAGAATGAGCCGGCCCTCCATGGAGTCCAACAGGTGAAAGGGGGGTACCTGGTGAGCAGTGGCCGCCCCAGTCTCTCGGCTTTCTTCACGAATCTACAGGTGCCCATGCCCTGGCGCCGCAAGTTGTGGTTGCTGGCACGCAATAACTGGATCAAGATGAGCAGCGGGAGCAACTGCTGCGGCCATCCCGGGGAGCCCGGGTGTTGACAGGTTCCTTACCAGAGACTGGGACAGTCTCACCAACATACTATCGAGGATTCATCTTCCTGAATGAGGACCTAGGAGAGGCAGAAGGAGATGCCGCCCCGACGCACAAAAGTGGTCACCTACAACTGCAATTCTGTCCGTGCGCGGCTGGACTTGGTGTTACACTGGCTCGAGCGGGAAGCGCCCAACGTGCTCTGCCTTCAGGAGACGAAAGTCCAGGACGCAGACTTCCCCGTGGAAGCCTTTCGAGGGCTCGGCTACTACGTGGTGTTCCGAGGTCAGAAGGCTCACGCGGGGGTAGCCATCATCAGCAGCGAGGAGCTAGAGGACGTGGTCTTTGGGCTGGACGACGATGGTGATCCCGACGAGGCCCGGCTCGCCCGGGCGACGATGGGCGACATAACTCTCATCAACACGTACGTACCCCAGGGACGTACGACTGATTCCTCCCAGTTCCAGTACAAGCTCGCTTGGTTGCGTCGCCTGCGCGCCTTCTTCGATCGCCACTTCACGCCCCAAGACAGCATCCTGTGGGTCGGGGATTTCAACGTCGCCCCGCAGCCCATTGACGTGTACGATCCCCAGCGCCTGGCCAAGCACGTGGATTTCCATCCCGATGCTCGCCGGGCCTTGGAGGAGGTAAGGGCCTGGGGCTTCGTCGACGTGTTCCGCCTCCACCACTCCCAAGAGCCCGGTCAATACACCTTCTGGGACTACAGAGTACCCAACTCCCTCGAACGAGGCATGGGGTGGCGCGTGGACCATGTCTGGGCCACCAAGCCACTGGCCGACAAGTCAACCTCAGCGTGGATCGATGTCGATGCGCGCAGGGCCGAGAGGCCTTCGGATCACACTCTGCTGACAGCTGAGTTCGCTCTCTGACATCCCGTTCGAGGGCTCTGTCAGGCTGTGGCGTCGAAGCCCATGATCTGCGCTTCCAGTGATAGGAGCTCTGGATCCCACGGCTGACCGTCGTTGCGAGATCACCGGGTAAGGCCCACAGAGGGAGTCTACTTCTCCCACGGCTGCAGGAACTTGAAGCCGTGTCCCCTCACCGTCATCACGTACTGGTGGGACGCGTCCACGGAACCGATGCGTCGTCGCAGCCTTCCGATGAGGGCATCTATGGTTTCGTCTGACACGCCCTGACTCGCATCCTCGGGCCAGACTACGGCGATGATCTCCTCGCGTGTGAAGACCCGGCCAGGATGCTCGTGCAGGAGAGCCAACAGTCCGAACTGGGCCTTGGACACGGCGGGCGCAAGCTTTCTGCCCTGGACCCAGACCTCTCGTCTGTCCAGATCCACCCACAGCCCCCTACCCCGTACGATGGCGTCGGTCACCAGCGCCCCCGTAGCCTCCGGGTCGATGTACAAGGCCTGGAATTCCAGTCCTATCCGTATTTCGTCCCCATCCCGCAGGACGTGTGGTTCAGCTATACATTGGCCGTTGACGAAAGTCCCATTCCTGCTTCCCTGGTCGCGGACCGCGTACTGTCCCTGCTGCCTCTCCAGTACGGCATGACGCCTGGACGCGAGACGGTCCACGATCACTATGTCATTGTCCGCCAGGCGTCCGATAGTGAGTGACTTGTCGGTAAGCGGAATCTCCCTTCCCTTCTCCTCTCCGCCCTGCACTACAAGCCGCGGTACCTTCTCCTGTATCACAGCACGTCTCCCCTCGTAGCCTTGACACTACCCGACAAACTGCGTATCATAATAGCAGGGGTGCGGGAGAGCATTCGCAACGATTCCATGCTGGATTCCCTCATGCGAAAGGTGGAAAAAGACCTTGACTACCCCTTTACCCTCCAAGACTGTGCTGCAAGACAGATACAGAATCGTGGGGCTGATAGGCCTTGGGGGCGTGGGCGCGGTCTACCTGACTGAAGACCTCCACCTCAAAGAAAAGAGGTGTGCCCTCAAGGAGATTCAGTACTCCACGGATGCCGGCCCTGAGGCCCAGGAGCAGTTGCGACGGCAGTTCCACAGAGAAGCGATCGCTCTCGCCAATCTGGACCATCCCAACCTGCCTAAGGTCTTCGACTACTTCTCTCAAGATGGGCGCGATTACCTGGTCATGGACTACGTGGCTGGCCCTAACCTCAAGGAGGTCTTGGACGAAACACGGGCCAGCGGGCGCGCACTCCCCGAAAGGCAGGTTCTGGGATGGGCCGACCAGATATGCGACGCCCTTGCCTACCTACACGGCCAAGACCCGCCCATCGTCCATCGCGACGTGAAGCCAGCCAACATCAAGGTCACCGCCGACAATGTAGTCAAGCTTGTGGACTTCGGCCTGGTCAAGTTCTCCGACCCCAGCGACCCTAGGACCATCACGCTGCTGCAAGCCTACGGCACTCCCACCTACGCTCCGCTAGAGCAGTATGGTGCCGGCTCCGGACGCACCGACGTACGGTCCGACATATACTCCCTGGGGGCTACCCTGTACCACCTCCTCACGGGTCATGCGCCCGCCAATGCTCAGCAGCGTTTCCTCGAACCTGAGAGCCTTGTTGCCCCACGGTCCCTGAATCTGCGTATCTCCCATCTCACGGAGTACCTGATCCTGAAAGCCCTGGCCGTCCGCCCTGACGATCGATATCAGAGTGTGCTGGAGATGAGCAAAGACCTGGCCATGGCCAGAAACCTCTCCATAGGGGCCAAAACTCAGAACCGCCTAGCCCTTGTCTGGTCAAGTCTCATGCCCCATAAGTGGCTGACCCTGGGTGTGCTCTTCTTGTTCCTCATGGCCCTCCTGATGACCATCGTGCAGCCACGACCCATCTTCTAGATGCATTCCACCGGACTTCATCACGGACCCCTGAGCCGGACAAGGACGCTGGGAAGGAACCCCAGAATGAGCCCCAGGAAAAGCAGGAAGACTCTCACCGGCGCTCCTTGCCACCCCAGGATGACCGTTGGATTCAGCAAACCAAGTCCGAAGAGTAGATAGCCTACGAGACCGAGACCAACACCGTAAAGGATGAGCTGCACCTCGCGCTCCCAGCCCTTCCTGCGACCTCTGCGCATCTGGGCGCCAGCCACGTTCCCCAGCACCGTCCCTGCGCCGGCCAACAGGAAGTCTAGCCAGTCTACAGGACGACCCATCGGCTCAGGGATGGGCTCCGGAGTCGGGGTCGGGGACGGAGTCGGGGTCGGAGGAGGCACATACCGCGTTGCCGTAGCGGTAGGACTTGGTGTGGCGGTCGCCGTCGGGGTGAAAGTGGGCAAAGGCGTCACCGGTACCACTACGCGCACACTGAGCGGTTCCGATGTGACCTCTCCACTGGTTGCACTCACCGTCATCAAACCCGCAGGAGCGGGCACCCCCAACCAGAAGCTGGCGCTTGCCACACCCCTCACCGTATCGGTGACGACCTGCGGCTCAACAAAGACATCGCCCTCAAGATAGGCACCTCTGAACTCAACCCTCGTACCATCCGGCACTGGGTGCCCGTTGTGGTCCACGATCACGCTGGTCCGCACGACCAGTGGCTCGCCCCCCACGTAAAGGTCCACTGTCTCAGGGGGAGAGAGCCTTTCCAGAGTTATGCTCTGATCAGGGGCCGGCACTAAGGCATTCGCCAGTTCATAGCCGATGGCCTCTACGCTCACCGGCGAGATGCCCGTAACCGACACTTCGGGCTGGAAGAGTGGCCTCAGGGACACCTCAACGCTGGGCCCAGCTCTGCCATACACCGCATAGTAGGCCGTCAGTTTGCTGACCTCAGTGCTGTCAAGGTGATACGGAGCATCGTAGGCGATGGCCACGATCGTCTTCTCAGCAAGGTAGTACTCCCTTTCCGCCAGGAGCTCCCTGACAGCCCTGGAAGCCGGGAACTCCTCCGGATTGTAATCCGCCAGTGCCAGGAGAATCCACTCTGCATCCTGGATGCGCCCCTCGACCAACGCAGCATCCTCTTCGCTCAGAGTCCCGTCTATCCACTCGTGGATCTGGGCGAAGCTCAGCGTCCTGACCCTTTCCGCGTTCACCTGACCCGTACCGTCCGGGCCATAGAGGCCAACTAGGGTATTCTGTACACCCCCACCTGAGAGCACCGGGCTTTCGTAGCAGCCTTCAAAGCACTCCAGAATCAGCATATCGTCTTCGTGTGTCGGGGGTGCCGACACAGGTGATCCCATTCCCTCGTCCACAGGATACAGGAGGGTGAGTGCGTCCGCGACCATAGCCCGCACGGAATCAGTTGCATACCCTACGGCATCGACGGCTTCTTCCCCCCGCACGACCACGTCATCCAGAGTCAAGTTCGGGTATAGCCCGATCTTAGCCTGGAGTATCCTTCGTACTGACTCATCCACTCTGTGCCGGAACTCTGAGTCCTCGTTGTACTTCTCTTTGAAGTAGTCGATGGTCTCAATGATGTTCGAGAGATCCTCCGCCTCCCAGTCGTCTCCCAAAGAGAACTTGACCAACGGGAGAATGTCGTTCCCCGCCAGCAGCGCCTCTCGAGCGACACGCTGGCCTGGGAAGTCCGCTGGCGGTGCATCGAAGTATCTCTTGATGGCATCGGCACCAAGCATATCCGCGACAAGCAAACCGTTGCCCCGCCAGGCAGCGAACTCCGGTAGCGCCATGGCCGCCTGGAGTCCTTGGTCGTCCAGGCTCAGTGGATCCGGGCTAGATTCGGGACTCTCGGAGAGGGCTTCGCACCTCGCATGGCCGACCATCAAGGCATCCGTCGTCCCCAGAGGATCATTGGCGCTGTACCTGGCGACCGCGGCAAAAGGCACCAACTCCAGGCCCATCAGTTCTTCGAGGGTCTTGTTGATGGTGGTAACCTCGCTCTGGGGGTCTCGCCCATCGCCGCCAAGGCCCGGGAAATGCTTGGCCACAGTCGCTATCTTGCCGCCACTTCCCTGGTGCACTCCCCTGACGTACGCACGCCCCAGCCGTCCAACCCAGTCCGGGTTCCCTCCCAACGCTCGCACCCCAAGATCTCCCCGCTCACCTGATCTCGGGCTGTCCAACACATCGAGCACGGGCCCCAGCAGCATGTTAGTGCCCACTGCCGCCAGTTCGCGGCCTACGATCTCGCCCATCGCCTGAGCCTTCTCTTCGCTCCATGAGGCACCAATGGCCATGTTGGATAGTACAGGCGTGAAGCCAGAACGCAACTCTGTGTGAGGATAGCCGTTTCCCTCCTGCTCAACAGCCAAATAGAGCGGGATGAACACTTCGCGACCATCAACCGTCCGGCTATTGGCCCGAAAAGCTAGCTTTTGCAGGTCGCTGGTGAGACGCGCGACCTGCAATGGCAGCGGCTGCTCACCCTGGTTGCTGATGTTGCCCCTCGACTCCGAGATCAGGACCGCCCCGATCCTGTACTCAACGATGAGCTGGGCTATCCCGCTCTCATCGGACGTATCCACGCCCGGGAAATCGACCATGAATAGTTGGCCGACTCGATCATCAACCGTCATCATCGCCATCAAGCTGTCCACGGACACCACACCCTGGGCGGCAACGGCCCGGGGCAGCGAAACAGCGAGCATGCTACACGCCAGCACTGCTCTCACCAGGATGAGGGCTGCCTGCTTGGTCAAAGGACGTCGTCTCCTAGCCTAATAGACCCACTGGCCATCCTTCTGGACGAGAGTTCCGTCAAGATAGATCTCCCCCCCAACACGAAGGTCCTTGATCATGTCCCAATGAAGACCCGATTCGTTCTTACTGCCGGTCTCCGGGTAGCCTCTGCCCAGCGCCACGTGCACGGTGCCGCCTATCTTCTCGTCAAACAGGATGTTCTTGATGAAGCGATCGATCTTGTAGTTGTTTCCGAGACCCAGTTCCCCGACGTAGCGTGATCCAGCATCCAAGTCCAGAAGTGCCAGCAGGTAATCCTGTCCCTTGTCGGCACAGGCCTTCACCACCCGACCTTCCTCGAACCAGAGATCGACTCCTACGACCTCACGGCCCCCAAAAGCTGGATAGATGGCCGGATAGCTGAACCTGATGTGTCCCTCAACGCTGTCCTCCACCGGCCCCGTGAACACCTCACCGTCGGGCATGTTCACTCTTCCATCCGCACTGATGAAGGTGCGCCCTGCCACGTTCATGCTGAGATCGGTGTCTTCTCCCTTGATGACCACCTCACTGCCCGCGTCGAACAGAGCTGTGAGACCCTGCTGCTCTAGGGCCATCTGGTCCCAGTCCTGATCGACCGCGCCGTAGACGAACGACTCAAACTGGCCCAACGGCATCTCCGCATCCTGAGCAGCACCAGGCGTTGGATAGAGGGTGATGACCCATCGGGTGTTGTCGGTGAGATACGCTCGCACCTTCGCGTCTGACCTACGCCACCGAGCAACTCTTGCCGCATCACAAGCACTCATCAACTTGGTGTTGACCGCGGCCAGTATCTGTATGTACACGTCTGTCTGCTCGGCAAGGTGCATGCGCAGAGAAGGGAACATGCCAAGGCGCTCCTCCGATGCCTCCCCGATCAGCGCCTCTCTGATCTCTTCGAGCTCTATGCGTGTGATGATCTCCCCGGCTTCCCTTTGTAGCACCCGGCGGTAGACTTCCACGACCAGCGGCTTGGCCAGTTCGCTGTAGGCCAGGATCTGAACGGTGTCGCCTTCCTCAACCCGGGCACAGTGGTCTACCAGGATCTCAGCCAGTCTCCTCACCCTCGGGTCCATCACCCCAGCTCCCTTCTGTCACAGCTCACCAGTCTGCAGTCCCGTCAGGATTTTATCGCAATGGCCCTTTCCTGTCAACAACCGTGCCCTACCGAGGCGCGTGTTCGTGGCTGGAAGCAGAGGCAAGCGTGCCCATCGCGTTTACCCCGGAACTGGTTGACGCAGGAGTGTGACAGTGGTGGACCAAAGGCCATTGCCTATCACGGGGCAAGGATACCGACTGTCTCCTCTGCTAACGTGGGTGGAGCCCGGAGTCCGAGAACGGAGAGTACCCCGCCTGCAAGACGCCGAGCCGCCGGCGGAACGCCTCGGTTTGCTCTGCCGGAGCGTTTGCCCGTTGCTCGCCATCTCGCTTCAGCAAGGCACGTGGCAGGCCGATGGTGCGTAGTCAGATCGGCCGGCGACGCCACAAGACGAAGGCACCGCCACCGAGCGGCCACGAAGTCTCCTCCGCCCGGCAGCATCCTTCACAGAAGTTGGGCTGTAAGCCGCGTGCACTGTACGCTTGGCGTACCCCTGGGGACAGGACGCGGTACGTCAAGTCCACACCCGGATCGAACGACGCAAGAGCGTTCTCCGCCAGTCCGACAGCTAGTCTACTAGGTGACGTTGCTGCTCTGACACCCGCGGGCACCATGCACTGGTCCAAGATTGCAGACGAAGCCCCAGCGTCAGAGGCCGATTCGGAGACTGGTCCGCGCCGATCTCGCCGGCGCACTCTTGGGTCTTTCGACAGCAGCCAGCACGGACGCGTGCTGCGTGGGGCAGTCTGCTTGACTGAGTCACGCCAACGCCGCGTCGAACCCTTCGGCGGCTCATACCACCCGCCGACGCCGAACAACCACCGTCCGAATCGACCTCCCTCGAGTCCTACATGCCGCCCAGAGAAAGGCTATCCGTAGGCTGCCTTCAGTTCCTCCTTGACCAGCTCCTGAACTTCACGCAGCAGTTCCGGATATCCTGCGTAGCCCAGCCTTTGCGCGAACCTGGTCACCGTGGCTGGATCTACCTCGAGCCGCTGTGAGAGCGCAGACCCGTTCATGAAAGCCGCCTCTCGGTACTCCTGCGTCAGGAAGTCGGCGATCCTCTTTTGGTTCCGTCCCAGTCGAGCGTAGTGTTGTGCGATTCTTTCCCGAAACATGGATACCCTCCTTTTTCCTTCTGCATCTAAGCATGGGATTGAGGGGAGGCCGACCCCGCCTAATCGGGATCCTCAACATTCATTATAGCCTATCTACCACCGTTGCGCAAATCGGCCTCGCGTGCTGCCGAATCGGCCCGGGAAGCCTGTCCGCCGCCAGACCCACACCCATGCCCCGTTCGCGAACTTCACCCAGCGGTAGCACCAGTCAGTGTGGCGAACCTCGACCATCACGTCTTGCTGACATCCGTACCCCAGCCCACCGCAGCGACATGTACATCGACCCACACCGGGGGCGCGGAGTGCATCGTTGGGTCCGTGAACCCGCGCCCCCAGTGCCTCAAGGAATCGGCGTTCAGAGACATCGGCGGTATTCACTTCTCCAATACCCAGCGCCGCCAGACCTGCGTGGAGCAGTTGGCGCCATCTCTGAGCTCGCCTGCGCCAACCTCTTGCACTGGACCTGCCCTGCCTGTATAATGTGCAGAACATTCCTGGCAACTGAGAGTTGAGAACCATGAAAAGCATGGTGGTCATGCCCACCTACAACGAAGCCGACAATCTGGTCCAGATAGTCGCTGAGTTGATGACCCTGGATCTAGCAGGCCTCGAGATACTGATCATCGACGACAACTCGCCCGATGGAACGGGCCAGATTGCGGACGAGCTTGCGGCCCAGTATGCCGACCGACTGCACGTGATCCACCGCCAAGGCAAGATGGGGCTCGGAACCGCCTATGTCACAGGCTTCCGCCGGGCGCTGCAGTCTGGTGCGGACTACATAGTCCAGATGGATGCGGATTTCTCCCACTCTCCATCCTATATTCCCACGTTCCTCGAGGCGATGAGGGACTGTGACCTCGTGGTCGGGTCTCGCTACGTCGCCGATGGCGGGGTGGACGAACAGTGGAGTCCATGGCGCCGTTTCCTCAGTTGGGGCGGCAACGCCTATGCCCGCCTCGTCACCGGGCTTCGCATCCGTGACGCCACAGGTGGCTTCAGGTGCTTCCGACAGGAGGCGCTGCGTGAACTCGACCTCGACCGCATCAGCTCCGAGGGATACGCCTTTCAAATCGAGGTCGCCTACGCGTGCCAGAAGAGCGGCCTCCGACTCTGCGAGATTCCCATCTACTTCGAGGATCGATCCATGGGTCTGTCCAAGATGAGCTCGCGCATCATCCTGGAGGCTATGTGGCGTGTGTGGCAGATGAGATGGCGCTACCGGGACTTGCAGCCACACGCTACGGGCAGAGGTAGTAGTTGATCCGCAAAGAGAGGCTGTGGGACCTCGCCATAGTCCTATTCCTCCTGGCGCTGCCGCTGATTCTCTTCTGGCCTGTGACTACAGGCGGAAGCACGCTGGTGCCCTTCGACAACCTCTATACTTTCCAGCCTTGGCAGACCTTCGCCGAAAGCATGGAGGTGGGTGTCCCGCACAACGAACTCCTGAGCGATCTATTGCTGGAGAACTACGCCTGGAAGACCTTCATTGTCCAGGCCCTCCGAGACGGACAGATACCTCTCTGGAATCCGTACCTCTTCGCTGGCGTTCCGTTCCTTGCCGCTGGTCAGCATTCAGCACTCTATCCTCTCAGCGTGCTGTTCTACGTGCTCCCCATCCCGCAGGCGTACGGCTGCTTCACCGTCTTTCACCTGTTCCTCGCTGCGCTCTTCATGCACGTCTTCATGCGTACCCTGGGCGCAGGCAGGCTGGGCTCGACCGTCTCCGCAGTGACCTACGCCTTCTGCGGCTTCATGGTCGTCAGTGTCGATTTCCCTATGGTCCTGGCGGCTGTGAGCTGGCTACCCTTAGTACTCACGATGACAGAGCTGATGATCAGGACTCAGGAGACTCACCCGGCTGCGGTGCGTTCCATCCCTTACATGCTAGGCGGTGCGTTGGCCCTGGGGATCCAGTTCCTCGCGGGACACGCCGAGATGTCCTACTACGTGCTTATGGTCCTGGCCTTCTACTCGGCCTGCCGTCTGGGAATCCTGTGGTGGCGAACCAGAGATGCTAAGCGAATCGCCGTCCTGGCGTTGATCGTCGCCTGCATGACTGGCCTTGGAGTAGGCTTGGGTGCGGTCCAGCTCTTGCCCTTCCTGGAGCTGGCCAGGCTCAATTTCAGGCAAGGCTCCGCAACCTATGAGGAGATCATTGGCTGGGCCTATCCTCTGCGTCAGGTGTTGACCTTCGTCATCCCTGACTTCTTCGGCAACCCCAGCCATCACGGCTACTTCGACTTGCTCACACGGCGATGGACTCCCATCACGCAGAACGCCTACGGAGGGTCGATCAACACCATATTCTGGGGCATCAAGAACTACGTTGAGGCAGGGTCCTACGTTGGGCTTCTACCCATCTTGCTGGCCGCCGTTGCCGTTTTCCGAAGAAGGGACCGCTACGTCTGGATCTTCGCTTCCCTGGCGGTGATCGGCTTCGCGCTGAGCTTCGGCATACCCTTGTACTCCCTTCTGTACCACCTGCTGCCAGGTTACAGCCAGCTACACACGCCGTTCCGCTGGGTCTTTCCGTACAGCCTGAGCATGGCCGTTCTGGCAGGCTTGGGCGCGCAGGCCCTCCGCTCAGGCCTCAACTCGGCAAAGGGCTCTCGTCTTCAGCTCGTGGGTCCTCGTCTACTCGGGTGGCTGGCACTTGGGGCGGGAGCCGTGGGCCTCTTCTGCGCCCTATTGGTGTTGCTGATCCCGGCGTGGTTTGTTCCCATAGCCGATCGTCTGCTGGCCAGCTCAAACCTGGCCCAGGCGTCCTTCCCGGACGGACGGGCTTTCCTCTCCTACGAGTGGCGCAACCTGCTGCTCTTCGGCCTCTTTCTCGTCGCTTCCGGCGCAGTTCTCAGGATCAGCTACTGCAACATCTATCTGCCAGGCCGCCTACGATCGCACCGGCTCTGGCAACCCCTGGCCATGGTCGTCTTGACTCTGGACCTGCTGATCATCGCGGCGGTTTTCAATCCTGTCACTGAGACTCGCCTGGCAGGGCTCACACCTCCATCGGTTGAGTTCCTCCAGTCGGATGAGGAACTCTACCGGCTGACCTCGTTCAACGCGCCAGGTGAGAAGACCTTCCAGGCGAACGTCGGGATGTACTACGGCCTCCACGACATCCGCGGATACGACTCCATCATCCCCAAGCAGTACGCCGATTTCGTGGGACTGATCGAGGAACAGGGCGAGTTGATCTACAACCGTATCGCGCCGCTCTACCAGTACGATTCACTCGATTCGCCACTGCTGGACCTCCTCAACGTCAAGTACGTCGTGACCACGCAGCACATCCCGAATCCGAACTACACTCTGGTCTACGAGGACGAGCTGCGTATCTATCGCAACGACGACTACCTGCCGCGCGCTTTCGTCGTCTATGACGCCGAGGTGATCGAGGACGACGAGAGGTTGTTGCAGGGACTTCAGGCGCTGGATCCGAGTGAACGCGTGCTACTCAGCACGAACCCGCCCCAGGAATACCTGGAGACGTCCTCCAGCGTCCCAGTCGAACCCGTGGCACAGACTCGTATCCTCAGCTATGGAATCAACGACGTGGTTGTGCAGGCAGAACTACCCCGGGATGGCTGGCTCGTACTGACTGATAGCTACTTCCCCGGCTGGAAGGCGTTCCTGCAATTGGACGACGGCCAAGAACAGGAACTCGATATCTACAGGGCGGACTACAACTTCAGGGCTGTACATCTGGGTGCAGCATGCAGCGTGGTCCGCTTCCGATACAGCCCCATGTCCCTGAAACTGGGCGTCTACGCCAGCTTCATAGCCGGTGTCGTGATGCTCGCGGCGGCGGGCTTCTGGCTGTGGGGTCGGCTGTATCGCGAGGAGGAGGGCGACTCCATCCTCAAGCGGGTAGCCAAGAATAGCATGACCCCTATGGCCACCTCCTTCCTCAATAAGCTCATCGACACCGCCTTCGCCATGCTCATGCTGCGAATACTGGGTCCGGAGGGCGCGGGCAAGTATAGTTTCGCGATCGTCGTCTACTCGTTTCTCGAGATAGTCACCAATTTCGGCCTGAACACACTGCTCACCAGAGAGGTGTCCAAAGACCGGAGCCAGGCCAACCGCTACCTCAGCAACACCGCCATCTTGCGCCTGATCATTCTCGTCGCTTCCACGCCTCTACTACTGGTCTTTCTGGTGGCGTGGCGGCAGACCTTCGCCCTCCCAGACGACACGACCGCTGCTATACTCCTCTTGAGCCTCAGTATCGTCCCCGGCAGCATCTCGGCAGCTCTCACAGCGGTCTTCCTTGCTTACGAGAAGATGGAATACCCTGCCGCCATAACAACCGTCACGACTATCATCAGGGTCAGCCTTGGCGTGGTGGTCCTTCTACTGGGCATGGGCATCGTCGGCCTGGCAGCCGTGTCCATTACGACCAGCATCATCACTGCCTTGATTCTCCTCTACCTTCTGATCCGGCTCGTCCTGCGGCCTCGCCTCGAGTTCGATGCAAGATTCAATCGCGAGATGGTGGGCATATCCTACCCGCTGATGCTCAATCATCTCTTGGCCACACTGTTCTGGCGCGTCGATGTCACTTTGTTGCAGCCGATGAAGGGAGACACCGTGGTCGGCTGGTACTCCACCGCCTATCGCTTCCTGGACGCGTTGAACATCATCCCCTCAGCCTTCACCGCGGCCATCTTCCCCGTTATGTCGCGCTACGCAGCAGAAGCCAAGCACGCCCTGGTGCGCACATACACCATCTCTCTCAAGATCTTGATCATCGTCAGCCTCCCCGTGGCCCTCCTGACCACGTTCTACGCAGACGGGATCATCCTCGTCGTCGGAGGCCAGGCCTACCTGCCCCACGCAGCGATCGCCCTGCGACTCCTGATCTGGTCGATACCCTTCGGCTTCATCAACAGCGTGACCCAGTACGTGCTCATCGCTATAGACAAGCAGCGTTTCCTCACGGGGGCGTTTTTCGTCGGTGCCAGCTTCAACCTGGTCTCAAATCTGCTGCTCATCCCCACCTTCAGCTACCAGGCCGCTGCGGTCACCACCATTCTGTCTGAGATTGTGCTGCTCCTGCCCTTCTACTATGGAGTGCGAAAGCACCTCTCTACAGTCCCGTGGGTTGACCTGGCGTGGCGGCCGGTGGTCAGCACTCTGTTGGCTGGGGCGCTGCTATGGCTCCTGCGGGACGTGAACTTCCTGCTACTCATCCCGTTGGCACTCGCCCTGTACATGGCCTCCCTCATAGCGACAGGCACCTTCACCGAAGACGACCTGGCTCTCGTGAAGCGGCTCCTCCCGCGGGAATTCCGTCGCTGAGCGCCAGTCACGGCGCGGGGGATGGGACCCTTGCTGTGGCCGCAAGCCATCTGGTATAATGCCTGTCCAGGAGGTACCGCCATGGCGCAACGCGCATACGTCGAGACCATAGCCCAGCACGAGGGACAAGAGGTCACACTCAAGGGCTGGCTCTACAACAAGACTGACAAGGGCAAACTCCAGTTCCTGCTGGTGCGCGACGGAACCGGCATCATTCAGGCCGTCGTTCTCCAGGACGAAGTGTCACCGGACATGTTCAAGGCCGCTCAGGATGTCACTCAGGAATCGTCGATCGTCGTTACCGGCACTGCCAGAGCAGACAAGAGAGCGCCTGGCGGCTACGAACTCTCCCTCAGTGAGATACAGATCGTTCAGTTGGCCGAGCCCTACCCCATCACCCCCAAGGGGCACGGCGTGAGCTTCCTGATGGATCATCGCCATCTCTGGCTGCGCTCCGCTCGACAGCACGCCATCCTCAAGATACGAGCCGAAGTGATTCGCGCCTGTCGCGACTACTTCGACGACAACGGATTCGTCCTGGTGGACACACCCATCCTGACTCCGGCAGCCTGCGAAGGGACCAGCACCCTCTTCGAGACTGACTACTTCGGAGACCCGGCCTACCTGGCCCAGAGCGGCCAACTCTACAGCGAGGCTAGCATTGCCTCTCTGGGCAAGGTCTACTGCTTTGGACCCACCTTCCGGGCCGAGAAATCCAAGACCCGCCGCCACCTGCTGGAGTTCTGGATGGTGGAGCCCGAGATGGCCTTCGCCGACCTTGACGACTGCATGGAATTGGCGGAGGGCTTCGTCACCTACGTCGTGCAGACGGTTCTGGAGAGGCGAAAGGCACAACTGGAGGAGCTAGAGAGAGACACTTCCTCCCTCGAGAAGGTGGAAGCGCCCTTCCCGCGCATCAGCTACGACCAGGCCGTGGAGATCCTGCACAGCAAGGGGCTGGACTTCCAGTGGGGCAGCGATTTCGGCGCCCCCGACGAGACGGCCCTGGCCGAGGAGTTCGACAAGCCTGTCCTCGTACACCGCTTCCCCACCCAATCCAAGGCCTTCTACATGGAGCCCGACCCGGAGCGCCCCGAGATATCCCTCTCCGTCGACTGTCTCGCACCCGAGGGATACGGGGAGATCATCGGTGGAGGGCAGCGCATCGCTGACCATGATCTCCTGCTGCAACGAGTCAGGGAGCACAACCTACCGGAAGAGGCATTCAGGTGGTATTTGGATCTCCGCCGCTACGGCTCCACACCACATTCCGGATTCGGCCTGGGCATAGAGCGCACCGTTGCCTGGATCTGCGGCCTGGAGCACATCCGAGAGACGATTCCCTTCCCACGTATGTTGTATCGCCTCTATCCCTAAGTCGAGAAACATGAAGATACGCCGCCGGCGCTATCTGCGCGTGTTCCTGTTCCTCTCGCGCCTGCTCCTGTCACTGCTATGGTGGGAACTGGTACTGGGGCGAGTCCTCTCGGTAGGATTCGTGCGGCGTGGTGCGGGCGAAAGGCGGCGACGTTGGGCAGCCAGTTTCCGCGAACTGGCTGTGGAAATGGGCGGAGTGCTGATCAAGCTGGGCCAGTTCCTCAGTTCCCGAGCTGACGTGATGCCGTCCGAGATCACCAAGGAGCTGTCGGCTCTCCAGGACGAGGTCCCTCCCGATCCTTTTCCCCCGGTCAAGCGGCTGATCGAACAGGAGCTAGGGGCCCCGATTGAGGAACTCTTCTCGCGCTTCGTTGAAGAGCCCCAGTCGGGTGCATCGCTGGGCCAGACGTACTACGCCTGGCTTCCTGAGGGCGAGCCAGTGATCGTCAAGGCCCAGCGGCCGGCTATCGAGGAACTGGTGGCCACTGACCTCGCGGCGATCAGGCGGGCCGTCGGGCTCATCAAATGGTATCCCGCCCTCAGGCGCAGGGTTAACATGGATGCCCTTCTTGACGAATTCGCTCGTGTCACCTACGGTGAGCTCGACTACATCGCAGAAGGTCGCCACGCGGAGGAACTGAGGAGCAACTACGCCGACAACCCCGACTTCTTCGTACCGGCGCCCTTCTGGTCCCACACCAGCAAGCGAGTCCTCACCCTGGAGCGTGCAGATGCCATCAAGATCACCGACTACGAGGGCCTGACCGCCGCTGGCATCGATCGCACCGAGGTCGCCGACCGCGTTTTCGGCACGTACGTGCAGCAGATGCTGATCGACGGCTTTTTCCACGCTGACCCTCACCCCGGCAATCTCTTCGTGGAGCCTCGAGGTCCGGAACCCGAGGATAGCGGTGCGAGCAGGGACTTCGTCGTCACCTTCGTCGACTTCGGGATGATGGGACGCGTAACCCCGAAAGACAAGGCTCTGTTCAGAGACCTGGCCATCCACGCTTTCAACAGAGACGTACCGGCCGCCATCGACGATATGCAAAAACTGGGCTTCGTCCTTCCAGCCGCCGAGACC
Organism: uncultured Anaerolineales bacterium; assembly: GCA_964577995.1. GTDB lineage: Bacteria > Chloroflexota > Anaerolineae > UBA7937 > B3-Chlor > JAUVXJ01. Next base: position 29,226 of record CAZOBP010000009.1, read on the forward strand.
CGCCCCCTCGAACGCGCGTTGTACATGCTTATAGATCGGTACTACGGACTATCCGTTCGGGAGTTCGCCAGCATCGACATTGACGAGATGCTGGCCATGGCCTACGAGCTGCGCGATATCATCTACGAGTTCCCTTTCCAGATCCCCATTGACTACGTGCTCCTGGCGCGCGCGCTCGGTATCCTGGAGGGTCTCTGTGCCGGCCTGGATCCCGACTTCAACGGGTTCGTGGTCGCCGAACCCTATATCAAGCAGCTCATGTCCATGGAGATGGCGGGGGAAAGCATGACCAGCCGCGCCATGTCAGAGATCCAAGACTTCGCCACGCTCGTGTGGCGGCTGCCTCGCGAATTGGAGAGATTCCTCAGCGATGGCACCAGAGGCGAGCTCGAAGTGAAGGTCGCGCCCACCAGAGAGTTGGACAGGCTGGTCGGCCGCCTCGAGCGTGCAGTCAATCGCCTGATCCAGGTCATCGCCTTCGCCGGTTTCCTGCTCTCCGGAGTGTTGCTCCTCCTCGGTCAGTGGCGGGAGCTAGGATGGTTCTTCCTCGCCATGGCCCTCCTTACGGCGGTTGCTCTCGTCCTGAGACGCTAGCACCACAGCTCCGCCTGGACCCCGCAACACAACGACTCTCCGTAGGTTCAAACCTCGTATCTTTGCACCTGGAAACACTATCGTTTCCCGCAGAACGCAGTCCCGAACGACGGCGTCCGGTCCGATCACGACGAAAGGGCCGAGACGGGAACCAACCGTCTCCGTCTCTGGAGAAACCCAAAGCGGGAACTCCACCCGACTACCTCTCTGACGACGGTTGTATCCCTCATCAGCGCGGGCCGGATGGAAGCTGCCTGACCACCTCTCCAGAATCCGCCAACTCACGGTGAGCAGATCACTCAAAGCGTTGACGTTGGCCCGCCATCCTCTCAGTGGTACCCCTTCCACCGGTACGCCGGATTCCAGCAGCGCCCCAGTAAGTGACCGTAGTTCGTCACCATCACTGACCTCTCCAACCAGGTGAAACAGGCCCGGCGACAGAATGTAACACCCTGTCGAGGCCAAACGCTCAGCCTCGCCACGTTGGCTGCCCCCGTCCTCCAGCAGGAACAGAGCCTTCGACCTGCGATCATCCACAGTAGATCGACCCGCGTCCACCAGATACTCCAGGCCCTGGGAGAAGTAGTTGTCTCCGTGCAGCACCAGGAACGGTTCTGTAACGTGTCCTTCGGCGCTCGCCAGGGCACCAAGCAGCGTCAAGGGCGCCTGCTGGGGCAGCCGCGTGACACCCCTGAGGCCACCAAGCGCCCGGCTGATCTCTCCCTCCTGATGTCTGGTAACCACGAAGGTGTGACTCACTCCCAACCTGGACAGCAGCGCCAGTTGGTGGTCCAGCAGCGTGCCTCCCGGCAGATAGAGAAGCGGCTTGGGGAGGTGCCCCGTCACCCGCCCCATGCGCGTGCCCTCTCCTCCCGCCAGAATCAACCCCTGCATCCTACCGGTGCCCCCACACTGGATTCTACCTGGCCCTTCGTAGGTTGCCAATCGTGTACCAGCGTGATAAGATAGCGCCCAACAAACCGGCTGCTGGAGATCTAGGGAGCAACCCAATGAACGCAAAGCGAGTCCTGACCCCCGTGCTGATGATTGCCGTCTGCGTAGTCATTCTGGCGTCCTACAAAGTGGCAGCGGTGAGCAAGGCCACGCCGTCGCCGACCCCTACGCCTGCCCTGCAACCCAGCCCCGCTCGCACGCCTCAGCCGACAACCACCGCAACAACGCCGCCGGCCCAGGAATCCCCTTCCATCGTACCTCAAATCGGAGACACCGCCCCCGACTTCACTCTGCTTTCCGTCTGGGAAGAGACGGTTGCTCTGTCGAGCTTCCGGGGGCACAGGAACGTCGTGTTGCTGTTCTACAGAACTGCCGGTTGAGGGCCATGCCGGACGCAACTCGGGGAGTTGCAGGGAGACTACGGCAAGTTCCAGGAACTAGACGCGGAGATCCTGGCGATCAGCGTGGAGGACCCCTCCATCGGCCAGTACGTGTCGGAGCTGCTCGACGTCGCTTACCCCATACTGTCAGACCCAGATCACGAGGTGGTGGACCAGTACGGGGTCTACAACCTGCTGGGCGACTCGCTGGCCACACCTTCTGTGTTCGTCATAGACACTGAAGGGGTGATCCGCTGGACGTACGTAGGCCAGTCCACTGGAGACCGACCCAGCAACGAGATGATCCTGGAACAGTTGACAGTTCTCGCGCCGGCCTGATGCCTCGAGAGGCTGCTAACAACGACGACGCGCTAGTCAGGAGTGATGAGTAGAGGGTATTCGTTCTCGAATACCTCATCCCCGTAGTGCAACCTCAATCGGAGTTTTCTCTGTCCTGGTCTCTTGAAGCGGAAGTGCAGTAGATGCACAAGCTCGGCCTCGGAGTCCGCGGCCAGAGCACACGAGAAGCTAGCTTGAGTCGTTGTAAGTCCCTCCGCGTCCGCCACGTCAGCGCTGACATCCACTTCGTCGTACGCCTCGGGGCTATCGTTGACTATGTAGATGGGAACCGCTATCTCCTCGCCCACGGCGTAAACGCTCCGCTCCAGCAGCGTGAACACGTACTGAGGATGGAACGCACGCTGCATGTGATAGTACGAACGCTTGGGCACCCGCCAGTAGTCCAACACCGACCACTGCACGGCAGGGTTGGGATCGTGAAAGGAGAAGGCCAGCACGCCACCGGTGGGACGGTACTTCTGGTACCTCAGGCGATCGATATATGCCCTGTTGACCGAGATCTGGTGATCCTGGCTGGCGTCGATGAGATGGCGCAAGTCCGTGAAAGAACCCAGGTTCAGCCACTGGTCCATGATCTGCCTCTGGAGACTGTGCCGTGCCTCCAGCCGGCGCCAGTCGACCTGCGCAAGCTCATTGGCCATGAACCTCGTGCTACTCTCGTAGTTGGGGAAGCTCTGAGCGCCGAACTCGGTGACGAAGCTCAAGCGCTTGGCCAGCCCCTCCAGCTTCTTCGCGGGATCTGGACGCCGGTACCAGCCGTAGTAGACGTGACTGTCGGTCCCCTTCCTCAAGACCGGCACACGCCACTCCCCCGAGGAGCGCACCACGAAGCGACTGTCGTCGAGTTCTTCTACCCGCCGCTTCAACTGGGTGTCCAGACGGTCCCTGTTCCAGTTGTAGAAATGGAGTGAGAACAGCGTCTTGGCCACCCACCACCAGCGACGGCCGTTTGGCTCTGGCTGGATGCCTGGCTCGTTGTGCGTACACCAGATCGCAACCGACGGATGGTTGTAGAGCTGTCGCACCATCAATTCCACCTGGCGAAGTGCCTCGGGCAGGATCTCCTTGGAGTAGCTCCACTGTAGGGGAAAATCCTGCCATATCAGCAGACCTAGTTCGTCGGCCACCTCGTAGAAGGCTGGATGCTCGACGTGAGCGTGGAGGCGCAACATGTTCATGTTCGCCTCCTTGGCCAACTCCAGGTCGCGCTGGAACCGTTCCCGAGTCATCGTAGCCAAGCGCGTGTCGCCGGGTCCGTAATTGTTGCCACGAATGAACATCCGCCGACCGTTCAAGTAGGCGATCCAGTCTCGCATCTCGAAAGTGCGCAGTCCGTAGTTGAACTCGATCTTGTCGGAAGGCCTCCTGTCCCCTGAAGTGTTCACCCCCACCGTCACGCGGTACAGAAAAGGAAAACCCTGATCGTGCGTCCACCACAGCTTGGGGTCCTCGACGGCCATCGACATCTCGACGCCATTGGAGCCCGCTGAGAGATCGACGTCTCTCTTGTAGACCTGCGCATGCCCCTCAAAGTTGTGCGGGGTCAAGGAGATGTGAAGCTCGGCCGAGGTAGCCACCTGTGCGTCGAGCAGTACGCGACAGTCGAGCCTGGCCACCGAATCCTGTCTGAGGTTATCCACTCGCATCCGGGTATGGTCGATGCGCACCTCGCCGGTGCGTATGATCTCCACCGGCAGCCAGATCCCTCCAGGGCTCGTCTCCGGATCCAAGGCATCCCAGTGCGAGAACACACCCATGATCATCGTCTTGCTGTCGAGTTCCCCCTCGTCTGGACAATCCACCTCGACCAGCAGAGTGTTCTTGCCCTTGAGGATGCCGGTGACCTCGTACTCCTGAGGAGAGAAGTATCCCTCGTTGTCGCCAAGACGCCGGTCGTTGAGATAGACCCTAGAGCGGTAGAACACCCCGTTCAGCCGCAGGCGATACCTCTGGCCACGAGCACGCCTGAAAGAGAACTCCTTACGATACACGACTTTGCCCGAGTAGGACTGCAACTCCTCATGCTGCTGCCAGTGGCCTGGCACCTCCGTCTCCAGCCATCCATCCTCCGGGTACCGCTCTCGGAATTCACCCACGGGCAGGATCTGCCACCTGCCATCGAGTGAGGTCGTCTTCATAACTGCTCCTCTTGCCGGTCAACCTCTGCTGGTCCGGGCAATTATGGCACAGGTGGTAGGCGCAGGCAAGCCCCGGGACCGTATCACGAGCTTTCCGCACGAGTCGTGTTCGCCCTACCAGCGCAGACTGATCGCTGCGTAACCTGGTCGCCTCCCGGTCTTCTCGTGCAGCGAATTGGTCACCTGTCGGGCCACAGCGGCAAGCGACCGGGGTCAATGGCTAGACGACAGAGCTGGGAATGGAAGCGCAGTGCATGGTCGTGGAAGAGAGGTCTGGGACTAGGGAGGACGGCCGACGGCTCCAACTGGTCCCGTCCCTATCTGCGTCCCACCGGGCATACAGAGAGGCAGACACCGCACACGGCGTTGTCGGCGCCCACACGCTCGCGAAGCAGTCTCCTGGAGGTCTCGCAGCAGGCACGAGCGTCTACCAGGGCCTCTCTCTCGAGCCCTGCTTGCCACTCCCGACCCTCGATTGCAGATGCGGGACAGTCCCTCACACAGGCACTGCACTCGCCGCATTCTCCGGCTATCACAGGTTCTCCCACCGGCAGGGGCATGTCGGTCAGCACGGTGGCCAACCTGATCCGTGGGCCAAACTGTGGTGTAACGAGGAGCGCGTTCTTGCCCACCCAGCCCAGTCCGGCACGTGTCGCAGCGGTCTTGTGCTGGAAAGCGACACTCAGAGTCTTGACCCAGTCGCCCCCTCCTCGCTCCTCGGGCACCGTGGCTGGAAACGGCTCCGCCCGAAGCCCCAGGCTGTAGATGGCCAGCGCCCCCCGTCCCGCGATCTCATTGAGCGCACGGTTGACCCGGGTGTACTCCCTGTAGTACTCGGAAGTGGGACCATCCCTGACCAGTGCCACCGCTGCCGGGTCCAGAGCCACCGCGATGGAAACCGCTCGCGGCCAGTGCGAAAAGAGGGGTGGCGCCGCGTCCCCAAGGTCTGCGAACCCCACGAGGGAGGCTCCCCACTCCAGGATCTGCTTAGCAAGCTGGTCCGCCATCTCCAGTTCCCTATCGCTTCGTGTCACCACATTCCACTCCGCTCTTACCCTGCGTACATCGCGTCACCGTGGTCGAAGGGCGCCAATCGCGACCCAGTACCTATGCTCAACCATGCGAGGCCCCTGATCGCAGCGAGACTCAGAGGCCAACGACGCGCACGCCACACACACAGGGATTCTAGCAGGTTCCATGGATGCCGCAAAGCTATCGCGGCTATCTTGTGGACGTCGCCCTGCGGTGCTATAATAGCGCTGGGGGACGGCCACGAAGAAGGAGGCTGTGCCCATCGAAGGTAGCAAAGATGGCTAGTCGGCCCACGGTCCAGACTCTCTCGATAAGCGAGGTCTCTCGAAGCCTGGCCTCGCTAGTGACCCCTCTGCTAGCCAGCCTCTTCTTCATAGAAGCTCTGCGGCTGTATTTCGTTGATCAGTATCTGATTGTCTGGGCCGCACTTTTCTCGGATCCGATCGACCTCGCTGGTCTCGGGGTGGGCGTGCTCATGCTGTCCGCCTTCCTCATGCCCCTCCTGTGGCCCCTGCTGCGGAGGTGGGCCAGCGCCCGGCGGATCGCACTGGCATCAGCCATCGGTCTCGCGCTCGTTCGCCCGCTCTTGAGCGCCGGCCTGCCCTTCGAGATAGAAGCAGCGGCCAGTTGGATGTGCATCTCGCTCTACGGCCTCTTTCTGCCTGCCTACTTCGCCGAGCACAAGGCAGAAAACACTCCCCGGGGAAACAGTTGCTATCTCGTGGCAGGCTTCGCCCTGGCCCTGGCCTACGACATGGCCATCCGGACCCTGGGCTCCTCTCTGGACCTGAGCCTGCAACGGGACTGGCTTCCGGTCCAGCTCTTGCTTTCCATGGTCGGCATCGCTGCGGCATACTACGCTCCCTCCCCAAGACTGCCCGCGCAGCAGAGCAGAGAGCTGCCCGTCTATCCGCGCTGGGCAGGGGTCCTGCTGCTAAGCAGCTTCGGCGCGCTCCTGTTTCTGGAATACAACCTCTTCATGCACGCCAGTACGGTCTCCCGCTGGCTGCAAGTGGACTACGACTTGATGGCGATCCTGCTACCCTCAGCGACGGTCATTGGCTTGCTTCTGCCCCGCTTCAAGGGCCTTCACAGCTTGCCTGCCGCGGCGATCCAGAACGTCGTGATCCTGGCTTCAGTGGCAGCCTTCCTGTGGAGCGAAGGCTGGGTCTCCGTCTTCTTGGTCCTCTCGGCGCAGGTCTGCGTCATGCTCGACCTCAGGCTACTCTTCCAGCTCGTTGCCTCCCACAGATTCGGATGGAAGGCGTCTACCATCGTGGGTCTAGGCTTCTCTGTCAGCATGGTAGTGGCCTTCTTCTTCACACTGATGCTGACCCTGACCTTCGCCTATGCATACACTCTGGACATCTTTCGTGGCCTCGAACCGGTGCCCTTCTTCGCCGCTGCTCTTTTTCTGGGGATTGCCACCTGCGCAAGTGCGTACAGGGGCCGCATGGGAGATGCTTCTCGTCCCGAGGTCCCTTGGATGAAGCAGTCTTTGGCGGCTCTGCCGGTCATCTTGGCCCTGGTCGGATACGTTGGTCAGCCAATAATCGATCCAGAGCCTACACAAGGCGGATCTCTCATCGTGATGAGCTACAACCTGCACCAGAGCTTCGGAATGGACAACAAGCTCGATCTCGAGGAGGTCCTGAACACAGTCCGGCAAGCCAACGCTGATGTGATAGGTCTTCAGGAGGCAGACGCGGGCCGGGTGCCCAGCATGTCCGTGGATCAGGTCCTGTGGCTGTCCCGAAAACTGAACATGTACAGTGTCTACGGGCCGTCTTGGGGCAGCACCTACGGGGTTGCCGTGCTGAGCCGCTACCCCATTGTCTCTCACGAGCGACATCTGCTGACCAGCGAAAAGCAGCAGCGAGCCTGTCTCGAGACAACAATCGACATCGGGGGCCGGACACTCACCTTCTTCTCGGTGCACCTCGGGCTCAACGCGGAAGAACGAGAGAGACAGTTGGACGAAGTGCTAGCCTACACTGCTCAGGCCCCTTCACCGAAGGTACTGGTCGGCGATCTCAATGCGCACCCCGATTCCCACGAGATCGGCAGAGTACTGGAGCAGTTCGATCACGCTTTCGCGGTAGCCGGCACCGGCAACGGATACACCTCCCCTGCGGACGCGCCCGAAGAGACGATAGATTACATCTTCGTGTCCGCGGACATCCAGGTGCTGTCTGCTGAAGTCAAAACATCGCTGGCCTCCGACCATCTGCCCACAGCGGCAGAGATCGGCTTCGGAGTGCACTAGCGAAGGAGAAGCATCAAAGAGAGACTCGGCCTCGTGAAGATGATGCTCTCGACGATCAGGTGCTCGGCTTCCTCTCTGTGCTGCCGAACTGCCTGTGCAGGTTGGTGGGCGTGGCCATTGTCTTGGTGGTATTCGGGCTGGTCATCAGAGCCGCTCGCTCTCGGGGCGCAGCCGGGTTCGCAAGTGACGAGTCCTACGCGTAGTTATCTGATTCGCTGGTAGAAAGGAGCCTCTGCTGTGAGCCAACTGGGTACGGTGGCCGAGCTCATGGCCCTGTCGGCGCGGACAGCGCCCAAGGGCCGGGGGGACGATTTCATCGTTACCGAGATCGTCCAGGGAGAGACCCTACGCGCTCTCGCGGACAAGATGATCGAGTACGGCGAGAGGACGGGCAAGGACCTCTTCGACCGCGATGCCAACAATGTCATCCATTCCGACGTGGTTCTTCTTATCGGCATCAAGAACGCTGAAGCTCTGGGCCTCAACTGCGGCGCATGTGGGGAAGAGAGGTGTATCAAGATCAACACCTACGATGGCGAGTTCAGCGGCCCACAGTGCTCCCTGCGTATGCTGGACCTGGGCATCGCCATCGGCTCCGCCGTGAAGACAGCCAGCATGCTCAACGCTGACAACCGCATCATGTACCGCATAGGACCCGTCGCCAGGGAGATGGGGATCATAGACGCCGATGTGGTCATGGGCATCCCTCTGTCCGCCACAGGCAAGAGCGT
>CAZOBP010000010.1:0-33083 GCA_964577995.1 uncultured Anaerolineales bacterium
CAAGCGCTGCGGGGATCCCGTCGACCCAGACGAGAGCTTCTGTAATCGCTGCGGGCTCCCTTTGAGGTGAGTCAGGAGATATCGGCGAGGAGGGGAGCGATGAGAGTCGAGGGCATTCAAGATCTGTTCCGCGAGTTGAAAGCGGAGGCCGAGGCCGGGACGATCACAGAAGAGGAGTTCGAGGTTCGGGTCAGGAAGCTCCTGTTTCGAGACGACGAAGGGAGATACTGGACCATCGGCGCCCAGACGGAGAAGTGGTACCGGTACGAGTCGGGCGAATGGGTCCAGGACTCCCCGCCGTCGACGTTGGAGCCTGCAGAGGAAGAGGAAAGCGCCCCGCAGGAGAAGGCCGAAGCGACCGAGCCTCAGAAGAAACGGCGTGTCAGTAGGCGTCTAACCATCGGGCTGGTGGCCGCCGCTTTCGTGGTCTGTCCTCTCCTGGCGGCTGTTGCATCGTATCAGATTGGCCAGATGGCGGCTGCGTCTCGTGAGATGGCGCTCAGCCCCACGCCTTCCCGTGGAGTGATGGAGACACCATCCGCTACGCCGTCGGCGGCACCGACCGAGACTCCGTCAAGCCCTACTGAGGAGCCCAGTTCACCGGAGCCCGAGGCGACACCCACGGAGCTCAGCCCTTCGCCAACGGAGGAGCCCACAGCGACCTCGACATCACAGCCTTCCGCAACCCCTGCTGCAACGCCGGTCTACATACATGCAGCACCGACGTTGGTGTTCCCAGAGGACGGAGCGCAATTCGGTCCACGATACGAGGCGATTCTCGAGTGGAAACCGGTTCCGGGGCTGGGGGAGGGCGAATACTATCACGTCGAGGTTTGCTGGAACGACTGTACAGTTCCCTGGGGGGACTACGTGCGTGACGCAACATCGACTTTTCCATCTTCTCCGGGTTTCTATCGCGGGGAGGCCGGGGATGGCAAGTACGAGTGGCACGTGACCGTCAGGAGGCAGCAGGGTGAGGAGCCTGCGGGCCCTCTGGATCCACCCACGAGCCCGCCAAGCGAGACTCGGGTGTTTCTGCTCCCCGAGAAATAGAGCGGAGGTAGCGGTCTCGCTGGCTTGGGATGGAGGCGGCTCCATCAACGGGCTTGCGCTAGCTGACAGCACAGAGACCCCGAGGTGGATTGTCGGGAACTAGGGAGGCAGCTCATGGACTTTGGTGACGCGGAAAAGAGATTCCGTCAACTGAAGGCACAACTGGACGCTGGCGAAATCGACGCTGGCGAGTTCGAGGTTCAGCTTCGACAGCTTCAGGTCGTCGACGAGCAGGGTCGCTACTGGATGATTGGAGCGCAGAGTGGGCTGTGGTACTTCTACGACGGCGCGAAGTGGGTGGCATCCGAACCGCCAGAAGAGGGTGTGGCTGCACCTGGCGAAAGCCCTCCAGCGGAGCCGCCTTCGGCACCTCCTCCCGCTCGACCCGCGGGCAAAGAGCCCAAGAAGGCGAGAAGGCCGTCCAGTTTGGCTGTTCCCATCGTCGTTGCCGTGATCGCACTATGCTGCATTCTCAGCGGGTTGACGGTCGTGGTTTCGGAGTTCGTGTTGCCCAGCAGGCCGCTCAGCACACTGGTGAGCAGTCTTCTTGGGAGGTCTGCCACAACGCCTGGTACGCCCGCCGTACGCGAGCCATCACCGTCGGCAGCGGTGTCGGCGAGTGAATACGTTGCAACAGGCGATGCGCTCTTCTCCGAAGGGCGCTACGACGAGGCTGTCGCTCAGTACCGGATGGCATTGCGTTTGGAGGCACAGGACGCCGAGATCTATGCAAGGTTGGGACAGGCCTATCTGCAACAAGAGAACTGCGACAGCGCGATTCCCGAGTTTCAGCAGGCGCTCGCTCTCGATCCCACTCTTGAGAATGCCCAGGCTGGGCTATTAGAGTGCGGAGGAGTTCTACCGCCAGAGACCTCATTATCCACCTATTCCAGGAGTGACTTGCGCTTCTCACTGCTCTACCCTAGCGCCTGGTTCGTTCGGGAGGACGAGCTCCAGACCATCTTCGCCGAGGAAGAGGAGTCCATCGAGCTACTGACGGGCGATGTCTTCTTCATCAGTTCGCTGGAGCTCGCTGATGACGAGGAAGGGATGGATAGTATGGGGGCGCTGATCAAGGCACGCCAATTGATCGATCTCCCCATGGGGTCTCAGTTGGGAGGGGTGGAACTCGCCTCGTTCGGCGAGTGGGAATGGGCCACGGTACAGGGCCAGATCTCGGGACTTCAGACTCCAACGACGATCTACATCGCGGCTACGGTCAAGGATTCCACTTGGTACGGGATTTGGGCTATCGCCCCCTCCGAGACCTGGGAGCAGGTTTCCTGGCCCATCTTCCGGGTCATGGCCGACAGTGTGGAGCTGGATGAGGTCGTTGCGCAAGCCTCAGAGACTCCCGAGGAGACTCCCCTCGCCGAGACCCCTGAGGCCACTCCTGAGGGGTCTCCCCAGGCTACGGCTACGTCACCGATGCCTACTGCAACAACTCAACCGAGCGGGAGCCCGAGTCCTAGCCCCAGCCCGACAACTCCTCGGCCCTCGCCAACGCCCGAACCGCCAGCGCTGAGCGGAAAGATCGCCTACCCCCGCTACGTGGGGGGTAGCAACCATTACGAGATCCACATTGCGGACGTCGGCGGCAATGACTTGAGCGTGATCTACGGAGGAAGCGAGCCAGCCTTGAGCCTGGCGGGAGATCGCATCGTGTACCGGTCCTGGGACCCGAGTTTCCGAGGGCTGGTCATCTCCGACGTGGGAGGTGGTGGCCGAGACCGGCCCCGAGGGGGAGCGGAGCCAAACGAAGACAGTGTGCCTCGCTGGTCTCCAGACGGGCTGTCTCTTGTCTACGCGACCAGGCGCTTTGGACCGCATCACAACTCGCTGATCCGGACCCACGACCTCACCCATCACTCAGAGCTGGAGCTCGGCCTGGGCGACAACCCCGACTGGTCGAACGACGGCCAACGCGTCGTGGTGAAGGCGGAAATGCTGGTGGTCATGGACCGGACAGGAGGGAACGTCCGTTCACTCACCAGCAACCCCGGTGATGCGTCGCCCGATTGGTCGCCTACGAGCAGCAAGATAGCGTTCATGCGTCTGACGGGCGACAGTTGGGATATCTGGGTGGTCAACGCGGATGGCACTGGCGAGACCCAACTCACCACCTCGGGCTCGGTTGATGGTCTTCCGGCCTGGTCGCCGAACGGGACGCACATCGCGTTCCTGTCCGATCGAGGCGGCATGTGGGGCATCTGGGTCATGAGCGCCGACGGGAGCAATCAGCGGAAGCTGTTCGACACTGGCTGCGATACTTACGCCACGAGCGAACAGTTCAGCGGCGAGTTTTCGGGAGGCGAGTCGCCTAGCTACAGAAACTGGAACGACGAGCAGATCTCCTGGTCGCGCTAGGCTTCTGGGGGCTGCCTCGCTGACCTTGGTCGGCTGGGGGATAGCCGGTTCGCCAACCAGGGCCACGCCAGACAGCCGATCAAGCAGATCAAGCCCACGCCGCTCAAGGCCACTCCCAGCCTGAAGCTTGGAGGATCGTAGACGAACTCCATACGATGTTCTCCCTCTGGAAGCAGCAGGGCTCGGAAGTAGTAGTCAGCTCGCAGGATCTCGGCCGCTTGTCCATCGACGACAGCGCGCCAGCCGGGATAGTACGCATCAGTCAGCACGAGGTATCCAGGGTCTCCTAGGTGTGCTTCGATGGTCACTCGCTCAGGCTCGTAAGACACCAGACGAACCTCGTCACCGGAATGCTCCCCCAGGGACTCAGTCCTCGACGCTTCGCCGAGCAGCAGTACTTCCTCACCCGGGTCGAACGAGTGGTCCTGCATCGCCTGGAGAAGCTGCTCCTCGTGCGGGAAGAAGCGTGATTCGTGCACGACGAAGGCGCGGGGCAGTACGTCCAGGTTCTCGTAGATCTTCACATCGCCGCTGTGGACCAATCTGTAGCGGCCGTCGGTGGACACGACGAGGGCCCAGTGCGTGCCGGTCCGCTGGTCGATGAGAGTCAGGCCCCGAAGCCGGAGTTGGCCCGTCTTCGCTACCCATCGCACCTGTATCTGGCGTGGGTGGAGGGTTTCCTCCCATTCCAGCAGCGTGTAGTAATCGTTACCTGACGGGTCGTCTCGCCAATGCCCAACGACTCTGGCCTCCCGATGCTGGGGAGACGACGTTGTGTACCGCCCCTCGGCGGTGTCTGCACCTGCCCGCAGCTCAAAGGAGCGACTGTGGCCTGTCTCGTCTGTGACGGTGATCACAGCTACGACACTGTCCTGCGCTATGTCTTCCCCATCGATCAGATAGGATACGACCCCGAGGGCTGTCGCTGGAAAGGTCGGCAGATCCCCTATCGTGAGCTCGATGGGTTCACTACCCCCCAGGACGGCCCGGTGGCTGAGATCGTAGTAGACCCCATCGACCCACACGTCATACGTCTTGTCGGTGAGGACATACTTGACGTTGCACAGGTTCAGCAACCAGGCCTCAGGCATCTCCGAGATGCGCCCCTGCAAACGCCCATCGATAGACACCTCGTCCTCTGGCAGGAGTAGGCGTTGCCACTCGACGTATGCAGCAAGGGGCAGCACCCCGCCGTCATATCCATCGACACTCTGGATCCCGTACAGCAGAGGCACGTTGGGCGCCAGTATCTCCTTCTGTTTGGCGGTCACCAGGTAGTCGTAGACGGCCTCTTCGGACAACTGCGTGCCCAGAAGCTGCTGGATCTCCTGCAAATCGCCGGGGTCGAACTTGCCATCAGAGTAGCTGAGGAACCGGTACACGCTGGTGTCGGTTAGCAGGTGGGCGACGGAGGTGCGCATCGAAGAGAAGGCCTGCGGTGATGTGGCCCGATCGTAGGCCTGGAAGCGGCTGGCGAGAGACAGCTCGGTGATCAGCAGTGAAACGACGAGCGCCAGGAACAGTGCTCCCCTTTGACGGCGCAGACCGAAGTAGAGGAGAGCCACACCAAAGGTGAGGGCAGCGACCCAGTACAAGATCACTGTGGCAGAGGGTGGCTCAAGTACGATGAGGCAGACAACGGCCACGGCGAGCGCCAGCCCCAGCAGAGCGCACCATCTTGCTGGACGCGTCAGCGGTCGCGAGAGGGACACGAGTTCCTCGAACCCCAGCCCGGCCAGTAGTGACATCCCTACGACGTACAGATAGAGCCAGCGGGCAGGAACTCGGAACAGACTGAACCCAGGCACCAGGCGGTACAGGACGTAGTAGAGGGGGTTGTACACTCCCAGGGCGAGGACTAGCCCGAGCACGGCGAGGAAAGCGAAGAAGACCCGCTGCGGGCTGGACCTCCCCCGCAGGATGCCCACCGCCGCGAGGAGCAGCGGCAGAATGCCCACGTACGCCACGTACTCGCTGAACACGTCATCCGAGAGGTTCGGCAGGAGTGAACGGTGCAACGCAGCGGGGCTGACGGAGAAGGAAACGGCCTGCCGGTATGGCAACCCCTCACTTCGGATGGACAGCGTGGACAGCTCATAGGTGGGTAGTAGCTGACACGCGGCCAGGCACAGTCCCAGAGCCACGACCAGCGCCAGGAGCGCCAGACTTCGCGCGATAGAGCGAGCGGTTTGGGGCATGCTCGGCTTCTCGCGGTCGCGTCCTGACGGCACTGAAAGCGGGAGGAACAGCGAGTAGCATGCGAGTGCCACGAGGTTGATGTACGAGGACTGGGTGTGTCCGGCCAGGAACTGGAGACCGATGACCAGGGCGGTCAACACAGGGTAGACTGCGCGGCGGCTGCCGTAGCTACGGTGGAACAGAAAGAGCATGAGCGGCAGCCAGACCAGCACGTTGAGCTGATTCGGGTGTTCCGCTTGGGCTCCAAGGAACCCACCCAGGGCGAGAGTCAGACCTGCCGCGAGGGAGCCCCACGGCGAGAGGCCAAGGGCGCGGCGCGCGAAGAGGTACGCGAAGGCGCCGCCCAGGAAGAGATGCAGCACGGCGGAGCAACTGACCATCTTCGGCACGCTGAGCCAGTACAGGGGGAGATTGACGGGATACAAAGCGGCGCTCTGGATATTGGCCAGAAACGGCGCTCCCATGAAGAGGTACGGGTTCCAGAGGGGCAGGGAGCCGCTTCGTATCGCTTCCGCCGCGTAGGCCTTGTACGGATAGAAGTAGGTGAAGACATCGAGGCCCGCCATGATCAAGTTGCCGATCACGGTCTTGTAGAAGAAGGCGACCGTGGAGGCCAAGATCAGCGTGATCGGAATCACGTCTCTGTGGAAGAGCGATCTGCGCCAGGGTCTCGACGGTTTCATCGGTCGAGCGGTTCGATCTGGTAAATGGTGAAAGACATCGTGCCATCCGGCCGATACGTGCGGTAGATCTCGCTCAGGCCCCAGCCCCCTGCGTTCAACACCCCTTCCAGTTCGTCCGCACTGGTCCAGCTAGGAAACACCACATACTTCTTCAGATTGGGAAGTCGATCGGCGCTGCTGAGAACGAAGTCGTGGTCCGGGTACCAGTAGAACTCCACCGGCACATCGAACATGTAGAAGGAGTAATGCCAGGCCAGCCACTTGTGAAACACGATGGATCCGGCTGGGGCGTTCGCTCTGAAGTAGTCGGCAACGTCGTCAATGCCCTGGAAGGCCCCGTGGTCCCCTCCCACGGGGAAGCCGTACCGCAGGGCAACCTGGGTCGGGCCGACCACCACCACGGAGAGCAGTATGGCCAGCGAGACGAGATAGGCGACTTTCCCCCGGGTACTCTGGCCGACCCGCTCGAGCAAGAGATCGAGAGGCAAGAGCATCACCCGAGCAAGCAAGATGGCGACGATAGGAACGAGGCCCAGCATGTACCTGTCCCAGACGCTGAAGGTGAGCAGCGTGTGGACAGCCACGAAGTGCAGGAAGAAGGCCACTAGTGCCCAGTCCAGTAGCCATCCCGAACCCCTGCGGCGACGCCATACCCCTGCGCCGAGCAGCACGGGGACACCCAAGACGAGGACCGCGTCCAGCAATCTGGAGCCGGTCAGATAGTGCAGTTGGCGGAGCCAGGCCTGGAAACGCGGTAGGAGACGCTCCGGTGACGCCAATCTCAAACCGCCGTATCTGGCGGCGCTGGCCGAGAGGAAGTTCACGCAATTGACGCGGATGACTAGGTCCCAGCAGACCACGGCCAGGCAGACGACCAGGAATCCCGCAGCCAACAGAAGAATGGCCCTGGCCAGCCGTCTGCTGAGCCACGAGCCGCCGAAGGGGAGCGAGGTGAAGAACAACAGCAGAGGCATGAACAGAACCGCGGTGGGCTTGGTCATCACGGCGAGACCGATCGCGAGTCCGGCTGCCAGGTGGCGACTCTTGAGCGCCAACAGGAACGAGGCCAGGGACAGACAGACCATCATCGGATCGGTAAAGGCCGTGGGCGCGAACTGCACGTCGAACGGAGACAAGGCTAGGAAGACTACGCTGAGCAGGGCCACACGACGATTGGTGAGCGCCAGGGCGATGTGATACACGAGAACCATGGACACCAGGCTGGATATGATGTTCGGGAGACGCGCCGCAGTCTCGCTGGCCCCGAAGATCTTGAAAGACAGAGCCAGCGTATACAAGAAGACAGGCGGCTTGTCAACGATGACTCCGTGCCTGAGGAAGATGTCCTTGCCCGACGCGATGAGCAAGCCCCAGTGGGAGTACAGCGCCTCATCGCCGTGGAAGCGGTTCGTGGCGATGAGGCTGATCCTGAGAATGGCGGCAAGGGCGATCACCAACGCCAGGATCAGATGGGGACGGAATGCTATCATCTCCAACTGCGATCTACGGCAGTAGAGCACGATAGCCAGCCTACAAGTGAACAAGCCGGCCAGAGCCAAGAAGAAAAGGGTAGTCCCGATATTCAGGATGCTGCCTATCGAGGGCACGAAGTAGGCTAGACACAGCAACAGGGGTGCGTGACACCACAGGTCGACGCGGAGAGCCCGTTGTAGGTCCATGGGGGCGAGTCTGCTGAGGAACAGAGAGTACGCGACCCAGATGCCCACAACGGCGACCATTGCGATCAAGGCAATCGCAGCCAGACCCAGGGGGGAGGCCAAAACCTCGTATCCGTGTCGACACAGCACCTCTACGATGAAGAGGGAAAACAAGAAGGCGGGCGCAAGGATGAGGGCGTATGTCTTTCTGTTCACCTTGATGCCTCGGATAGCGGCGATATCTGATAGAGAATGGAGGATACCCTGCTGGGATCGCCGAAGATGGGGACCTCCACGTGTGCCGTGCTCGTGACTCGGTAGTGGGCTTCTGCGTACTCAAGGGTTGGCCCCAGTGCTTCCCCATCGTCGAGGATGTACACCCTCGTGCCCTCCTGGAACATCTGGCCCAGGAAGACGTCGAACTCCTCCCCCGTCCAGAACTCCGGGCGGAACGCTTCTCTCCCGGAATAGAGATCGATGGGCCCACCGTTCAGGGAGGAGCCCACCACACATGGTTGCACGGTGTTCTGCTCCATTTTCTCAAAGCCTTCCCGCTCCGCCGCTGACACGTAGCCGAAGCTAGCCCTGTAGGTACCCCAGGCGCGGGGAAGGATGGGCCAACTGCGGAATATCGGCAGCAGCAACAGAGCGAGAAAGATCAGAACGCCCAGGGTTTGCTGGCGATACCGGCGTAGGGTGCTTCGTGCTGGAATCCTGTTCCAGAGATCTGCAACACCGTACCCTACCCAGGCCAGCAGGATGGGAAAGAGGGACAGAAGATCGCGCAGCCGCAGTGCCGCGTAGGGAAGGTGCACAGCCAACACGGCGAGGACTGCCGTGAGCAGTACCAGGAACTCCCCTCTTCTTTCGGCATACATGCGGTACGCACCCCAGACCAGGAGCGGGACCAGAAAGCCGAATTCGTTTCCGGAGCAAGCTCGCTCCCACATGAGCCTCGCTGTGGCAGGCACATGGGCCAGACTGAAGAGCTCCAGTTCGGCGGACTCCGGCGTCAAGAAGTGTCCGAAAACCAGTTGATGATACAGCAAGTCGGGAAGGGCGACGAGGAATGCTGTGAGGCCAAACAAGCCGATGGCCTCCCACCGCTGCCTGAGGGTGAATCTGTCTCCCGCGAGACACAACAAGGCGACCAGTGCGCACATTCCCAGCGCGAGCTGCGTGTGGCGGATCAGATAGGCCCACCCGAAGCAGAAACCGGATAGCAGGGCGTACAGGCGATGCCGGCCTCTCGTCCCTCTCAGGAGCAGGAGAAGCGTCAGCATGGTGAACAACGACGCCGACGCATCAGCCATGGGGACCATGAGTCGGTCTATGTGTTCATACGATGTGGCCAGGCAACAGGCGGCGAATGAACCACCTAGCAAGCGCTCTCCCCAAGTCCTGTCGTGCATCAGTTCCGCAAGCAGCGCCACGAGGACGGCTAGAGAGAGCAGGCCGATCGCAGGGTTGGCGAGGTAGAGGCCTTGCTCTCCCAGCAGGAGGTAACCCGCTGCGAGTATGAGTGACCATCCTGGCGGCCAGTCAGTTGCAGTGTAGCCGTCTGGCCGGAGAGGTGGCATTCGGACCTGGTATCCATAGTGGACCACGGGCCACCAGGAGATCCCCAGATGGCTCACCCGGGGGAAAAGGGTGAAGTGGTGCCTCGGGTCTCCGTGCTCGGCGAGATCGACAGCCATCTGGGCATAGGCGTAGGGGTCGTTTGCGGTGACTCCGTGCGTGCGATGTCGGAAGTAGGCGATGCCGGCCCAAACGGAGACGACAACCGCCAGCGCGAGGGCCACGTAGATCAGGTACCTGTCTTCGCCACTGCGCCGAAGCACTAACAGATAGCCCTGACAGAGAAGAACGTACAGAACTGAGGCGAAGAAGATGGCCTCGACGCCCAGGAGTATGGATACTGGCTCCGGATAGACGAACCCATCGTGGAGAGGCAGCGGCTGAGCAAGCACCTCCGCGCAGGCGCGGCGAGCAACTGCGGCAAGGTATGCAAAGTGGAGAGGCGTCAGAGTCTCGAGGTGGACAACCCACTTCCTCTCCAGGGCGCTGAGCGCCAGTTGCGGACCCAGGAGCAGCAGGAGTAGTCCGATCATGTCGGGATACGAGCGTCCGAACTGAACGGCCAGGAACATCAGACCTACGAGATGTATTGGTACGAGCACAAGGATGTCGCCCAGTGGAGTCGGTGGTTCCTTGCCGTTCCAGGAGAGTGTGAGCAGGCCCAGTTGTCGCGCGAGCAGGCCCGTACGATGGGCGTGGCGTGCTGCGCCAGCAGCCCATCCCACCGCGCTGACGGCAATGGCCGCGTAGAGGTAGGCTCTGGTGGAGAGGTAGGGGACGGCCAGCAGACGAGCCGTCATCAGGCCCAGGATCACCGATGACAGCGCAAGCTGCCCCATCGCGTACCAGCGCACGAGCGCTGACCTTTTCGAGGACAAACCCCAGTAGATGGTCGCCCCCAGACCTGCGGCGTATAGAGCCATCAGGGTGAGGTGAAGCTGGAGATCATGGGGAGGCAGCGGCCCCGGTCGGGGATCGAAAAGGTAGGGCAGATTCAGCAACTCTCCGCTCCTCGAGCGTGACGATTGTGGCCCACACTCTGGCAAACAGAAATCCAACGAAAAAGGGCACCGCGACCGATCGGTGCCCCTCAGCATGCCAACCTAAGCCGCTCCTTGGTACTCCCTATCGAGGCTCGTACCTGGGAACAGGGGCGCGCTTGTGGAGACTCTCGGAGATCTTCTGGCGGACTTTGTCCAGCGCCTCGTCTCCGGGGCTGTCGCATTGCCGACCCTGGAGTACGAGAATGGCGCGGTCCAGTTGCTCGTAGGTGATACCCATCTCACCTTCGTCCGTCTGGCCTTCCCAGAGCCCTGCACTGGGTGGTTTCTCGATGATCTCTCCAGGGATAGCCAGGGACCTGGCCAGGTCCTGGATTTGTGTCTTGAGCAGTCCCCCAAGTGGCAGCAGGTCCACGCCTCCGTCCCCATACTTGGTGAAGTAGCCAGTCAAGAGTTCGCTCTTGTTCCCCGACCCGATCACCAGGTAGCCTAGCTCGTTGGCGTAGTAGTACATGACGATCGTGCGGAGACGCGGCTTCAAGTTGGCCACCGATAGGCGACTTCCCGATGGGAGTGTTCTCACCAACAGGTCAAACACGGGTCCCAGGTCCACGGTCTCCGTTGGGATGTCGAAGCGCTGAGCGACCAAGTGAGCGTGAGCCTCGTCGGACGGGTTGCTGCGACAAGGCAAGATCAACCCGCGGACCGTTTCGCCGAGAGCTTGCTTGCAGAGCACGGCCGCGACCGAGGAATCCAGGCCCCCACTCATGCCCACCATGACGCCACCCGCTCCGGCCATGCTGATCTGGTGGCGAATCCAGTGGATGATGTCGTCGATCAGTGCATCAGCCGTTTGACTATTCTCCCTTTCCGGCCTCATGAGCGAGTACTATGGCCTCGGCCACCTCCTTCATTGGCTTGCGCTGATCCATACTCGTTTTCTGAATGCGCCGGAATGCGTCTGCCTCGCTCAACCCCTGAGTATCCATGAGGATTCCCTTGGCGCGATCAACGAGTTTCCTGGTCTCCAGCGCTTCCTTCAGGTCTTCGACCTCCTTCTCCAGAGATCGAAACTCTTGCCATCTTCGCAGAGCCACTTCGATAGCCGGCGCCAGGTCAGCTTCGTGGAAAGGCTTGACGATGTAGGCCATGACGCCTGCTTCCTTGGCCCTCTCGACGAGGTCGTGCTGGCTGTAGGCGGTCAGGAGCAGAACTGGTGAGATCCTTTCCTCGGTCAGAATGCGTCCAGCCTCGATCCCGTCCATACCCGGCATCTTTATGTCCATGATCACGATGTTGGGTTTGAGCTCGCGGGCGAGGTGTACAGCGCTCTCACCGTCACCTGCTTCGCCGACCACCAGGTATCCTAGACTCTCCAACATCTCCCTGAGATCCATGCGCACGATGGATTCGTCGTCCGCTACAACTACTCTAGCTTGCTCCATTTTCGATCACCCCCTAATGGTGTTTTGGGGAAGGTCACGATCGCCTGGACGCCATCGCCGTCCTTCAGTTCGAACCCTCCCCTCAGATCATCCTTCACAAGGGTCTGCACTATTGTGAGTCCCAGATGGCTATCCCTCTCGAGGTCGAACCCGTCCGGCAAACCCTTGCCGGAGTCGCTGATTCTCAGCGTCACCTGGTCGGCGCCGTCGCGCAATTCGACGATCACGTCACCTCCCTCCGTCGGGGCGAATCCGTGCTCCAGAGCGTTCTGCAACAACTCGTTGATGATCAAAGCGCAAGCAGTCGCCTGCTGGGTGGGCAGGTAGATATTGGACCCGCGAAGTGTGAACTGGATGCCTTCCTCCGCGCACAGCACGCCCTCCCGCAACTGATCTAGGATCCTTCGGCTCACATCCTTGATGTTGATGACTCTCGACTCGTGCTCCGAGAGGAACTCGTGGACGGCTGCCACGCTTAGTATCCGGCTGACACCATCCGAGAGTACCTGCTTCACTTCGTCAGAGGCAGCCCTCCGAGCCTGCAACCGGAGCAGTGAGGCGATTGTTTGTAGGTTGTTCTTGACACGATGATGTATCTCCTGAATCATCGCAGCCCTGATCCGGGCGTCCTTCTCCTCGCGGCGGGCTTCAGTTGCATCGTGTATGAGCAACAGCACGCCGGTGACGGTCATTTGGGCTGGCTTGGACAAACGGAGAAGGCGCCAGGACAGAGGGACCGAGTCGGTTTGCGCGAAAATGGGGATCGCTTTCCTTATCCAGACCCTATCCGCCTCGGCTGCCTCTTCCTCCAGACACCGCTTCTCGAGCAGCGCTCTCTCGACGAATCCGTCGTCTCCGGTGTGCAGAGTGGACAGTTCCTTTTTCTCCAGGGTGTCCATGTAGCGCAGTCGCCGGTAGAGGTTCGTGGCGATGTCCGTTGCATATCGGATGCGGCGCCGCTGGTCTACGAGCAAGATACCATCCTCTTCGCCGAATGGCGTCAGGGCGTCGAGGCCCTGCAACTCGCTCTGTAGAACCATCGCCTGTAGGCGCTCGAGGGCCTTTCGAAATCTGAGGGGCCGATGTCGGTGGCGTTCGTGTTCTATCATGGTCTTTTCGACGGACAAGGCGGCGATCACCTTGTCATCCAAGCCGAATATCGGCTGGGCCTCCTGAACGACAGGTGCGCCTTCGGCGCGCACTCCCTGCGTTCCTCTCGTGGAACTCCCGGTCTCCAGCGCATCCATCACCGCTGGCTTCTCCGGTGCTGCGATAACCTGACCGAGCATCGGCTCGTCGTAGATGGGGGGCACCGAGTGGGGCCTGGCCTGAGCAACCACCATCGCTTGGGCTTCCACCAGTGGACAATACACGAGCATGTCGGCGCCAGAGATGTCCGCCAGGATAGGCAGATCTCTCTCTATGCGGTGGAGGAGAGTGATATCGTCGGCGCCTAGATCGGGGCACCGGTAGACCGCTTCGTCCATGGTACGCTCTCAATCGAGATTCGCTCGTCGACGCACCACAAATGGCCGACAGCATAGCGGGCTGCCGGCCATCCGACAATAACAGAGCACCCGTTGCAGGGCGGAGGGGTAAACACACCGCTACGCAGCAGTCGGGGCGAGAGGATTTGAACCTCCGACCACTTGTACCCCATACAAGTGCGCTACCTGGCTGCGCTACGCCCCGACGAATCGCCTTTGACCACTTATATTATAGCAGAATCGTCGTTCATTGACAAGCCTCCCTAAAGCCCCAGGATGCCCGCTCAAGAGCGGTCTTGCGATCGACGCATCGTCCCATCATTCACGCTCCAACAATGGGAGCAGATCCTTGAAGGCGACTTCCCTTACATCGACGCCGAATACGGCGGCAAAACACCGCACGAGGCTCTCGCGCACTCTGCCCATGTCAATTGGCCGTCCCAGGGTCTCCTCCATGGAGGTCACTTCCTTGTCTGCAAGTCCGCAGGGCACGATGATCTGGGAGTGGGAGACATCGGCTCCCACGTTGAGGGCAAAGCCATGGTAAGTGATCCACTTCTCTATGCGCGCTCCGAGGGCCGCGATCTTCCTTTGCTCGTCCAACCATACGCCGATGTTCCCTGGCGAGCGTCCTCCCTCGATGCCGAATTCGCCCAGCGTGCGTATGAGGACTTCTTCCAGACAGTGCATGTACCGACCGACGTCCTCGCGGTGCTGGCGAAGGTCCATGATGGGGTAGCCCACCAACTGCCCTGGTCCGTGGTAGGTCACGTCGCCGCCACGTTCCACTCGATGGACCTGGATGTTCTGCTCGACCAACCACGCCCTGGACACCAGTATGTTTCGCTCATCGCCACGCCGCCCAAGGGTGATCACCGGCGGATGTTGGAGCAGTATGAGGGTGTCCGCGACTCTGCCGTCGCGTCTGGCGGCAACGATCTGATGCTGGAGCCGGAGGGCACACTCGTATGGGTGGAGGCCCAGTTGCAGCACGTTCAAGGGTGGATGGTTCTTGGACTCTCGGTCTGTCAACATGATCTCGCTGGGACCAGCTCAGTCACCACATCGGCCATTCGGCAGCGGACCGGGGAGTGTGTACCCGCGCTGGGATCAGCCCGTGAAGCGCAGCCTTATCAGCGCCCAGAGGGTCGGCAGACCATCCAGGGGTGTAAGCTTCTTCTCGGTGCGGGGGGAGTACCAGATGGGCACCTGGTGGATCCTATGACCCCTCTTCAGGATCTTGGCAGTGATCTCGGCCTCGATGTCGAAGCCGTCCGAGCGGAGGTCGAGACTCCTCATCGTTTCTCTGGGGATCAGTTTGTAGCAGGTCTCCATGTCCTGAAGGTCTGAGCCGTAGAAGAGATTCGCGACCGTTGTCAGGAAGCGGTTCCCTACTCGCATAAGCCATCTTTGTTCGTCCAGAGATCGGACTCCGTAGACTGCCTCTGCCTCCCCCCCCAGGAAGGGCGCGACGAGCTTGTGAAAGTCCTGCGGATCGTATTCCAGGTCCGCGTCTTGGATGACCACGACGTCGCCCCGGGCCGCTGCCAGAGCGGTTCTGATGGCTGCGCCCTTTCCCCTGTTGCGGCCGTGAGTGAGCACCACTAGCTCCTCTGCCTCGAGGGATGACAGGATGTCCGGCGTCCTGTCTGTGGAGCAATCATCCACGATGATGATCTCCTTCTCCAGATTGATCTCGGAGACCCGCCGGATGACTTCCTCCAAGGTAGCCTCCTCGTTGTAGGCTGGGATCAAGACGGAGAGCTTCATGACTCTTCCCCGGGGCTCGGATTGAACGACGTGCAAGGCCTTGGCAGACCATTATACCGCAACCGCTACGCCAAACACAACGGGGTTCCGCTAGGGCGTCGGGTCGCAGTGGCCAGAGGACCCGCGTTGCTGGCAACGTCGGTACGAGCCTAAGGTATTCATGTCCTGTACCCGTTGGCAGCGCCTTCCTGGTGGCGCGTGCGCAGAGATGGTGTCATACACGCGGCGCGAGCAAGATCCCCAGCGCCACCTCGATCTCCCTTCAGCGCACGTGCACTCTACATGGGACCAATCTGGCAGAGGCTGGCACGTTCTCACGGCGCCATGCGCGTTCTCGACCTTGCCGCTGCCGTTTGCCGACGCATATAATACTGTCGGCCTATCTGTGTCGATCCCCTGGCCAGTGCGACGAAAAGGATCGGCACATGCCAAGCTATTGGGGGTTAGACATCCAATGGAGATCGGAGAACGACTGCACGAAGCTGATGACTTGAAGCCCGCCCTGGTCGAGCTACGCCGGGCCATCCATCGCCGCCCCGAATTGGGGTTCCGCGAGACGGAGACGGCGCGGCTGGTTGCGGAGACCTTGTCATCCCTCGGGCTCAAGGTGGAGACTGGTGTCGGGAAGACGGGAGTGGTGGGCCATCTGGGAAACGAGGGACCGACGATCGCCATCCGAGCGGACATGGATGCGCTGCCCATCCGGGAGCAGAATGACGTCCCATACGCGTCGCAGGTGCCGGGTGTGATGCACGCGTGTGGGCATGATGCTCACACGGCCATGGTGCTGGGGGCGGCCATGCTCTTGTGCAGGACGGAGCTTCCCGGCCGGGTGCGGTTCCTGTTCCAGCCATGCGAGGAGGGCACCGACGACCAGGGGAAGAGCGGCGCCATGCGCATGGTGGACGACGGTGCGATGAATGGAGTGGATGCGGTGATTGCCTTGCACGTGGAGCCGAGGACGGAGACAGGGAGGATCAAGGTGGGCGGAGGCCCCATGTGCGCGGCTGCGGATGTCTTCAGGGCTACGATAGTGGGAGATGGGTGTCATGGGGCTTTTCCGCACCTCGGCATAGACCCGGTGTTCGTCAGCGCCCAGGTGATCTCGGCGCTACAGGGGATCGTGGCCCGGCGACTCGACCCCACGGCACCGGCTGTGGTCACGGTTGGCTCCATTCACGGGGGCACGGCAGGCAACATAATCCCAGGAGAAGTGCAGCTCAAGGGTACCATCCGTAGCTTGGACGAGGACGTACGGCGGCGGATGTGGGCCGAACTGCGGAATACCTTCGGCCTGTCGAGGACCTTGGGGGGCGACTTCCAGCTCGAGATGGAAGAGGGCTTTCCCGTGCTGGTCAACGATCTAGCGATGGCCGCTCTCATCGGGGAGGTCGCGGCGGACCTGCTGGGAGTTGACAACGTCCTTCCGGCGCAACCCGAGATGGGGGCCGAGGACTTCAGCATTCTGGCAGATCAGGCTCCTGGCGCCATGTTCTTCCTGGGGGTGAAATCGCCGCACAGCGAGAGATCCCTTCAGTTGCACAGCGCGGATTTCGACCTTGATGAGAACGCCCTTCCCATCGGAGCCGCCATCCTCGCCGAGGCAGCGCGTCGCTATCTCCAAGAGGCAGGCTTATGAAGGCGACTCCCACTTGTGTCCCCTGCTATCTGAAGCAGGCGCTTTCAGCGGCACGACAAGTCACGGACGATCCGGAAGAACAGCGCCGCGTGCTGAATGAGGTGGCTCGAGTGCTCCCGCAACTGTCGCTAGAAGACACACCGGCGCACAATTCGACATACGCCCTGTGGCGTGCCCAGGAGGTACTGGGCTGCTCTGATCCCTTCCTCTCCAAGAAGCGTCACTACAACGAGTTGGCGCTGCGCATGTATCCCGAGCTCGGGTCCATCGTCGAGGCCTCCTCCCATCCGCTGAGAACAGCGGTCAGGGTAGCAGCCGCCGGGAATGTCATGGACCTGGGGATCCTCAGTGGTGGCGAGGTGGACGTAGTGGGTGTCCTGAACGAGGTCGTGCGCCAGGGCTTCGCTGTAGACGATTGCCCCGTTCTGGAGGAGCGCCTTGCCACTGCCACACGACTGCTCTATCTGCTGGACAACGCAGGGGAGACGGTCTTCGACAGAGTGCTCATCGAGGAGTTGTCTGCAAGAGGGGCAGAGGTGACTGCGGTGGTCAAGGGGCAGGCCATCCTCAACGATGCCACCATGGAGGATGCAGATCTCGCCGAGCTGGACCGTGTTTGTCGCGTTGTCAGTAACGGATCTCCCATGATCGGCACCGAGCTCGGAAGCTGCTCTGAGGAGTTCCACCGCTTGTTCGTGGCAGCAGACCTGGTTGTGAGCAAGGGCCAGGCCAATTTCGAGACACTCAATGAGACGTCGAGCCGGATCCTCTTCGTCCTGAAGGCCAAGTGCCCTGAAGTGGCCAGAGAGCTCGGTGTGGGCCTGGGCGATGTGGTGGCCAAGTTCAACCCGAGGGCTGGTCGATCACTATCGTAGGGTGACGAGCCGGGTCGCGCGGCACCGGCCCACGGCTTGTCGATGCACGGGTGCCATTGCGGTACCGATGCGACCAGATCTGCCGCACGGGTGCCGACCTAGCTCATCAGGCCATCAGTGGCTGTTGTGGACCACCGTTGGGGTCGGTCGGCAAAACACTATCGCTTGAAGACCATCCTCAGCACTCTCAGCTCGTCGGACCGCAGGGCGAGAGAAGCCACCAGGAACAGGGCGCCACCCACGAGCACGGAACCACCTGCCCGTACGACCATGTGGCTGCCCTCTGTCCATCGCGCGAAGAGGACGAGACCCACAGCCATCACCGCCGAAGCGGCCACCGTCTTCGCGGCGGACCCCAGGATGGCACCACCATGAACACCACCGAGCCTGCGCCGGATGATGATCAGGAGCACAGCGGTCTCCCCGAGGGTTGCCAGCGAGTTGGCGAGGGCCAACCCCCCGTGCAGCAAAGGAGCGATCAGCATCAAACTCAGGATTATGTTAACTGCCATCGCTGCGACGCCTATCACTACGGGAGTGCGCGTGTCGTGGAGGGAATAGAAGGCACGGGTCACGATCTCCAGGGCTGAGTGTCCCACCAGCCCCAGCGCATAGAACTGGAGGGCCCAGACTACCGCGGCGGTGGATGAGACGTCGAAGCGGCCACGCTGGAGCAGTAGCTGGGTGAGAGGTTCGCGGAGCAGGATCAGGCCCACGGTAGAAGGGATTGCGAGGTACAGGATGAGGCGAAGTGTCTGCGACAGCATCTGCCGAAGTTCGCGGCTCTGGCCCTTGGCGGCGAGCTGGGAGAAGGTGGGAAAGGCAGCCGTCGCGATACCCATGGCGAAGACACCCTGAGGGAGGAGCATGAGCATCCACGCATAGTTGAGGGCTGCCAGGCTTCCGCCTGCCAGTCCTGAAGCCAGGAAGGTGTTCACGAGGAAGTTGATCTGCACTGTGGCCAGTCCCAACACACGAGGAAGCATGAGTCTGCCCACCTCTTGCACACCCGGGTGGAAGACGTCGATCACGGGTCGATACGACAGGCCTTTTCGGAGCAGCTGGGGTACTTGAATGCCCAGATGCAGAAAGGAGCCGGCGACTACTCCCCAGGCCAGGCCGAAGACGCCTAGAGAGGGGCTGAGCAGCGCCGCGCCTGCGATGATGCAGAGATTGTAAACAGATGGGGCGAGAGCAGGCAGGAGAAAGTGCTGATACGAGTTGAGGATACCCATGGCCACGCCGCTGACGCCGAAGACTATGGGTGATAGCAGCATGAGCCGCATCAGCCGCACCGTCAGTATCTGCTGCTCAAGAGTGAAGCCTGGCGCAACTACGTGGCCAACCAGCCAGGGAGCGAAGCATGCAGCTAGAATGGCACAGGCTGTGAGAATGACCAGCACCAGGTTCGCGATCGAGCTGGCTAGGCGCCACGCTTCCCTGTTCCTGCCGCTCACGAGATAGCCAGTGAAGGTGGGTATGAATGCAGAGCCGAGCGCGCCACCGGCGACCAACTGAAAGATCAGATCCGGGATGCGGAAAGCTGCCAGATAGGCATCCAACTCCGGGCTGGTGCCGAACTGGCTGCCGATGAAGACCTCTCGCCCCAATCCCAGGGTCCGGCTGACGACGAATGCGGCCATCACTACGGTTGCCGCGCGGGCGATCTGTGTTCTGTGCCCTTCATCCATCATGGGACAAGCCCGTCAAAGGAGGACGGTAGCCGCGTTGGGTTACGTAAACGGAGTGTGGGTTCCGCTCGTTGCACCGCCTGCTGCCTTCTGATAGAATATGCGGGACCAAGGCTCGTGGATGATTCACCGAAAGCCCGATCCGGAATAGGCGCTCCGCCTGACGCCGAAGGACTCATCGAAAGGAGCGTCCTCACTGCTCAGGCGCTGGAGTTTTTGGAGTTGTGCATCGCGGCCAGGCTGAACCTGGCCATCTCCGGCGCCGAAGGAAGCGGCAAGAGGATATTGCTCCATGCCTTGGTTTCGTGTCTGGCCGGCGATGGACAGATATTGGCCGTTCAGAATCCGGGCGAGCCATCGCTAGAACGTGAAGGGATTACTGCGCTCAAGGCTCATGTGGATCCTGAGGACCTCGGACCTGGCATCAGCCGGCACTATCTCCTGTCCCTCGTACCGAAGATGCACCCCACAGGCCTCATTCTCGACCGGGTGGAGGGAGACGAGGCCGTTTTGCTCCTCAGACTACTGTTCGCCATGAGTGGCGTCATGTTCTCCATTGTCGCCGACTCACCACAGGATGCACTGCTTAGGCTCGAGAAGCTCGGCGTCGCCCGCGGAGAGGGCCTGGACAGTGGTCTTGTCAAGCGTATGCTCTCCAGTGGCCTGGACTTGATCGTCCAGCTTGGCAGATCGCCTGATAGCCCTTCTGCGGTGTTGAGCCTGACGGAAGTAGCGGAAGCCCAGAACGATGACCACTTGCTCCGCGAGATCTTTGTCCGTGGGGATCTCGAGCGGAGCGAGGCCAGGAAGACGGAAAGCGGACGGCAGAGCCCTCTTCGGCCGACGGGGATCAAGCCGCTGTTCCTAGACAGAGTGGAGAGTCTGGGCATCTCCCTGCCAGACCATCTCTTTGCTTAGTGGACACAAAAAACGGGAGCCACCTCTCGTGGAGTCGCACAGCACGGAGGGGCTCCGCGTGGCAGAATCCGAATCGCTATCCAAGGATGGGTCTCACGCCATAGTGCGTTCGCATACCTTCCCCGAGTAGGATTCGAAGCAAGGTCTTCGGGTCACTTCTGCCGATTCTCTCGTGAATCTCTGTCGCCGACAGTGGCGTGTCATCGTCAGCGATGAGTGCGCGGAAGATGGCCGCAGTCAACGGAGTCCTACGAGAGATGTAGTCGTCCCTGCGGCTGCAGCAGTCACGCAAAGCATAGCGGAGCCCATCTACGACGGTCACTTCTCCTGTACTAGGACTTACCCAGTCTATGTCCTGAGCTGCTGCGTCGCTCCCGAACTTCGCTTTGCACTCCGCGCATAGCTGCTCGCGGATGAGGATTCGAATGTTGCCGTTGCGCTCTGCCCACCCGTCGTAGTCGACGCGGAACTTGGTGTTGATATCTGGACGCACCAACGTCCCCAACACTGCCTCCTTTCTAGCGCCCCAATCTCCCTGAGTCTAGGATGGCCTGGTCCCACGTCAACCTGAGCTTCTTGGCCTCGATGTCACTCTTCCCAGGGTCATACAGATACAAACCATCATCATCAATGCGGAAGCAAGGGTAGACCTCCTGCTCGAAGATGGTCTGAAGTATTGTCCAAGGCAGAGGCCGCTCGATGTTGGTGGCTACGAAGAGGTCAGCGAAGCTCGCTCGATAAACTATTCCAAGCCCGCGTAGCAGCTTTTCCCCGACTCGCTGGAAAGCCGTCTTCAGCAGGAGTGTGGTCGCTCGCCGCTCACTTTCGTCCAAGAACCGGAGGGCCTCCAGAGCGCTGAAGCGAGATCTGGGCAGGGCCATCTCTTCGTCGACGGCACACTTGAGGCTGAGCCTTCGGAACACGGGTTGCCTTCTCTCGTCGTAGTCCAGCATCTCCATTCGTGTTGCCGGCCCAGGTAGATAGTCTAGCTCGTAGATACCCTCCGTCTCCGACGCGGGAGTCCGCCGCACGATTACCGTCGCGCCCGGAGCCAGTTCCTTGACCTCGAAGAAGTGCCTCAGTTCGGCGCTTCCCCACCAGCCCAGACGCTCCTCCGAAGGGTAGCGGATGATAACCGGAAACGGCTCTTCACCACTCCCGAAACGCAGATGTACCCGCGCGCAAAGCTGGTCCTCTATGAAGGGGTCAACGAGGAGGTTCATCGCGACTTGGTCGTAGGGCAGGTGTCCCCAGTACCAATCGTAGAATGTGAGGACGTGGGACCATTCGTCGTTCTCGCCATGGCCGTTGGGCTGCGCACTCTCATCGGTGATGAGCTCGACAACCTGATCCAATTCGTGATCGCGAGAGATATCCATCGGACCACGCTCGAAACGCAGAGGCCTCGAGTCGGCTACCCTGGGTAGGCACCACTCCATCCTCGTCCTGGTGCCAGCGTACCTGAATCTTGACTGCCTGTCGGAGCCGAGCGCGTGGTTCAGGGAGAAGATCTGCACGGCTTGGGCAATCTCTGGCGGCATCTCTAGGACTTCTAGGATCTGCTGGGCCGAGGAGAAGCCCGCTGCCAGATCCAGCACCGCCTCGGCGAGGTTCAGGTGTCCCTCCTCGATGGGTAGCATGAAACCTCTCAGGAACCATTCCTCGCCGAAATCCGCGAACTCAGGACTCTCGCGCAGACCTCTTAGCAGCACGGGCTTCACGTAGTGCCCGTAGCTGTGCCTGAGTGCCGAGCTCACCCCGGCCAGGTCACCTAGATCGAGATCGGTGTCCTGGCCCACCTGGATGAAGTTCAATGCGTGGGGGATGCCCATATTGGCGGCAAACTCTCTGGTCTCTCCGCCGCCCTCCATCCTCACCTGGATGACGTCGAATGGCGCATGGTCGGGATGCCGACCTGGCCGAACTGCGACCACCGTTCCCACCACATCTCCCAGGGCGGAGAAGACCAGGTGATCACCTTCGGAGTAAGTGTCGCGGGGTTGGTAGATGTGTCCTTTGGACTCCCTGTCATCCCAGATCGCCTTCTCGTCCGCAAGGCGTTTCTCCATCACCCGCCTGGTAAGAGCCTCCACAGTCATTGGAGCCTCTTCCTCAATGAGGACTTCTGACAGATGCTCCAAGTCGCCACTGGCCAACTCGAAACCCTGCCAATACCTCTGCGTGAGGGTATCGAGTTGCATCTCGCTCATCACTACGTAGCGCCTCCCGGCACCAGACTGTATATCACTTCGTGAATTATACCATCGTTTCAGACGGATGTAAAGCTGGACAAATCCCTGGAAAGGATGTATGATGATTCTGTGTGAGTGAAAGACGAAAGGAGTATGGGTCTTGCCAGTAACTGAGTCAGCCAAGAAAAGACTGAGACAGTCCGACAAGCGGAGACTGCGCAACCGGGTCTACCGTTCTCAGGCCCGAACGTACATCAAGAGAGCGAATCAACTGATCGCCGAGCAGAAGCTGGATGAGGCTGCCGAAGTTGCCTCATTGGCCGTGAGTGCACTGGACAGAGCAGCTCAGAAGGGCGTAGTGCACAAGAAGAACGCAGCTCGGAGGAAATCGCGACTCATCAAGCGCTTGCATCGCTCCCAGGCACAGTCGGCAGATCAGTAGCAGGACGCGGTCCTATTTCTCGTGGAGAATGTCCGGGAAAGGGCATCGCCGTGGGGTTGGCGATGTCTTTTGCTGTCTTGGGCCAGGCATAAGGCGTGGGGGATGGGAGCATAGCATAGAATGAGGAAAGTGGAGCTGGTACCTGAAGAGTCTGCACGCAGGGTGTTGTCTGAGGCCCTGAAAAACGGCGGGGACCTGAGCGAGATCTACATCGAGGATAGAGAGAGCACCACCCTGGGCCTGGAGGATTCCAAGGTAGAAGAAGCGGTGCGGGGATTGGACCGTGGCGCTGGGATCCGCGTCTTCTATGGTGGATTGGCGACCTACGCCCACAGCGACGACTTGTCAGAAGCTAGTCTGCTAACTGCGGCGAGAGAGGCCGCCTCGGCAGCCAGAGGCACCAACCGCTCGCAGGTGCTCGCTTTCACCCGCGCCCATAGCGATCTGGCATTCACCACTCAAAAACCGTTCGACGAGGTGAGTGAGCGCGCCAAGAGCCGACTGCTCCACGACCTGGACCGAGAGGCAAGGGCCTACGACCCTCGGGTGAGTCAGGTGCAAGTCCTCTACCGCGAATACCGTCGGCGGGTCTGGATCGGGAACTCCGAAGGGCTGTGGGCGGAAGAAGAACGGAACATCCTTGGGCTCATCCTGGTGGTCATGGCGCGAAAGCACAATCTGGTTCAGGAAAGCATCCGGGGTATCGGCGGGCAGATGGGCCTCGAGCTCCTCGATCAGGCCGATCCGGTGGCCGAGGTGCGGGAGGCAGCCGCCTCTGCTGTGAGGATGCTTGACGCACAACCGGCCCCGGCAGGCCCAATGCCCGTGGTGATGAACCATGGTTGGGGAGGGGTTCTGTTCCACGAAGCGTGTGGACACGCCTTGGAGGCCGATGCGGTGATGCAGGGAGGCTCCATCTTTGCAGGGTGTGTGGGTGAGCAGGTGGCCTCCCCTCTGATCACCCTCGTGGACGACGCCACCTTGCCTGGGCGACGTGGCTCCTATCGTTTCGATGACGATGGGACGCCCTCGCAGCGTACAGTGCTGATCGAGGAAGGCGTCCTGAGAGAATACATGTGGGATCTCGCCCAGGCCCGGAGCGCTGGCCGCCAGTCGACGGGGAATGGGCGGCGACAGTCCTTTCGCTACCTCCCCATGCCT
This sequence comes from uncultured Anaerolineales bacterium, assembly GCA_964577995.1. GTDB lineage: Bacteria > Chloroflexota > Anaerolineae > UBA7937 > B3-Chlor > JAUVXJ01. Next base: position 24,160 of record CAZOBP010000010.1, read on the forward strand.
CGTATGACGAACACTTTGATCGAAGGGGGCGAGAGCGACCCCGTCGAAATCCTTCGGTCGGTCAAGCGCGGGCTTTATGTCAAGATGCTGGGGGGCGGCCAGGCGGACACGGCCAGGGGTGATTTCGTCTTCAGTGTCAATGAAGGATACCTGATTGAGGACGGGAGACTGACTGCTCCGGTGAGGGGGGCGACTCTGATCGGAAACGGCCCCGAGATCCTGAAAGAGATCACCATGGTTGGCCATGACTTGGAGCTCGACAAGGGGCTGGGGATGTGTGGCAAGGGGCAACAGGTTCCGGTGGGCGTGGGACAGCCCACACTACTGATTCCCAGCATCACGGTGGGTGGCACGAAGGGACGCCAATGAGTCAGGATCACAGCAGGGACATGGACTACCTCAAGCTGGCAGAGGAGCTTGTCGCTCAAGCCTCTAGCGGAGACGTTGAAGCAGAAGCGGTGGTTACGCACGGCCAGTCGACTATGATCCGCGTCAGCGCTGGAGAGGTCCGGGAGATGTCGCGAGCGGTTTCCAGGGGATTGGGACTGCGTATCATCAAGCGCGGCAGGATGGGCTATGCCTACACCTCCGATTTCGCAGCCCCGGCATTGGAATCCACACTCCGGGCCGCCGTCGCGCTCGCAGACAGTGCCGACCGCGACGAGTACAGGACTCTGCCACCTCACAAACACTGCCCCGTCTCCGCTGAGGAATTGAGGATCCACGACGGTCAGTTGTCCCGGCGCAGTGTCGGGGACAAGATGGATCTCGTCTTGGAGGTCGAGCGGGTGGCTCTCAGCTACGATCAGCGTGTGGTGGCGACGCTGTACTGTTCCTACCACGATGAGCTCGCACGTGTGTATCTGGCAAACTCGCATGGGTTCTCCGGCTGCTACGAGAGGACAGGGGTCGTCGCCTATCTCCAGGCGGTGGCCAGAGACGAAGGCGAACAAGCCTCCGGAATGGGGCTCGGTTGGTCTGTCTTCTACGAGGATCTCGACCCCCAGGAGATTGGTGCCGAAGCTGCCCGCAGGGCCCTGCAGTTGATGGGTGGAACACCGGTGAGGACCCAACAGGCAGAAGTGATCATGGACCCCTTCGCAGGGACGGAACTCTTGTTGTTTCTGGCGGGGGCGCTGACTGGCGAGGCTACGCAGCGCGGTCGCTCGTTCCTCATGGGGAAGGTGGGAGAGAAGATCGCTGCCGAGAGTGTCAACCTGATCGATGACGGCCGATTGGTTGGTGGTCTCGCGTCAGCTCCTTTCGATGGGGAAGGAGTGGCCAGTTCGAGAACGCGGCTCATAGCCAATGGCCGGCTCGAACGACTGCTCTACGACACCTACACGGCGAACGTGGAGGGCACGGCGTCCACTGGAAACGGTCAGAGGGGTTCTCATAGAACCCTGCCCCACCCTGCTCCAACCAACCTCTATCTGGAGCCATCCTCGACGCCGGTCGCCGAGTTGATTGGCCGCGTTGACAAAGGTCTGTACGTCACTAGCACGATGAACACTGGGGGCATCAACCCCATCAATGGAGACTATTCCGTCGGTGCCAGCGGCTTGTGGGTGGAGAACGGTGAGATCATCAAACCCGTCACTGAGGTCACGGTTGCGGGCAACATGCTGGACATGCTAGCCAACGTTCAGGGGACTGCAGACGATCTGAGGTTCATACCCCTTGCCGCTTCGGTTGGCGCACCAACGATGGTCATCGGGGAAATCACCATCGGTGGAACCTGATCAGTACCAGTAGAACCCGCGTTTCTCGCTCTCGCGGCCTATCTGGACCGTCTGTGGTTCGCCCTCAAGCTCGGTTTCGACCAACCGTATGACCGTGACTTGCCACTCGAAGAGGTGAGTCTCGGCTTCCGAAGGTGGGCGAAGTTCAAGCGGAACACGATAGGATGTTGCCTTGCCGAGATTGAGGATCTCCTGCTCTTCAGCTTCGTCGTCGTTCAGGTACTGTATTGATACGGAGTACCACTCGTCCTCACCTAACAGGCCAACAGACAGCCAGTTGAGGAGAATCGGCGTCTCGGCATCTTCCTCGCGGAACTCCGACCCGTCTGGAGGTGCTAGCAGGATGGCGGCCGGATAGACAAGCTCGGATGAGACCGTGGGCGTCGGCGGCCCCCCGATACCGGGAGTCTCCGTGGAGGACGCGAGACCTGGTATCACCAATGGCTGACCCTCGCGGATCGCGTCCGGGTCGGTGATGTCGTTGGCCTCCATGAGCGCTTGCTGTGACACACCGAAGCGTCCGGCTATTTCGGACAAGCTGTCTCCCGGTTGCACGACGTATGTCCTGGTTGCTGGCTGCATTGTGGCCTCCGCGCCGGGGGCCTCCGAAGCCACAGTGCTGGCCGCGGGCTCTTCTACCTCGACGGGGATCAGCAATTCCTGACCTGCCTGGATCACGTAGTCTGTAAGCCCGTTGACCTCCATGATGGAGTCCACGGTCACCCCGAACTGGCCGGCTATCAGGCTCAGCGTGTCACCGCTTCGAACAATGTAGGTGGTCACTTGCGGCGTTGGTGTGTCGGTGGGTGGAGACGTGGGCGTCGCGCTAGGAGTGGCGGTGGAGGTGGGCGTGTGTGTGAATGTAGCGGTGGCCGTGGGAGTATAGTAGGTTCCCAGGTGAATACCCCTCCACGGCTTGAGAAACCAGACGGCTAGCAGCAACACGACGGCCAGGACAGCTCCCAGCAGGGGTGCGGGGGGGACCATCGAGAGGGATACTTGAGGAAGGAAGCTCTTGCCGCCATCCAGACTCGACCCACACATCAGGCAGGTCTTGGCACCCTCCGCGACTCTGGCGCGACATTCCGGACATCGCCTCACAAGTGTCTTGGCTTGCACTCTGTAGCCACACGCGGGACATCGGCCACGACCGCCTCTGAACGTGGCGCCACAATTAGGACACTTCACCCTTGTATTCTCCCAAGCACCGTCTCCTGGTGTCGAACAGTCGTATTATAGCAGAACGCCTGACGGTTGGCAACACTGTGGGTATCGCCTGTGCCATGGAGCATCGCTGGGATGCTGGCAGCCGTCGTCGTGAGCGGCCCCTCGTGTTCTGCTGCCGTTCCTTCCCCAATTCGATTGACTATCAAGAACAACCTGTGTACAATAGGCCAGCGCAAGTGATCCTGTGGAGTGGAGCCATGTCCGCTGAGGGGTTGACCCTGGCAAGAGATCTGTCCCTCGTTCTGCTGGTTATGGAAGCCGCTGTAGTCGCGGTGCCTTTGGTGATTCTCCCCTTCTATGCAATCAAATACGTGCGCCGCTTGAAGGCACCCATCAAGCCCAGGCTCCGCCAGGTGCGAAGCGGAGTGGAGCGAGCAGAGCGCCTGTCCAAGCTGGCATCGGCAGTGGCCGTCCAGCCGGTCTTCTGGACCTGGGCTGCCACCGAGGGGTTGAAAAGAGGCCTGAGCTATCTGGCCAAACGGAGGTGAGCAGTGAACACGAGGAGCTGGAGCCCCGCCATTCTGCTCGGAATCGTATTGGGGGCCTCTCTGGGTGCCGTCGCTGCCCTCGTTCTCCTTCGCCGATCGAGGCGAGGAACAGAGCTGGGTCTCCGGGACATCCCTTGGAGGGAGGTAATGACTCTCATGGGGCCTATCGTCGCTCTGTCGCGACGACTCATTGAGATGAGCAGGAGAGAGCTGGTCTGACGTGACCTGCTATGAGGAATCTCAGTTCAGAGTCATGGGTGACCATCATCGTCGTTCTGGCCATCCTCAACTTCTTCGTGATTGGGGGCTTCATCGCACTCCTCATCTTCACAGTGCCGCCCGGTGGCCGCCTGGCGGTCTCGATGGGCAGGCCTGCTGAGGAGTCGCCCACTCCACCAGCACCGACCGTAGAGGGAGTAGCAGGTTCCCCCACACCGGGGACCGGCCCAGGGATAGTGCCCACGTTCACGTCAACCTCGACGCCTTCTCCGTCGCAGACGCCTGGCACTCCTGAACCAGAAGAGGCCACAGCGACCTTGCCGCTGAGCACCTCCACATCGAGCCCGACTGCAACACCTTCTTGGACACCCACCGCGACGAGTATACCAACGGCTACTACCGCGCCGACCGACACGCCGACGAAGACTGTGGCGCCAACCGACACTGCTACGGCTACCAGGACCCCTACCGCGCCGGCCACGCCCACAGCAACCCGTACCTCTACGCCAAGCCTGACAGCCACCGCTGCGCTGGCCGCCACTCCTTCCACCACGGCTACTTGGACCCCGACGTCCACAAGCACGCCGTCGCCGACCTGGACTGAGACGAGGACGTCGACTCCGAGCTCCACTGGCACGAGCACCGGGACACCCTCCCCTACCTCCACGCACACGACGACAGCCACTCGCTCACCGACTCACACCAGTACCAGGACATCGACACCGACGGCCACTCATATCTCCACCGCGACAGCCAGCGCTACTCCGACTGCCGCGATAGCCACAGCCACGGCGACGGTCACCCCCGAGGCCACAGCAGGCACGTCTGTCTCCCCTCCCCTTGCCCCTCTCAACGTCTCGGCGGTGAGCGTGGGAGGCGACGAGATCAGCCTGATCTGGGAAGCGCCCAGTGCGGCGCCAGGAGCTATCTACCGGGTCTACTGGGACATGGGGTTGGGCTACAACATGTATACCTTCAGGACCAGCGTTCGAGACACAGGATTCAGTGAGAGGGGGTTGAATCCCTCGACGTCCTATCGGTATCAAATCACGACGTTCGACGGCCTGACGGAGTCGAGCCCGGTGGGCGCTGTCGTCACGACCGCCTCCTGGCTTCGTCTGCCCCTGGCCAGGTTAGCCCAAGCGGCCAGCGCCGCATTGGTGACCGGTGGGACTCCGGTGGCTCCGCCTACACCTTCCCGCGCAGCCGCTATCCCGCAGCCATCCGAGGTCATTCTTGGGCTGATGGGTACCAACGACTACGTCGATGACCTGGGCGCCCTGCATATCGTAGGTGAGGTGCACAACGACATGCTCCACAACGTGGATCAGATTCGCGTACACATCACATTCTACGATGATGCGGGGAGAGTACTGGAGTCTATCACTGGGTCCGCCCTGGTGGATCTGATGGTCCCGGGACAGAGGACCCCCTTCGTCATCGTCTGGGAGAACCCGGGCGATTGGCAGAGGTACAGTCTCCGCGCCACCGCGCGGGCCACGACAGAGCGACCTGGCGAAGGCATCATCGTGCTTCATAGCTACGCGCGCATGGACGATGCCGGGCTCTATCACGTCGTGGGCACCATTCGCAATGACGGGCTCACGACTGCAGACTACACGAGAGCCGTGGTGTCTCTGTACGACTCGTTCGGCAAGATATCGAATGCGGGCTTCGCGTTCACCGAGCCGTCGCGGATACCACCGGGCACCATCGCTTCATTCGACTGCTCATTCGAGTACTATCCCTACCAAGCCGAGCACGTGGTGCAGATTGTCCAGTAATCTGCGAGTTTCAATTGACAATCCAATGGGCGCGACCTATAATAGCCAGCCGGTCGCCAAGGCCACCGTGGAGGAAGACCAGAGCAGCACGGCACGAGGAGGTCACCTTGCCTGAGAAGAAGAAGATGCAGCTCGACCGGGTGGAGATGAGAACGCAGGATGCGGATGCACGCATCCGCAACTTCGATGAAGTTGCCTCCGGTTACAGCAGGGAGGAAGCCATCGCTGAGGCCGAGCGATGCCTGGCATGCAAGAAGGAACCGTGCAACGAGGCCTGCCCTCTGCACTGCTGCCCAGCCGAGTACATCGGTTTCATCGCAGACGGCGATTTCGATCAGGCATTGGCTCAGATCTTGGAGTACAACCCCTTGGCGGCGGCCTGCGGGCGTGTTTGCGTGCACTACTGCGAGGCGAAGTGCACACTGGGGAAGAAGGGGACTCCGCTGGCCATCGCTTGGCTGAAGCGGGCAGCCGCCGACTATGGCGAGGCTCACGTACAGCCTGGAGCGCCGACGGGCAAGAGGGTGGCGATCGTAGGTTCCGGGCCAGCAGGCCTGACTGTGGCCTGGGAATGTGCCAAGGTCGGCCACGCGGTGACCATCTTCGAGGCTCACCCTCTGGAAGGCGGGATGCTCTGGGCTGGGATACCATCGTACAGATTGCCGAGGGAGGCGATCAAGCAGGACGTACAGCGTGTCCTGGACCTGGGGGTCGAACTACGCCTGGAAACCCCTGTCCAATCGGAGCAAGAGCTCCTGGATCTGCTCCAGGAGCATGATGCTGTCTTCGTGGGCATTGGTGCCCACGAGCCCCGCTGGATGGGCATCGAGGGTGAGGACCTGGAAGGCGTGCTACACGCGATAGATTTCCTGCGGGACGTGAACTCGGGCAAGGAGGTCAAGGTAGGCAAGAGGACCGCGGTCATCGGCGGCGGGAACGTGGCCATGGATGCCGTCCGGACTGCTCGCCGTCTGGGTGCAGAGTCCTTCATCGTCTATCGTCGGGCCAGGGAGCAGATGCCCGCGGACGAGGCAGAGATCGAGGAGACTGAGGAGGAAGGTATCGTCTTTCACTTCCTTACCAATCCCACGTGCGTCCTAGGTAAGGACGGCAAAATGACGGGGCTCGAGTGCCTTCGCATGGAGCTCGGCGAGCCTGACGAGAGTGGGCGACGCCGGCCTGTGCCGGTAGAGGGTTCAGAGTTCGTGATGGAGGCCGACATGATGATCCAGGCCATCAGTCAGCGTCCCGACATCTCCTGGCTCGCCGAGGACTCCAGGTTCCAGACCACGCGGTGGAACACCTTCGAGGTCGATCCGGAGACCAATGAGACTTCGGTGGCAGGTATCTTCGCCGCGGGTGACGCCGTTACCGGCCCGGCGACCATCGTGGAAGCCGTTGCCGATGCGCGGAAGGCCACCAAGGGCATCATCGACTATCTGGAACGAAGCTAGTGCGCACACCAGCCGTGAGTTCCACGATGGGAGGGATAGGGCTCACATGCCCTTCCCTCCTTTGTTCATAGGCAAGTGGTACGTTATCTCCTCACAGTCAGGCGCAAGGAAACCGCAGCATACACGGCAAGGGCACTCATCCTTGTCTGTGTACTGGCTGTTGCTGGTGCCATGCCCAGGCCCATCATCATCATGGGCTTGCCTCACAGCGTGGAGACCGTGAACCCCAAGATGGGAGTCCACACTCGTCTCACTGACGAGGTGGAGGAGTGGAAGATCCAGCGAACTCTTCAACTGGTGAGAGAGATGGGTGCTCCCTGGATTGTCGAGTACTTCCCCTGGGGTTACATCGAACCCTCCAAGAAGGGGGAGCTCGACTGGCAACATGCCGATCTGGTCGTCGATCATGCCGTGAACCAGGGGCTGACCGTGGTCGCTCGCCTCGACTTCGTGCCCGAGTGGGCGCGGCCGAAGGACACCACGTTTCGCTACCTGGATGAGCAGCATTTCGAGGACTACGGTGACTTCGTCTACGCGTTCGTCGACCACTTCAAGGGCCGCGTGGACTACTTCATCATTTGGAACGAGCCTAACCTCAGCTTCGAGTGGGGCTATCGCCCTGTCGATCCTGAGGCTTACACCGAGCTCCTCAAGGTCGCTTACCGGCGCGCCAAGGAGGCCAACCCGGACTGCTATGTCCTGAACGGGGGGCTGGCCCCCACCATAGCGCGCGAGGGCAACGAGTGGGGTCTGAGCGACCTCGTTTTCCTGCAACGGATGTATGATGCTGGGGCCAAGGACTACTTCGATATCCTGGCTATCCACGCCTATGGTTACGTCTTCCCCCCCGATGATCCTCCCGCGGAGGACAAGATCAATTTCTCCAGGGCCGAGCTAGTACGGGAGGTGATGGTCCGCAACGGCGATGAGGACAAGAAGGTCATGATTACAGAGGGGGGCTGGAACGATCACCCGCGCTGGACCAAAGCCGTGCGTCCGTACCAGCGGATACTGTACACCATTCAGGCCTACGGACTCGCGGCCGAATGGGATTGGTGCCAGGTCCTCGCTATCTGGTCCTTCCGGACACCTGTCCCGGAGAAGAACTTCCGTGACTATTACACTCTCGTAACACCAGATTTCATCCTCAAGCCGATCTATCTGGAGATACAGAAGTACGCACATGGAGCGACCGACTGGCTTGTGGAGCCCGAGTAGTAGGGACGATGGGATGAGATCGCAGGGCAGAGAGAAGCGGCTGACCCTGGCTCTGGTGATCGTCCTCTCCGTGATGACCGTGGCGGCTGGTATGTGGTTGGCGCTAATGCCTGGAGAACAGAGCAAGGATGAGACCTGGGAGCGCATTCAAGACGAGGGTCTGATCCGCGTGGCTATGGATGCTAGCTATCCCCCCTTCGAGTTCATCGATGAGGGGGGTGAGTTGGTGGGCTACGATGTTGACCTGGCGTGGGAGCTTGCTCGCAGGTTCGGGGTCGATGCGGAATTCGTTATCATCTCGTTCGACGGGCTCTACGACGCATTGCGTGTGGGAAGGGTAGATCTCATCATCTCTGCATTGCCCTTTGACTCCAGACTGACGGAAGACGTGGTCTACTCCCACTCGTATTTCAACGCCGGCCAGGTGCTGGTGGTGCGCCAAACGGAATCTGGAATAGTTGGTGTAGAGGACCTGCCGGGTAAGCGGGTTGGAGTTGAGTGGGGCTCCATGGGAGACGTGGAGGCGCGGCAGTTGCTCAGAAGGATGGAGTTCGATCTCTTACCGTACGCTGCGCCTGAGGAAGCTCTGGCGGCGCTGGATGGAGGAGAGCTGGACGCGGCGATCACGGACGTCGTCTCGACCTACCAGTTCTCTCGCGAACAGGCTGGAATCAGCATCGTGGGGCCTCCAGTTACGGAGGATCCCTATGTCATGGCCACACGTCCGAAGAGCTTCATTCTTCAGGAACAGGTGAACACGGCGATCCTGGAATTGAGCGCCAGCGGCTTCCT
>CAZOBP010000011.1:0-32736 GCA_964577995.1 uncultured Anaerolineales bacterium
TCCGAGGTCTCCGTGACCTTGCCGGTCTCGTCTCTCTTGAGGTATCGCCTTTCCAGCACCGTCATTGCGTTTGACGACAGTATCATAGCGGCGTTGCCTTGGGACATTCCGGATCTCCTGTCAACAGAAGATGGTGTGGACTTGCCGAGTGGGGCTAGAGTTCGAGAGGGAGCTGGGCCTCCAACTCCGCCTCTCGCTTCTTCCACTCCTTGAACTCCTCGATTTCCTCGGCCAGAGTGTCTACATCTTGAAAGCGGCGATAGACGGAGGCGAAGCGCACGTAGGCAACATCGTCCAACTCGCGCAGATGGTTCGTGACCATCATCCCTATGCGCTCGCTCGGCACCTCTGCCTGGCCCAGTTCATAGATCTCCCTTTCTATGTCTTTGACCAGTTGTTCGAGGATCTCTGTGGGGATAGGGCGCTTGGCACAGGCCCGGAGGATGCCCTTGAGGAGTTTGTCGCCGTCGAAAGGCTCGCGTCGCCCGTCCCTCTTCGCTACCATGAGGCTGGTCTTGCCAACTCGTTCGTAGGTGGTGAACCTCTGCCGACAGCTCTTGCACTCTCTTCGACGACGGATGCCCTCACCGACCTCTCTGGTATCAATGACCCGGGTCTCCTTCTTGCTGCAGTAAGGGCATTTCATGGTCTCTCCTCCTTCGGCGCAGTGGGGAGGGCTGAGCATGCGAAATGGTGTTACACTAGATGTCGTACGCCCAGTGTGCGCGGGACACAACATCTTGTGGCGACACACCCAGTAAAGTTAGCACAAAGCGACAGGCATGGCAAGGTCAGAGGGGCACGGTAACCTTAAAGTTTGGGGGTTGACACGAAGCCGGAGCGGGGAAGGGGGGCGAGGGGGAAGGTGGCGCAGTAACCTTCCCCCAGGAAAGGATCCTTCTGGCAAGTGAGTCCAAGCTCTACTTGCTCAGAATTGGGCCTTTCAGCCCCGAAAGGGAGGAGGAGAGAAGTCAATATGCTGTTGTTTGTCCCACTGCAGAGCCAAGTGACAGTACGGGCCCATCGCTAGCGACGCAGAAATGTCGGAATATCCAGATTGTCGTTGTCGAAGCGTGGGATCGGGAACTCCCGTATCTTGGAGCCGCCCGCCACCGACAGACGCTTCCGGGCACCGTCGAATCCGGTTGCGATGACCGTGATCTGTACGTGGCCGTCCTCCATCTCGGGGTCCATGACTGCCCCAAAGATGAGGTTGACGTCTGGATGGGCCATGTCTCTGATGACTCTGGCTGCCTCATTCACCTCATGCAGTGTGAGGTCCTTCCCGGCAGTGACGTTGAACAGGACTCCTGTGGCCCCATCGATGGTCACGTCGAGGAGTGGGCTGCTCACGGCGGCGTACGCCGCGTCCACGGCTCTGGTGTCGCCGGTGGCGCGACCGACGGCCATGAGAGCCGAACCTCCCTTGGACATGATAGTGCGCACATCGGCGAAATCGAGGTTGATCAGGCCGGGAACCGTGATCAGCTCGGAGATGCCCTGGATCCCTTGTCGCAGCACATCGTCCGCGAAGGAGAAGGCTTCCTGGATGGAGGCTTTCTTGTCCACCAAATCGAGCAGACGATCGTTGGGGATGACGATCAATGTGTCGACACGCTCCTTGAGCGCGGAGATGCCTTCCTCAGCCACTTCCTTCCGGCGTTTGCCCTCGAAGCTGAAGGGTTTGGTCACCACGCCTATGGTGAGGGCGCCAGTCTGCTTGGAGATCTCGGCGATGAGGGGAGATGCCCCGGTGCCCGTGCCTCCTCCGATGCCTGCGGTGATGAATACCATGTCTGCATCATCGACGGCTTTCCTGAGCTCCTCCTCGCTTTCCTTCGCAGCCTCAGACCCGATCTGCGGGTCGCCGCCTGCTCCCAATCCTTTGGTTAGTTTGTCACCGATGCGGATCTGATAGGGTGCTTCGGAGAAATACAGCGCCTGGGCATCGGTGTTCACAGCGATGAACTCGACGCCCTCTAGATTCTCCTTGATCATCCTATTGATGGCGTTCCCGCCACCTCCCCCGACCCCTATGACTTTGATCTTAGCGAAGTTGCCCATCTCCGGTACGTAGTTCATCCTCCATTACCTCCCTTTCCTGACTTCGCACCCTTCTTGGTGTGTCCACGTTGCCTTGGCTGGCCTGCCATCTATCCCGGGCTGAACACGCCGACGAGCTGCCTCAAGCGACGAAGCATGCCCTGTCTACCTGCCATTCCATTGCGCCTTACGTCTGGCGTGTATCTCAGCGCCCACAGGAGCAAGCCCACGCTGCAGGCATGAGCCGGGTCTCTGACTGACTCCACGAGCCCTTCGAGGCCCCGTGGTGAACCGATGCGCACCGGCAAACCGATCGTCTCCCGGGCCAGGTCCTTGATCCCTGCCAACTGAGACGTACCCCCACAGAGCACAACGCCAGCGGGGAGCAGACCGTCGTACCCCGATCGTTTGATCTCCCGCATCGTCAATTCCAGCATCTCCTCCATGCGTGCTCTGATGATCTCCGAGAGCTTGGCCCGCGATACAGAACGATGTGAGCTGTCCCCGAAGGACGTGGCGTCGATGAGTTCATCGGGAGCGATGGTGTCTGGTATGGCATGTCCATACTGGATCTTCAGGTTCTCAGCGACTGTGAATGGCGTGCGCAATCCTACGGCGACGTCCTGTGTCAGGTGGTTTCCTCCCACAGGCAGCACGACCGTGTGCCAGACGCTCCCATCGATGAACACTGCCATGTCTGTTGTGCCTCCGCCGATGTCAACCAGTGCAACACCGAGGTCTCTCTCAGGTTCGGTCAACACGGCCTCTCCTGCGGCAATAGCTTGCACGATGAGATGCTCCACACTCACGCCTGCGGCCTGCACGCACTCCACCAGGTTGTGGATGGAGGTCGAAGCTCCAACCACGATGTGGGCCTCGACTTCCAGGCGGAAGCCGCGAAGGCCCAGTGGGTTACGCACTCCATCCTGCTCGTCGACCGCGTAACCACGGGGGATAGCGTGCAATAGCTCGCGATTCGGAGGTATGGCTATAGCACGAGCTGCCTCCATGGCCCGATTGATGTCATCCTGCACGATGATGCGCTCACCGCGAGAGATGGCAGCTATACCCCTGCTATTGAGGCCGGAGATGTGGGACCCTGAGATGCCTACGTGGGCGCTGTCAATCGCATAGCCCGAGGCTTGCTCTGCTTTGTGGACCGACTGGGCTATGGCCCGCGTGGCTTGCTCGACATCGAGCACTACCCCCTTGCGTAGGCCCTTGGAAGGCGATACTCCCACGCCCACAATGCGAAGCTCTCCCTCATCGCTGGGTTCGGCGACCAGTGTACACACCTTGGTGGTGCCCACGTCGATAGCGACTATGGTATCTTCCACGTTGTCTTCCTCCGGTCTGTTGGCACCGCCTACTACTCCGGTTCTGGAGCCGATGTTTCGGCCAATTCATAGAGCGGGCTCTCGGGGAAGCGGACGTCTATGAGCTCCACGGCCGCTGCTTGGCTCTCCAACTGATTGACGAGCGCGTCTACGACGGCCACCTTGAGTTCCGCGCCTTGCTCACTACCGAGGTAGACTCGCCAGCCGTGCTGATCCAGGTAGCTGATGCCGTGTTCCCGCGAGTAGTCGAAATACGTGACACTCGGCAGCAAACTCTGGAATGTCTCGGCCGCAGTCACTGCCTCTAGGTTCACGCGCGCACCTAGTTCGAGTGGTGTGGAGTCGAGATCTCTGATCACGATGCTCGGTTCAGCCTCCCCCCGCAGTGACACGGCTGTACCTTCGTCATCAATGCCGTAGCGGTCGTCACCGGTCTGCCAGATCGCGCGTGCTTGCCGCTCTTGCACATCGATGACCAAAACGTTGGGTAGGCTGGCCTGTACCGTCGCCTCTCGGACGTCGGGAATGGCTCGGATCCTCTCTTCGATCTTGGCTGGGTCGATGAAGAAGATGCTGTAACCCTCGATCTCGCTCCGCTGGAATACCTCTTCCGCAGCTACGAGGCTGTTGCCATGCAGAGTGACCTCAAAGACATAGTAGCCATCGGAGAGGAACATGTGGGCGAGAGCAGCCAGCGAAGCCAAGGCCAGGAGTAAGCTGCCGACCCGCGGGCCGATTCCCACTGCGGAGCGCCTGCCAGCCGAGGATCGCGTCCCCTCCGTGGATCGCACAGGCATCCTCTGGCGAGCTACGGTCTGCTCGTAGCTCCTTCCCAGACGCAACTCGGAACGATGAGGTTGTCTCTTGGTCTTGCTCGCCCACGATAGCGAAAACATGCTGCTCTCTTCCTCTCAACTCACGTACGCGTATGGCCATTCCCCGACCAGCTCGATCTCCAGCTCCATTCTCGCTTGGTGAAGCTCCCAAACCTTGTCTCTGACAAGCTGGATGAGCTGCCACACTTGGTGGGCGGTGGCCTGTCCCTCGTTCACTATGTAGTTCGCATGTTTGCGTGAGATCGCTGCGTCGCCCACGCGGGTGCCTCCGAGCCCCGCTTCCTCTATCAGTTTACCGGCCTTCAACCCCTCCGGGTTCTTGAACACGGATCCGGCGCTGGGTTCTCGCGGTTGGGTTTCGCGTCGCCATCTGGTGTAGCGTTCGACGCGCTCCTTGAGTATCGCGGCGGATCCTGGGGCCAACGACAGGTCTGATGAGAGAATGATCTCCCCTCGGCACGGTGGTTCTCTGAAGCGACTGGCACGGTAGTCGAATCTCAGCTCGGCAGGTATCAATCGCTGTGTCTGTCCCTGGTGATCCAGAATGGTGACCCGGTGCACGCAGTCCGCCATACTGCCTTCGTAGGCGCCCGCGTTGTTGACGATGGCACCTCCCAGGGTGCCAGGGATGCCAACGGCCCATTCCAATCCCTGGAGTCCTCTGGCGGTGGCCTGGTGTGCCAGACGCGCCAGTGGGACTCCAGCCTCTGCGTGCAGTATGTGCCGGTCGCCATTCACGATGTAGGTGGAGCATCGATTCTCGATGATCAGGCCTCTGAATCCTTCATCAGCGACGAGGAGGTTCGTGCCCTTGCCTATCACGAAATACGGCTGCCCCGACTCTCTGGCCAGCGATACCCACCCGCAGAGCTGCTCCTCGTTCTCGGCGACGGCGAAGAAGTCGGCCGGTCCTCCGATTCGAAAGGACGTGTGCTTGCTGAGCGGCTCATCCAAAACCAGTAGAGAGCCCAGCCCCCTTTCTTCGGCGATTCTGGGGAGATCCTTGCTGCTAGTCATCGTGCTCGTCTCTCTCCCTGAGCATGGCCAGTACCTGCTCGCCTACACGCCACACGTCCCCGGCGCCCATGATGATCAGGACGTCGCCGGAAACAAGCTGGCTGGCGACTCGCACCGCCGCTTCACTGAGATCGGCCACGTGCACAGCCCGCGGGTGACTCATCGCCTGCACAAGATCGCCGGCGCGCATGCCCAAGGTGTCCGTCTCCCGGGCAGCGTAGATGGCTGTGACGACAACCTGGTCGGCGTCGGTGAAGGCGCTGGCGAAGTCGCCCAGGAGCGCCTTGGTACGACTGTACGTGTGGGGCTGGAAAACGACCCAGATCCGGCGGCCGTCGTATCGTCGGCGAGCGCCCGCCAGGGTTGCCCTGATCTCGCTGGGGTGATGCGCGTAATCATCGACGACCGTTATGCCCTGGAGCTCGCCCCTGATCTCGAAGCGACGACCAACACCCTGGAAGCGTCTCAGCGTATCTCGAACAGAGGTCAAATCCAGCCCCAGGTGATCGGCGACTCCTATAGCCGCCAGGGCATTAGAGACATTGTGGGCGCCAGGGATGCTGAGTTGAAACCAGCCCTTCTGTTCTGCCCCGGCTGCCACCACGAAGTCGGTTCCACCCAGGGCGTTCAGCTCGAGGTTCGCGGCTCTCCAATGGTTCTCAGGGTGGAGACCGTAGGTGGTTACCCTCAGGTCTGGCAGATCGTTGACTACCTGCATCACCTGAGGGTCATCTCCGCAGGCCATCACGAACCCGCCCGGCGGCATCTTCGAGAGGAAATCCCTGAAGGTCTGTGACATCTCTTCTAGATTGACATAACAGTCTGGATGGTCCATTTCGATACTGGTGAGTACGGCCAACTGCGGACTGAGATGGAGGAAAGCCCGATCGTACTCGTCGGCTTCGACGACCAGGTACTTGCCTTTTCCCTCCTTGGCGTTGGCACCAATCTCCGGGATGATGCCTCCCACGATGATAGTGGGATCCAGTTTGGCATCCTCGAGCAAGAGACCGATCATGGCGCTGATGGTCGTCTTGCCGTGTGTGCCCGCCACCGCGATGCTGTAGTGATCCTCCATCAGCCAGGCCAGCGCCTGTCCCCTCTTGAGAACGGGAACGCCTCTCTTTCTGGCCTCGACGATCTCTGAATTGCCCTCAGCGACCGCTGACGATAGTATCACTGCCTCTGCCCCCACGACGTTCTCGCCTCTGTGCCCCTGATGGACCGTGGCCCCGAGAGCGACCAGTTCGCGAGTGATGCGGGAAAGGCGCAGGTCCGACCCGGAGACGATGTATTCCTTCTGCAAAAGCACGCGTGCGATGGCGCTCATACCGATGCCACCAATACCCACCAGGTGGATGTGTGCCCCAGGTCTGAGAGTCTGGAGGGCACGCTCGTCGCCGGGCGCAGGTGCAGGGTCCGTCATCTGATGACCCTCATCACGATCATGAACGGTACGAGAAAGATCAAGTAAGGCTCGAGCAAGGCCACGGGCAGCAAGGGGACCAGGTAGGCCTGCGCGAAGTCGGTCAGTGGAGGCCTGAAAAGCCCCAGTACCTGGATTGGGTAGTTGAAGACGTGCAGATAGTGCCATAACGTTCCTGAGATCAGATAGCCGTTGATCAGTCCGCTCGTCAGGTTCAGCGCGATCCCCACAGGCCCTCTTGGAGGCACCCCTGAGAAAGCCAAGGTCTCTCCGTGATACGACACGATCACAGCTGCCACGAAAACCAGAATGTAGAACAGCGATTGGATCAAGTCGCTGTACTCGCCCTGGAATATCACACTGGTCTCGGTGCACCCGATCAGATAGGAGTCCAACGCGGTCAACGCTGACGCACCTCCCTTGGTCAACAGCAGCATGGTAGCCAGGATGGTGGTCGTGACGCCCAGTTCTTTGGGGTAGCCTCTCACGACGCCCACCACAGCGAACACGCCTACTAGCACGATCCACAAGACTTCCAGTGGCCCCAAGTCAAGCTCTCCCTTTTGAGCTGCTGGCCATCACCGGCTCTGACACATTCCGACTACACCTGCGTGGGCCTCATCAACCGTACGGCCAGAATCACGAACACCACGAAGACGACCAGGACCAGGGCTGCGATGCTCACGTGTGGTATGTTGATGGAGGCAGGCAGGCCCTGAGCCATGTTGGGCAGTCCTTCCTCGGCCGCTGCTGTGGCTATCGGCAGGTCGATCTCTTGCCGGTAGGGCAGGAGCGGCAGCAGCAGATAGCTCAGCGTGAAGCCGTTGGCCACCCCGAGGGCTGCACCTGTGATCCTCTGGAGGACAGAACTCGGTCTCCTTCCAAAGCGCATGACGGCCAGGAAAACAAGCGCGACCGCGGAAACGAAGGCCACGAGCAGGAGCAACTGCGTCTGGCCCGCGTTGCTGGGGTCAACGAGAACGGCGTCTGCGACGCCGCGAGATTCCAGGCAAGACGCGGTGTCGGTCGCTGAGCCACAAGAGATGAAGAAAAGCGTCCCTCTGTAGGTGACATTGACCGTGCTGATCAGACTGTCTCCCTTTGCCCCGAGCAGGGCCCAGACGGCAACGATGGGCACGAAGGCCATCAGTTGGCCTCTCCAGCCACGCTTCAGGCCGACCACGGTGGACACGGACAATGCCGTGCCAACGACTATCAAGAACTGGAGCATCGCGGGTTCGAAAGCCAAGTCCATACCGTTTCCCTTTGGGCTGCTTTAGTTCGCAAGCGCAACGTCTGTCACAAGCTGAGCGATACGAGCGGCTGCGTCAGGCCGCGCCAGAGAGCGGGCTCCTTCGGCGAGTTGTGCACGTTTGGCGTCGTCCGTGAGGAGCTGGCTCAGTACTTCCAGCAAGACGTCAGTCGCCAAGTCCTCGTCCGCAATCTTCACCGCCGCCTGGTTCCGCGCCATATAGTCGGCATTCAATGCCTGATGACGCCCGGCGTACGGATACGGTATGAGGACACTGGGCAGGCCGAGAGCCGGGAACTCGCCAGTGGTGGCTGCACCCGCTCGAGCCACGGCCAAGTCAGCCGCTCCCAGGGCGTGGATCATGTCTTCATGGAGGTAGGGAAAAACCTTGTAGCGCGCTGCCAGAGCGCCAGGCAGATCGTCTCTCCGCGAGAAGAGCCAGTGCGCGTCTCTTTCCCCGCAGATGTGCACGATCTGACAGAGTTCCAACAGATCCTCCAGGATGGCACTGATGGAGGCATTGATACTGTGGGCACCCTGGCTGCCACCGAGCACCAGGAGTGTCGTCTCGGAAATCTCCAGGTCCAGTGCGCGTCGGGACAGAGTCTTGTCGGTTTCGAACAGCTCCTGCCTGACTGGATACCCGGTGACCGCAGCCTTGCCTCGGGCAAAGTGGTCCCTCGATTCAGGAAAGGTGACGGCGACGACCTCTGCGAATCGTGAGAGGGCGCGTATTGCTGCTCCCGGTGCCAGGTCTGGCAGGTATACCACGCTGGGCACGCGTCTCAGCCGCGCAGCCAGCACCGGTGCAGCACATACGTAGCCTCCGGTGGCCAGCACCGCCTGTGGTGCGAATTGGCGGATGATGCTCAGAGACTGGGCCGTTCCGCGAGCAAGTCGCACAAGTCGGGCCGGCAGCACCCACGGAGGAGCACCGTGGAAGCTGGCCGTTGTTATGCCCTTGAACGACAACCCCGCTCTGTTTGCCAGCCTGGCCTCGATCCCGGAAACGTTGCCCACGTAGCAGATCTCCGATGACGGCGTGCTTTGACTATCTAGTTGTTGCAGGACGGCCAGAATAGGGTACACGTGCCCGCCCGTCCCTCCGCCCGATACCAGCAGGCGCATTCTGTTCCTCTATGTTTTCCCTGCTTCCCCGAGAGACGCCCAAGAGCATGCCCACGCCCATCAACGAGATGACCAGTGACGAGCCGCCCAGGCTGATGAAGGGCATAGGTAGGCCTGTGAAGGGAAGTGTGTCCGTAACCACGGCTACGTTTATCAGCGCCTGAAAGGTGAGCCAGATGGTGATGCCTGACGCCAGAATGAAGCCGAAGGAGTCCTGCGCTCTGAGAGCGATCTTGAAACCCCGGTATGCAAAGGCTGCGAAGAGAATAATGACGACGAGGCATCCGATCAAGCCGAGCTCTTCACCCAGAACGGCGAATATGGCGTCACTCTCCGCTGCCGGCAGCATGTGCTTCTGTTGCCCGGAGCCCAGGCCCGCACCGGTGATCCCGCCTGAGCCCAGTGTGACGAGAGTGTGCATGACCTGATAGGTATCCTGCGCCAGAGCAGCACCGAATGGCTT
Organism: uncultured Anaerolineales bacterium; assembly: GCA_964577995.1. Taxonomy (GTDB): domain Bacteria; phylum Chloroflexota; class Anaerolineae; order UBA7937; family B3-Chlor; genus JAUVXJ01. The sequence continues at coordinate 9,503 of CAZOBP010000011.1, forward strand.
CTGAAGCATCGCAAATGGGTCCTGGGAAAAGGCGACGATTCTCTCCCACGCGTACTCATAGTTGGCGATGAGTAGCAGTAAGGTGCTGCTGCCCACTATCGCGCTGATTATCAACTGGATCACGTCGGCGCCGGCTATGAAGAACATGGTGGCAGCGGTCGCCACGATGAGGATCGTCGTGCCGAAGTCTGGTTCCAGAATAATCAACCCAGCAATGATTCCGATGAGGATGGCGAAGGGCACCAGCCCGTAGGTGACCTGTCTCAGTTTCTCGCCTTTGGTAGAGAGCCAGTGCGCCACGTACAGGACCGTGGCCAGTTTGCACACCTCACTCGGCTGTAAGGAGTCCCCCAGAATCCTGCGCCTGGCCCCGTGCACGGCGGGACCGGCCACGAGGACGTATGCCAAGACCGCCACCGTCAGCAACATGAATACGACGGAAAGCTTCTGCCACTTGTGATATTCCACTCTCATCATCAAGGCCATGATGTCGAGACCCATGGCTGCCCAGACTGCCTGCCTGATCAGGTAATAGGTTGGCTGGTCAGCATAGGTGTATCCGAGCGTGAAGGTAGCGCTGTACACCATGATCAAGCCGATCAGGAGCAGGGTGACCACGAGGAGCACCAGAACGTAGTCGGGTCTTTCGCTTCTGCGGCTGGTTCTCTCCGACATCTTTCTCCTCAGTGAGTACGCGTCATTCCTCGGAGCACTCAAGGCCACGGACCAGGGACTTGAAGTGCTCGCCTCTCTCGGCGAAATCCCTGTACATGTCAAAGCTGGTACACGCTGGAGAGAGCAGTACAACGTCACCTGGCTCCGCGATTCGGGCGGCGGTCCGCACTGCCTGTGCCAGATCCGAAGCGCGGTTGACTCGCAGCCTGGCATCGGCATGTTGACTTCGTTTGTCGGCCACAGCCTGCTCCAAGAGGGAGGCAGCCTCTCCGAAGAGGACAAGGGCCTTCGCTTTCTGCAAGATGGCCTCGGCCAAGCTCTCCAGGGGGAGGTGTTTCTCGCGGCCGCCTGCGAGCAGGATGACGGGGTCCGGGAAAGAGTTCAGGGCCGCCATGGTTCTCTGTGGCGACGTGGCGATGGAGTCGTCGTAGTAGCGGACCCCATCGATCTCCTTCACGAGTTCGAGGCGGTGTTCCACTCCCTGGAAGGAGGTGACCGCCCTGCGTACCGCTCCTGTTTGCGCTCCCGCTGCGGCCGAGATGGCACAGGCTGCCAGGACGTTCTCCACGTTGTGAAGACCGAGCAACCTTATTTCCGAGACCGTGCAGATCCTTTCGTCCTCTCCCTCCCAGCGCAAGGTGACGTGCTCGCCGTCGAGGAAGGCGCCCAGGTCTACTCGTCCCTGGCGGCTGAAGAGGACAGTCTGCCCCTCACAGATCTCGCTCAGACCACTGGTTAGACCTTGATCGGCGTTGAGGATCGCATAGTCTTGCTCTGTCTGGAATCTGACGATGTTCGATTTGGCACTCACGTAGTCGTCCATCGACTCGTGCCGGTCCAGGTGGTTCGGCGACAGGTTCAGCACGGCAGCAATGTGCGGGCTGTGGTCGAGGACCTCCAATTGGAAGCTAGAGAGCTCCATGACCACTGCGTCCTGTGGGCCTATCCGATCCACGAGGTCGATTAGTGGAGATCCGATATTCCCTCCCACAAAGGTTCGGCGTCCGTCCGCTTCCATGATCTCACCCACCAGGCTCGTCGTCGTCGTCTTGCCGCTACTGCCGGTGATGCCGATGATCGGAGCCGGGCAGAGGCTGAAGAAGAGCCTGGTTTCACTGCTCAGGGCAATCCCTCGACGGCGCGCCTCCATGAGAATGGGGATACCCTGGGGAACTCCTGGGCTGACGAAGAAAACGTCTGCGCTAAGCACGTCCTCAGGGTGTCCGCCCAGGTGGTACTTGATGGGCAAGCCTGCCAGATCTGCCATCTCGCTCTTCAGGAGTTCTTCCTTCTTGATATCGGTAACGGTCACCTCGGCCCCTTGCAGGATCAGAAACCTGGCCAGAGCCAGGCCTTCCCTTCCTAGTCCGAAGATCGTGACTCTCTGTCCCTCGTAGACCATGACACAACGGTGGAGCTCACAATAGGGCCAGGGCGATGCCGAACATCGCTGCCAGGACGCCGACCAGCCAGAATCTCTGCACGATGTGCACCTCAGACCATCCAAGGAGTTCGAAATGGTGGTGCAGAGGTGCCATCTTGAAAAGGCGCTTTCCACCGGTCAGTTTGAAGTACCAGATCTGTAGCAACGACGACAAGCCCACGGCCACGAAGACAATGCCCACTATGGGGAGCAACAGCCACTGTCCCGTCATCATAGCCACCACCCCCAGGGTACCGCCAAGGGCCAGCGATCCGGTGTCTCCCATGAAGAGTTGCGCGGGATAGGCGTTGTACCAGAGAAAGGCCATGGTGGCCCCAGTCATGGTGAAGCAAAAGGCGACAAGGTAGAGCTGTCCCTGAAGCAGGGCGATCACTCCAAAGGCCACGAATGCCACGGCAGAAGTGTTGCCAGCCAGGCCGTCTAGACCATCGGTCAGGTTGACTGCATTGGTGGTAGCCACGATTACAAAGACAGCGCATGGCACGTACCAGATGCCCAGGGAGAACTTCGTGGCTACGGAGGGCAGGGCGAAGCTCTCCAGGCGGAATACGAAGTGCAGGACGCAAGCTGCCCCGACCGCGATGGCGATCTGCAGGGCCAGCTTGCAGCGAACGCTGAGCCCGCCCTTGCCGTTGGTGGTCCCGCCAGCGGCGGCTCGCCGACTTCTCATCAGTCCGACCCAGTCGTCCACCGCTCCGATCAAGGCAAAGGCCAGCGCGGTGCCGAGAGGAAGCAGCATCGATTCATGATGGATCAGATTGAACAGGCCGGTCATGATAGCTACCGGTACCACGATGGCGATGCCGCCCATGGTCGGAGTACCTGTCTTGAGCTGGTGGGAGACAGGTCCGTCGATACGGATCTGCTCGCCGACACCACGCGCCTTCAGATACTTCAGTAAGAAGGATCCGAAAGGCAATCCGACGAGGCACGTTGCCACTCCCAGCGTGAGAGCAAAGGTCATTGCCTATCTCCGAGCTCTGCTACAATGTCCTCCATGTGCATGCCCCTGGATCCCTTGACGAGAATGAGATCGCCACAGGCGACCAGGTCCAGGAGGTAACGGACCGCCTGGTCGTTGTCCTCCGCAAACAGGACGTCCTTGTCTGCCATGCCGACGGCGAGTGCCTCCCGCCCTATGGCCGCGCCACGCTCTCCAACAGTCACCAGCTTGTCCACGACTTCTGCTGCGCGTCGTCCCACTTTACGATGACCTTCATCCTCGTAGGATCCCAGCTCCAGCATATCGCCGAGGACAGCGATCTTCCGTCCTCTCAGCTCGGCCAGCAGACTAAGGGCGGCGAGGCTCGAGGTGGGACTGGCGTTGTAGCTGTCGTCGATGAGGGTGGAAGCTCTGAGTCCTGGTGTGGCGATCAGTCGCAATCGGACCTCAATGTCCCGCAGTCCGGCTGCGATCTGGCCCCAGGGCTGGCCCTCTTCTATGCCGACGGCTGCGGCCGCGAGACCGGTGTGCACGCTGTGGCGACCCAGAAGCGGGATCTTGACGTGAATAGTCTCGTGATCGTAGTGCATGCGGAAGCGAATGCCCTGAAGACCTCTGCTTTCGATGTTGGTGGCCCTAAGGTTGCAGTCCGGACTGAGACCGTAAAAGAAGACCCGAGCGTCGGTCTTGTCGGCCATAGCCTTCACCCGAGGGTCGTCGCCATTCAGTATCGCGGTACCATCCGGAGGAAGCGCCTCAAGGAGTTCAGCCTTGGCCTGTGCTATGTGCTCGACGGAACCCAGTCGCTCCAGATGCGAGTGGGTGACGTTAGTCACGACTCCGACGTACGGCAGAGCGATAGCAGCTAACTGGGCAATTTCCCCCAACGCGTACATGCCCAGCTCGAGCACAACTCTCTCGTGCTTCTCCTCCAGGTTGAGCAGCGTGAGTGGCAGACCGATCTCGTTGTTGTAGCTGTCCTCACTCTTCAAGGTAACGTAGGTCTTGCTGAGGACCGAGTGTATGGCTTCTTTGGTCATGGTCTTGCCGACGCTACCTGTTACGCCGACGACTCGTACGTCGAACTGCCTGCGGTGGTGGGCGGCCATGTCCTGAAGGGCCTTCATGGTGTCTTCCACAAGGAGACAGAAGGGGGGTAGCAGTGGCTGTGGCAGGGGGGCGAGTGGTCGCTGGGTGGTGTCTATGATCGATGGCAGGCCATCCGCCACGGTATCTATGATGGCAGCGTAGGCGCCGCGCTCCACGGCGTCATTGACATAATGGTGGCCGTCGTCCTTCTCGCCCCTTAGGGCGACGAAGAGGGAGGTCTTGCTGGCAAGGCGTGAGTCGACGACCACATCGCGGAACTGAATGCGGCCCGCCGCTTCATCTTCGATTGTCTGTCCGGTTAGTCCTTGCAGGATACCTGCGAGGGTAGGCATAAGGCCTCCTCGTGTCGGCGCCCTATGAGCTAGCAACTCCGAAATCGTCGGGTGGTATGCCCAGGTAGACGAATAGCTGTTCGGCGAGCCGTCTGAAGGCGGGAACTGCGACCACGGACCCCCAGGGCGATTCTCGCGGCTTGTCGATCTTCACAAGAATGATGAACTGTGGATCGCGAGCAGGCGCGTAGGCTATGAAACAAGCTATGGTGTCATCTGGGTCATAGCCCCCGGTCACAGGGATCTGAGCGGTTCCGGTCTTGCCGGCGATCGCGTAGCCGGGTATCTGCAGGTTCTCCTTGCCGGCCATCGACTCTATCAGCATCTCCGTCAGTTCCTCCGCTACCCACGGAGAGATCGCCTGACTTCCCGGCTGCGGTTGGAATTCCTTGATGGTTCGTCCATGCTCCTCGATACGTTCCACGATGTACGGTCTTGGCAGTACCCCGCCGTTGGCCACGGCCGCGACCGCGGTGATCATCTGTAGCGGTGTGACTGCAATCCCTTGACCGAAGGCGTTGGTGCCCAGATCTCCCTCACGCCAGTTGCCGTCTCCCGGCTTTCGCATCAGTCCCTTCGACTCGTACGGTAGGTCTATAGCGGTCGGCTCTCCAAAGCCGAAGCGGTCAACGTAGTCATAGAACCTCTCAGCACCCAGATTCGTGCTCAGAGTCGCGGCGCCAACATTCAGGGAGTGCTTGAGAAGGTCGGTCATGCTTGTAGTCCCGTAGGCTTCGCGATCCCAGTTATAGATGAGGTGTCCACCCACGAAGATCTGTCCCTGGTCGTAGTAGGTAGTGTACCTGCCAACGATACCGGCATCGAGGGCCGCAGCCATGGTGACAACCTTGAACACAGAGCCAGGCTCATAGTTCTCGCTCACGGCGGGATTCAAGAACAAGTCCTCAGCTATCTGTTGGCCTAGCTTCGGGTTTGGATCGTATCCGGGGTCGCTGGTCATAGCCAGAATCGCACCGGATCGTGGATCCATGACGATGATCGTGCCTCTCTCGGCTCCGTACTCCTCGATGGTCCGTCTCAATTCGTTCTCGGCCATGCGCTGGATCGTTCTGTCCACAGTCAGCACTACGTTCTGGCCGTCCCTGGGCAGTGAGACGGTGCTCGAACCGATGGTGATGCTTGAAGCAAGCGTGCTGTCAGACCCGCCCCAGGAACCGGCTTGTCCACGCAGTTCGCTGTTGTAGGACTCCTCGACGCCATAGAAGGCGTCGTAGTCCACCTCGTGGTCGTAGGTCACAAACCCAAGCAGGTGGCATGCCAGTTCGCCCTCTGGGTAGGTCCTTTTCCTCGCAGCGCTGATGCCCAGTGCCGCGGTGCCCGAGTCTTCTTTGATGGCCTCCACCTCTCTGGCAACCTCCAACGGCGCATCCCAGACTATTGACACGGATGGCTGGTCTGTCCGTGACAATCGCGCTACGAGTTCGTTCTCATCCATGCCCAGTACCGGGGCCAGACCTGCGGCTAGGCCTTCTGGGTCTCTGATGTCCCTCGGTGTGGCAAAGATCTCGAATTCGTACTCGTCCAGGGCCAGTACGAAACCGTGGCGATCCATGATCGTTCCGCGGAGCGCGGGTATCGGTTCATCGACCAACTGCCATCGTTCGCCAATCTCCTGGAGATCGTCATGGCGCAAGACCTGCCAGTAGAACAGACGGCCACCAAGGATCATCGTACCTATGACGGTAGCCACCCACACTACCATTAGCCGTATCTTGGATCCGCGTGCTTGCCAATCAGAGTCGATCATCGTTTCACTACTGCTTCACCGGGGGGACCACGGCACGGCGGGGGATCCTCACCGTACAGATGGTCGCAGCGGGTCCCGCAGTCACTGCTCTGGGTTCATCCACGATGTTATCTGGGCCGCCAGTTCTCCCCACCAGTCCCTGGCCTGCGGCGGTGATGGTTCTGCTGCGCCCTGTTCAGGCGCATAAGGCGTCGGGGAATAGTCACTCTCTGTGTCCTCAACAAGAGGCGCATCCACCACCAGGTACTCCACGCCATCGGCCTCCACGAATCCCAGTTCGGCTGCTCGCGTCTCTATTCTCGACAGGGCCTCCATCTCGGCTATCTGCCTACGGAGTCCGGCGTTCTCTTGCCTCCAGTACTCCCGTTCGCGAGTCAGGCGCACGATCTCCAAACCGGCAGCAGTCGTTTGGCTGGCCTGGTTCAAGTAGAAGGAACCTATCAATGAGCCCACGACGAGCAACATGAGCACAAGCGCCATGGTCTTGCCGCTGAGCCCCCAAGCCGTGTATCTCCCGCCCAGGCTGCCAACCGGGCTCTTGGGGATGTAGATGGGATCGGCTCTCGTGGCCTTGTTCATCGCTTCTAGACCCGAACCGCTATTCTAAGCTTGGCAGCACGGGCGCGCGGGTTCTGTCTGATCTCGTCGGGCGATGGCCTGATGGGTTTCCTGGTCAGGATCCTCAGGGTGGGCGAGTGCTCGCATCGGCACACTGGAAGCTCGGGCGGGCAGATGCAATCCCGCGTTTCCCGGACCATGAAGGATTTCACCAGGCGATCCTCGAGAGAATGAAAGCTGATGAGAGCCATACGGCCCCCTTCGGCAAGGACGTCCACAATCTGCGGGAGCGTCGCGGACAGGGTATCGAGCTCTTCATTCACGGCTATGCGCAGAGCCTGGAAAGTCCTCGTCGCTGGGTGTATCCTTCGTCGCCGACCCGCGTTGCGAGAAACGAGGTCTGCCAACTCTCTGGTTGTCCTGACTGGACGGTTGCGCACAATGGCGCGGGCTATGGCTCTGGCCTTGGGTTCTTCCCCGTAGGCGGCTATGATGTGGGCCAGATCTGCCTCGTTCAACTCGTTCACCAGGTGGTCCGCAGTGACCTCCTTCGCCGGATCCATGCGCATATCGAGAGGGCCGTCCCTCTGAAAAGAGAAGCCCCGTTGGGCCTCTTCCAGTTGTAGCGATGACAACCCCAGGTCCAGGAGAACTGCATCTGCGGGCACGAAGTCCTGCTCCGTTGCCAGCTCCTTCAACCGGGCGTAACTGTCACACACCAGCGTGACCCGGTTGCCGTACGAACTCAGTCGACGTCTCGATACCTCCATGGCTGAGGGATCGATGTCGAAACCCAGCAGCTGTCCTCCAGGCCCTGATCTGTCTAGGATGCCCTTGGAGTGGCCCCCGGTTCCTACCGTGCAGTCTACGTATTTGCCACCCGCCCTGACGGCAAGCCCGTCCAGTACCTCATGCAACAGGACCGGCGTGTGGACCAGGGTGGGACTCACAGCCCCACGCCCAGTTCGAAGAGACGCTCAGCAATGGCGTTTCCGTTTTGCCCGATCTCGTGGTTGGCGCGCTCCCACCTTTCGCGGCTCCAGATCTCCAGACGACCGGGTCCGCCGACGATCACCGTCTCGCCGTCCAGGTCGGCGTGGTCTCTCAGGTTGCTCGGAAGCAGGATACGCCCTTGCTTGTCCGGCTCGCAGTCGGTGGCGTTCCCGTACAGGAACCGGGCGAAATCGCGGGCTCCCTTGTCAGTGAGGGGCAATTCGTTCATCTTGCGCGCGAACGCTTCCCAGGTTTCAATTGGGAAGACCCACAGACAGCGGTCCAAGCCACGCGTGACGACGACGCCTTTGGCCAATTCCGCCCGGAACTTCGCCGGCAGTGTGAGTCTACCCTTGCTATCGATGTTGTGGAGATAGGAACCTAGGAACATTTGTGCTATACGATGCCCCACCATTGGTCTGTTTGAGGGGTATTCCAGAGGAGGATGCCCCACTCCTCCCCACAATTACCCACATTATACATGATTCCCTAACAGTTGGCAATAGGCCAAAGGGGCTACCAGGGCCGCCGAAGTGAGATTTAAGGTTTGTCGTGGAAGTGTAGGCGAGCAGAATGCGGCAGAGCGAGTTCATTGGTCCGTTGAAGGGTGCGTTCCAGCGTGCTGCTAGGATCGGCGGACCCATGTATCGATCTCTGGGCATCTCCTCTAGGCAGGCTGTTTCTCGCCCTTGACATCGCGCACACCGCAGCCTATAATGTGACCGATGCCTCAAGGAGTTTGGCGTCGATGACTCAGGCTGGGCAGGCAAGCCGGCACGACTGAGGTTGGAGATGGCGGCGAAATCGGAGGTTGAGACCCTCCTGCGACAGGGGATGGCCGCGGTCAGGGCGGGAAGGCAGCACGAGGCACGCGAGTTGCTGTCTCGAGTCCTCGAACTGGACCCTGAGAATGAGATGGGCTGGCTCTGGATGAGCGCTGTGGTCCCCGGCGATGACAGAGTGAGCTGTCTTCAGAACGTCTTGTCCATCAACCCGTCGAATGAACCGGCGCGATTGGGGCTTCAGTCTTTGCTGGACGAGTCGGCGCAGGTCGAAGAAGGGGAAGAGGAAGCTGAGGCTGCTGAGGCTGAGGAGCCATCCGCCGAAATGAGCGAGGAAGCCGAACCTGAGGAGCCGCCTTCCGCCGAGGAGGAGGTTCCCCCCAAGGGTCGGAACTGCTTGAAGTATGCGGCCCTCGCCTTCTTGGCGGTGTTGACGGTCTCTGTGTGCGGCGTGGCTGCGGTGCTTGGAGGAGTGTTGCTCACGGGAGGCGCTGAGCAGGCAGTGCCTGCGGTGACCACAGTGGCCATCATTCACGGTGAGACCTCCACCCCTGTTCCAGAGCTGACGTTCCCGCCCACCTTTGCTCCCACAGTCACCCCTGCACCCGTGCCTACCAACACGCTGGTGGTCCCCGATGCGCGAATCCCTGGTTTTCCCATCGTCAGCGCGGGCGCCTACGATGAGGTGGAGGTGAGGGTTGCCAATCTCCGAGAACTGGACAGCCTGCGAGATGTCCAGAGAGTGACTTTCACGCGCTACCGTCTGGAGGAGTATCTCGCCGATTCCTATCAGAGGGAGGAGTACGTGGCCGAGATGAGGGCCACGGAGAAGCTCTATCGGGTACTCGGTCTAATAGATGAAGACTACGACCTCGTGGAGAACCAGATTGAAGCACTGCGCGAATACGTCGCTGGCCTGTACGACAGTGAGAAGGAGGAGATCTATCTAATACTGGATCGTTATTCCAGCGATCTGTGGCTGGAGGTGACCTTCTCTCATGAGTTCACCCACGCCTTACAGGATCAGCACTTCGATCTGGATGCGCTCTACAACCAATCGCCGACCACGGACTCGAGGTTGGCATTGCAGGCGCTCATCGAGGGAGATGCCACCCTGGTCATGGTGGAGTATGCGTTCACGTACCTGTTCGAGATGTCCTTCGACCGGGCGGAGCTCTTGGAAGCCATTCAGCAGGTCGAGCAGGGCGAGTATGACGAGGCGCCAACAGTAGTGAGGGAGACTGCGTGGTTCCCGTACGACCAGGGTGTAGTCTTCGTGGCTGCCCTGGCGGAGAGGGGTGGATGGGAGCAGGTGAATCAGGCCTTCCGCAGTCCGCCGGAGTCGACTGAGCAGGTGATGCATCCCCACAAATACCTGTCTGGTGAGGTGGGGCATGCGCCGGACGTCGGCAACTTGGCCGACGTACTGGGCCCATCGTGGGTCGAGCTCATCAGGGACGTCCTCGGGGAGTTGTACGTGCGAGTCTATCTGGAGAGAGAGCTTGGCAGCGAGGAAGCGTTGATGGCGGCCGAGGGCTGGGAAGGGGACACGGGAGTCTTTCTGGTCAACGAAGACGAGGGCCGATACGTGTGGGTTCACCGAATGAGTTGGGATAGCGTAGACAACGCCGATGAGTTCTGCTCATTCTACGTCACGTTCATAACGCGTGCGGGCACCGCCTCCAAGACGGTTGACGACCAGCATCAGAAACGGTGGCAAGATGAAGACCAGGTCACGTACCTGGGGCAGAGCGGCCAGGAGACGCTGCTCGTGCTGGCTTCGGACTGGGAGACCGTGGATCTGCTTCTTGCTGAACTCCCGGGGTTCTGAGGATGATGTGTTTGGAGCGTCCTCCCAGGTCGGGAGAGGACGTGTAGAGCGCCCACCGCTACTCTGGTGAACTGACCAAAATCTCCCCGTACAACTCCGTCTGCTCCACGACTGCCTTACGCCTCTTGATCAGTTGCAGCAGGGCCAGGAAGGTCACGATGATCTCTGTGCGCGACTTGGCCTCCTTCAGGAGGCCATTGAAGCTGAACCGCCTCTCCTTGGCCAGCAGAGTCTCCAGGCGGGCGATCTTCTCGGGAAGCGATACGTGGAGGGGCATGACCACCGTGTCTACAGTGGAGGAAGGCTGGGTCATCATGGCCTGGCGGACGGCCTCCGCGAGAGAATCGAGGGTGACGCCCTCCAGGCGGAAGCTACGCTGTGGCTCCGCGGGTGCCAGCAGCCGTGCGTAGGCTCTCATGCCTTGCTCTTCTCTCGCTTGCAGTCCCGCGGCTGCGTTCTTGAACTTGCGGTACTCAACGAGGCGCCTCACCAGTTCGTCGCCCACGTCTTCTTCCTCTTCTTGATCGGTCTCGTCAGGGGGCTGTGGCAGAAGCATGCGAGACTTGATGAGCAGGAGTTTCGCCGCAACGATGAGGAAGTCAGCCAGCTTGTCGGGCTGGAGCTCCTCGACCTGGCTCATATAGTCCAGGTACTGGTCGGTCACCGCAGCCAGTGAGACCGTGGTGATGTCCAGTTCTCTTTCCTCGATCAGGTGCAGCAGCAGGTCGAGAGGCCCCTCGAAAACTGGCAACTTGACAGTGTAGGTGGTGGACAACCCTTCAACCCTCGTGGATGTGATGGAGCATCGTGCAGCCAATCCCCGCCTCTTGACTTCGGACCAGCGCCGCGCCGTCGGCCCAGGTCTGAAGCGCGCGACCCGCCCAGCAAGGGCCCCTTCTCTGATTGTGTACGGTGGGCGTGCACTGTCGAGGCAGGCTGGGACAGTTGGAGCGATTATACGGCACTTTGCAGCCGCTGTCCACGGCAGCGCTAGCGCCGCGAGGGAAGGCGTGTCCCGTTGGCCTGCGCATACAGATGTGATATAATGCGTAGGAGATCGGGCGGGGGCTGACCAGGTCATGGCTGGGACTCTGGATCTCTTGGCCATCTGTTCGTTGACTGACACGATCCACTGCTGGATTCCTCGGAGGCTGCGCGTAGTCGTCCCCGGCCACTTCGCGCCAGCCACGGCGGGCAGAGGGCCGGCAACACTTTGGGAAGAGATGGGCGGGCGAAGATGCTGTGCCGAGTCAGTAGGTTTCTCCCACACGCGGGCGTGACTCCCGTGTGCTGCCTGACAACTCGAGTCGATCCGTGGTCAGTGTTATTCATGCCACCGGCATCCTCACCGGCCTGACGGTTCTGTAGAGATGCATGCCGTCCCTTCACGGTCTTGGAGCGTTGAGATTGCTCGCGGGTGGACAAACGCAGAGTCGACCTTGCGGCCGTAAGCGCAGTCCCGTGGTGGAGCGGTTCGGTCCTGGGCGCGGCGCGTCTTTGGCACCAACCGCTGAAGGCCATAGTCGAAGTGAAGCGGCCTGAGGGACGTGTCTTGCGTCGCAAGAAGGATCATTCAGGGGGACCGAGAGCGTGGAATTGATGTGTGTTCGTTCGGAGGGTGAGACGCGGTGGGTCCTGTCACAGGATGACGGACTATACTGGATCGATGGCACACCTTTTGGTCGGTGGCGGCGAGGCACGGAGGTATGCAGTCTGGCAGGAGTGAAGTTCCTGCCGCCGTGTGCGCCGTCCAAGATCGTTGCGGTGGGAGTGAACTACCACGATCATGCGGATGAGATGGGCAGCCCATCGCCAGAGGAGCCGCTCTTCTTTCTGAAACCGCCGAGCTCGATTCTGGGACACAGGGAGAGCATCATCTATCCGGCCCACCTCACGCACAGGGTGGAGTACGAGGGTGAGCTGGCGCTGGTGATTGGGAGGCGAGGGAAGCGCATTCCTATCGAAGAGGCACTGGACTACGTGTTGGGATACACGTGCGCCAACGATGTCACCGCGCGCGACCTTCAGCGCCGGGATGGTCAGTGGACCCGGGCGAAGGGCTTCGACACTTTCTGTCCTCTGGGACCGGTGGTTCGCACCGATGTAGATCCTCGGGAGCTGACCATCAGCACGAGGGTGAATGGTGAACTCCGCCAACATGCCCGAACGAGTGGAATGACCTTTCCCATAGATGTTCTGGTGAGCTCGATCTCGCAGGTGATGACCTTGGAGCCTGGGGATGTGGTGCTCAGTGGCACGCCCTCGGGCGTTGGCGAGTTGTCTCCTGGCGATATCGTTGAGGTGGAGATAGAGGGTATCGGTACGCTGGCAAATCCGGTGGAGATGGCATAGGTCCTTTCTACGTGCATTCTGTTGTGATATACTGTATCGGGTAGGGGTAGAGGAATGAGACACTTGGTTAGTGTGGAGCATCTCGGCACAGAGGAGATCCGGGATCTGCTCGAGCTGGCTGTCAATCTCAAGGATGAGTGGAGGCAGGGTGGCAACCACCCGGTGCTTGCGGGTAAGACCCTGGGCATGCTTTTCCAGAAACCCTCGCTCCGGACGCGGGTGTCCTTCGAAGTGGGCATGTCGCAGCTCGGTGGAACGGCGATGTACCTATCGCCCCAGGAGATCCAGTTGGGCCAGCGCGAGAGCGTGGCCGACGTCGCGCGCGTCTTGAGCAGGTTCGTGGATGGAATCATGGCTCGTGTCTTCGACCATGCCGACGTAGAAGGTCTGGCCGCTTACGCCTCGGTGCCAGTCATCAATGGGCTCTCGGACTACGTTCATCCCTGTCAGGGACTGAGCGACTTGCTTACCATCTACGAGAAGAGGGGCGCCCTCCGGGGCCTGATACTCGCCTACGTGGGCGATGGGAACAACGTGGCTCACTCCCTTCTCTTTGCAGGCAGCAAGGTAGGTATGGAGGTTCGGGTATCCACGCCATCGGGATACGAGCCGTCCGATGGGGTAGTGAGCAAGGCGACGGAATTCGCCCAGGAGGCAGGTGGGCGGGTGGTGGTTGATGCCGATCCGCACTCCGCTGTGAGCGGAGCCGACGTCGTCTATACGGACGCCTGGGCCAGCATGGGGCAGGAGGACGAGCGAGAGAGACGGCTGCTTCTGTTTCGCCCGTACCAAGTCAACGAAGCATTGATCTCCGCGGCCAAACCGGACGCCTTGGTCATGCACTGTCTGCCCGCGCACCGGGGAGAGGAGATCACGGATGAGGTGATCGACGGACCCCACTCGGCGGTTCTGGATCAGGCGGAGAACAGGATGCATCTCCAGAAGGCCATTCTGGTCACCCTGATGGCTGGCTGAGGCGCGCGAACCTGCCTCGTCCGGGCGGGTGTTGGCTCTGCGCCTCCGAGCGCCGGTTAGGGGCCGCGCGAAGGGTGCCTACTGTGAGCGGATGACTGCACGATCCTGCCCTCGCATTGCCTGACGGCGTCGCGCAGATGGATCATCCTGTCGACCTGTCCTGGCGCCGGTAGTGCTTTGCTCACGACCGGTGGAACACCTCTTGGATAATCGCTGTGGTGCCTTGTGGCGCGAGAGATGAGGGTCTCAACTTCAAATGGCTGGTGATCGAACCGCGTTCGAGACGGCTGTGAAGAGGGCACATAGCTACGCGTGGGAAAAACGGTGGAGGAAGGCCATCGAGCAGTATGAACTGGCCGCCGCCGAGTTCCCGGATGATCTGACGGCTCGAAATGGGTTGGCCTTCGCGTACTACAAGGGTGAAAGGCTGAGGGAGGCGCTCCGCGAGTACAGAAGAGTCTGCGAACTCAAACCTGATGACCCTGCGCCCAGGCTTAAGATGGCTCAGATTCTGGAGCAGCTGGGTCGAGCGTCCGATGCCGCCGAGGCCTGGCTGTCCCTGGCAGACCTGTACGTGCAGTTGAAGGATCTGGGCGGGGCCGAGGAAGGGTGGAAGCAGGCGACACGGCTGCATCCGGAGAGCAAGGAACCTCATCTCAAGCTGGCAGACGCCCATGCCCACAGGTCCAGGACGGCGGAGGCGGCCAAAGAGTACCTGACCCTGGCCCGACTCCACTACGACGACGGTGAGCTTGAGCAAGCTGCAGGGTATTGCCAGCGTGTGCTATCGCTCGATGGTGGGAACCGACCAGCCCGTACCCTCTTGGAACGGTTGAGTTCCGAAACGGAGATTGCCATTCCCACGTCTACCCTCATCTCTTGGAAAGAGGGACTCGGCCCCGTGGATGACGCAGTCCAGGGCGCTCTGGCAACTCTGGCGGAGGCCCTCCTGGGAGACGGAGAGCTTGGCGAGCAAGCAGAGGTATCGGCACCGGCGGCAAGCGGGGACATTCGAGCCATACTGGGCAAGGCGATCGACTTCCACTCTCGGGGAATGATCCAGGATGCCTTGACCTTCTACGAGGAAGCACTGGAGAGGGGGGTCAAGCTCCCCGCGGTAGTGTTCGGCCTGGGGATCTTGAACAAAGCGCTCTCTCACTTCGATGAGGCTGCAGAGCTGCTTCGGCGGTCTGCGGAGGTGCGTGAATACCGCCTGGCGAGCCAGCTAGGGCTTGCCCAGTGCTACTTGGCTCAAGGCAAGACTGACGATGCGATGTCTCGATTCTTGGAAGCGTTGAAGATCATAGATCTGGAGATACTGGGTGAAGGTCACGGTGACGAAATCAGCCGTGCGTATGACAGCATAGCTGCCAGCGAATGGGGTCGGGAGGATGGACGAAGGTCAGAGTTGCTGATTCACTCCATGATGGATCTCTTGAGTGGTAGTGGGTGGAAGCACAAGATCAAGGAGGCGCGACGCAAGCTGGACAGCCTGGCTCAGGATGGTGCAGTGCCTATCCTTCCGGAGGTTTTGGAGATCCCTGGAGGAGATGAGGTGGTGGACCTGATGGTCCGGAGCCGCGAATACCAGAGGAGGGGCATGCCTTTTACGGCCCTGGAGGAATGCTACAGGGCCGCCAGGCTGGCGCCGACATATCTCCCTCTGCACTTGCGGCTGGCGGAGATATTCGCCCAGCAGGGGAAGGCCGAGGAGGCCGTCAGCAAGTACACGTCGGTGGCTAACGCCTACCTGATGCGGGATAACCCGCGCAGAGCAATGGAAGTTTACAGACGAGCCCTGTCTGCGGCACCAATGGCCATATCCGTCAGAGAGAAGTTGATTGACCTGTTGATAGAGCACGACGAAACGGACCTGGCTCTGGAGGAGTGTATAGCTCTGGGTGAGAGCTACTATCGACTGGCTCGCGTAGACGCTGCGTTGGAGAGATACGGGCAGGCCCTGGAGCTTGCTCGTCGTGAAGGAGCTTCCCCAGACTGGCAGGTTCGCATACTTCATCGCGTGGCTGACCTTCAGATGCAGCGTGTGCACTGGAAGGAGGCCCTGAAGACATACGAGCAGATCGTAGGACTCGCACCTGGGGACGAGCAGGCGGGGTTTCGTATGGTGGAGCTTCGCTACAAGATGGGGCAGCACGCACAGGCACTTGCAGATGTGGATGAGTTGATCGTTCACCATGGCAAGAACAGGGACTTCGACAAGATCATCAGGACACTGCGGGAGTTGGTTGCCTCTAATCCCCAGGATATCCCCATGCGATCCCGGCTGAGCCGGATCTACATGGAGCTGGGCATGAAGGGGGAAGCCATCGCCGAACTGGACACTCTGGGCGAACTGCAACTGGAGGCCGGGCGCAGGCAGGAGGCCATGGAGACCCTTCGAACCATCATTACCCTGGAGCCGGATGACAAGGCAGGGTACACTCAGCTTCTATCGGAACTTGGCGACGGCGCTACGGCGGTGTGAACGATAACGTGGCTTGGGCCACTAACCTGGCGACTCTGAGAGGGCATGGTGTCAGACGTCCTTTGGATACTCTCGCATTTCCAGTTGAATGATCTGCTCGACATCCTGCTGGTCACCGCCATATTCTGGGGCCTGTTGTACTTGGTTAGGGGCACCCGGGCAGTTGCCTTGATGCGAGGCGTTCTGCTGCTCGTCATTGCCGTCGTACTGGCCAGCAACTTTCTCTCGCTCACGGCTTTCAACTGGCTGATTCGGAACACTCTGCCCGCGCTCCTTGTAGCGGTGCCGGTCATCTTCCAGCCAGAACTGCGTCGGGCGCTGGAGCGCATTGGGCGCGGAGGGGGCTTGATTTCCTTCTCTTCCACCGAGTCTGTGACTATGGGTGTCAGCCAGCAAATCGCCCGCGCGGCACAGCAGTTGTCTGAGCGAAGACATGGGGGTCTGATAGTGATGGAGCGAGAGACTGGGCTCCAGGAGTACGTAGACACCGGCGTACCCATAGATGGAGAGGTGACCACCGAGCTTCTGTTGACCATCTTTCAGCCCAACACTGCGCTGCACGACGGTGCGACGATAATCCGCGGAGATAGGATTGTGGCGGGCGCCTGTATCTTACCGCTGGCAGAGACCAGTCGTGTGCGCAGGGGCCTCGGGCTGAGGCATCGAGCGGCGGTGGGGATCACAGAGCAGAGCGACGCTGTTGCGATCATCATATCGGAAGAGAACTCGGTCATTTCAGTGGCCAGGTATGGGGAGATGGTGACCGATCTCGATGAAGCTCGCTTGCGAGAGCTGCTGCGATCATCGTATCGGCGAGCTCTGGGGGGCACTCTCTCACGCTGGGCTGTGCAGAAGTAGGTTGGTGGATAGTGTCTTTCGAGTCACACGGCAGAGCGGTCCAAACACGAGGTGCGCAGGGCATAGTGCGCTCCCTACTCAACAGGAGCAATCTCGTTTCAATGGTCATGGCCCTGGTCCTCGCCGTCATGGTCTGGATGGCGGCCACCATTCAGGAGAGTCCCTTTGCCGAGGGCTATCTGGCGGAGCCTATTCCTGTGGAGCTCGTGAACAGGGGAGAGGGCCTGGTCATCATGGGGGGCTCGAACCAGCAAGTCCGGGTCAGGGTTAGGACTCCCGAGACGGTGTGGGAGGACCTGAGCTCCGGTAGCTTCCGAGCGCACATCGATCTCGAGGGTCTGGGCGTGGGACTGCACGAGGTCCCGGTACGGGTCGAGCCGGCTGGCAACCTGGTGAGAATCCTGGAGGTGTCGCCCTCTGCACTCACGGTCCGTCTCGACACCAGGGGCGAAAAGACGGTCTCGGTGACAATCAGCATCTATGGCAACCCGCCCCTGGGCTTCGGGATTGGTTCCATTGAGATCGACCCCGCTACGGTACAAGTGAGCGGGCCTCAGACTCAGGTGGACCAGGTGGCTCAAGTCAGCGCTGGGGTCTACCTCAGCGGCGAAAAAGATACCTTCGAACGCAGCGTAGCGTTGTCACCTACGGACGAGGTGGGGAGCGCAGTGGAAGGGGTTGAGCTGGAACAGAAATCGGCCAAGGTGACGGTTCCCATAGAACAAGAGGTGGGATATCGGGAGCTGTCGATCAAAGCTAAGATCGAGGGTAATCCAGCTCCAGGCTACTGGATCAGCAGTATCAGCGCCAACCCTTCCACGGTAACCGTGTTTGGAGATCCCGAAGCTGTCAACGAGATACCGGGCTATCTGGAGACGTACGCGGTGAGCGTGGAAGGTGCACGAGACCATGTATCGGAGCAAGTAGCCATTGTCTTCCCAGAAGGCGTGTCCTCCTTGGAGGACGTGGCGACGGTCCGTGCCCTCATCGAGATCTCGCCTGTCTTGGGCGGGCAGACAGTCCAACTTACCCCGATAGTACAGGGTCTGGGCCGGGGACTGGAAGCGAGTTTCTCTCCCGACACGGTGGAGGTCATCCTGTCGGGCCCGTTGTCCGATCTCGAAGCCCTGGAGTCCGGGGATGTCCAGGTCACGCTGGATCTCTCCGGCTACGAGCCGGGGACCCATTTCGTGTCGCCCGAAGTCGAGAAACCTAGTTCCTTGGATGTGCAGGCTGTTCTGCCCGACCAGGTCGAGGTCGTGATCGAGGAATCATGACCAAGCCCCTCGTGGCCCTGGTCGGTCGCCCCAACGTCGGCAAGTCCACCCTCTTCAATCGCCTCGTTGAGCAACCTCTCGCCATCGTGGAGGACGTGCCGGGTACGACCCGAGACCGTATCTACGCCGACGCCGAGTGGGGGGGCACGACGTTCACCTTCGTGGATACGGGAGGTCTGGTGCCAGACTCCAGCGACGACCTGGCGACTCTCGTGCGTGTTCAGGTACAGGTCGCCATCGCCGAAGCCGAAGCGATCATCTTCCTAGTTGACGTCAAGGAGGGGGTCACTGGCAGCGACCTGGAAATCGCGGGCCTCCTGAGGCGCTCTGGAAAGCCAGTGCTCCTGGCTGTAAACAAAGCGGACAATGAGAGGCGCCGTCGAGATGCGATGGAGTTCTACGAGCTGGGGTTGGGTGAGCCTATTCCCATCTCGGCTCATCATGGCACCGGCACGGGCGATCTCCTCGATGCCTTGTTGAAGGTCGGATGGTCAGAGATGAGACCACTGCCCACCAAGGGCACCAGCATAGCCATAGTGGGGCGCCCGAACGTCGGTAAGTCGTCGCTGCTCAACAATCTCCTGGGGCGGGAGCGAATGATCGTCAGCGAGACGCCGGGGACCACGCGGGACGCTGTGGATAGCCTGATCGACTGGAATGGGCAGCAGGTTACGCTGATCGACACAGCTGGAATCCGAAAACGCGGGCGGATCATCCCCGGCATCGAGCGTTACAGTGTAATCCGGGCCCTACGGGCCATTCAGCGTGCCGACATCGCCCTGCTGCTGTTGGATGCCACGGAAGGGATCACGGAGCAGGATGCGCATATAGCCGGATACGTGGTGGACGAAGCCAGGGGCCTAGTGCTCGTGGTGAACAAGTGGGACCTTGTTGAGAAAGATGCCTACAGCGTGCAGTACTACACCGACGAGATTCGGCGGGCTTTGAGGTTCGTGGCCTATGCGCCCTTGGTCTTCGTCTCGGCCATCACCGGCCAACGGGTAAGGGAAGCCATGGACGTGGCTCTCGAGGTGCAGGAGTCAAGATCCACTCGTGTGCCTACGGGGGAGCTGAACAGGCTGGTGATGGATGCAGTCTCCAGGCACGCACCGCCGTCGAAAAGGGGCAAGCGCCTTAAGATCTACTATGCGACGCAGGTCGGTACAGCTCCGCCTCGGTTCGTCTTCTTCGTCAATGACCCCGACCTGGTACATTTCTCCTATCAACGGTACTTGGAGAACCAGTTGCGAGAGTCCTTCGGATTCGAAGGCTCCCCGGTGAGGATGGCCTTCCGAAGACGGCGATAGGAAGCGCTGTGACGCTCGGTGGGACCTAGGGCCTGCCCAGCACCTGGCGCGCAATGACCAGTCTTTGGATCTCCGACGTTCCCTCCCCGATTTGAGTGAGGCGATTGTCCCTGTAGAATCGTTCGACAGGGTAGTCCTTTGTGTACCCGTATCCGGCGTGAATCTGCAAGGCGTTGAAGCAAGCCAACTCGGCCCCCTCCGAGGCGAAGAGCTTGCCCATGGCTGCCTCCTTGGTGAACCTCTTGCCCTCGTCCTCCAAACAGGCGGCCTTGTGCACCAGCAATCGTGCGGCCTCGATCCTCGTGGCTGCGTCCGCAATCATCCACTGGACAGCCTGAAACTCGGAAATGGGGCGTGAGAACTGATACCGCTCTTTGGCGTATTTGACGGCGGCCTCCAGAGCCGCCTGGCCCAAGCCGAGCGCCATCGCCCCGATGCTGATGCGGCCCCCATCGAGCACTTCCAAGATCTGTTTGAACCCATCCCCTTCCTTTCCCAACAGATTCTCCTTGGGGATTCGACAGTCCTCAAAGAAGAGCTGTGAAGTGGGGGTGCCTTTGAGGCCCATCTTGTCTTCGATCTTGCCCACTGAGAAGCCGGGGGTATCCGTTTCAAGGATGAAGCTCGAGATCCCGTGAGAACCCCTGGCGGAGGGGTCGGTCTTGGCGACCACGATCACTATGTGAGCCACAGGGCCGTTGGTGATCAGCGACTTGGCTCCGTTGATGACCCACTCGTTGCCATCGAGGACAGCGGTGGCCTTCGTGGACCCGGCATCCGATCCCGCCTCAGGCTCGGTCAGTCCCAACGCCCCGAGCCATTCTCCCCTGGCGAGGGGTGCCAGAAACTTCTTCTTCTGTTCTTCAGTACCGAAAAGGTAGATAGGGGAGCTACCTAGAGAGACGTGAGCGGCGTAGGATAGGCCGTGGGATCCGCAGGCGCGCGATATCTCTTCCGTGGCTATGGCATAGCAGACCGTGTCGCCACCTGCCCCACCGTACTTCTCTGGCCAGGGCAGTCCAAGGAGGCCCAGTTCTCCCATCTTCTTGAAGTTCTGCTCGGGAAACCTGCCCTCCTTGTCCACTTCGGCAGCGATGGGCATGATTTCGTTCTCAGCGAAATCACGCACCATTTCCCTGATCATGTTCTGTTCTTCCGTGAGCTCGAAATCCATACTGTCGTACCCTCTCATGAACGGCATACGACCGCCCCAAACCAGGGCTCAGAGCGGTCCCTACGCTTTGGGGTAAGCAATGCCGGCCCGCTCGATACTGGCTACACGGGCTTGAAGTACTGGATGTCCAGGATTGAGCCTTCGCGCTCCTTCTGCGGCTTGAGGACCGCCTCTACTGACATGTCGATCTCCACCTCCGCGGGGTCAATCTCCCCGAGTCTGTGGACGATTCCACCGTGGGCTCCCTCGAACCTGATGAGAGCGAGGACTTCCGGCTGGTCCATCGACGCATCCGCCAGGCTGCGCGTCAGAACGGTGTACGTATAGATGCTTCCCCTGGTCCCTACTTCGACCCACTCGTCCAACTGGGCGAAACAGCGCTCGCAGTATATCATCGGTGGCACGTAGGTCAGGTCGCAGGCTGGGCAGACGGTGCCCAGAAAGACTCCTTGGTCCTTGATGGCCCGTAGGAATCTCTCGCCAGCGATGCCAACAGTGTATTCGCTCTCGAGGGGCATGTTGTCGTACCAGACCTTCGCATCCCCTAAGGTTCCTATACGTTCGATGAGGGACATTTCGTTTCCTCCCCGGAAAACAGCGCGACTGGGCTAGCTAGCTTGCTGAACCGTTGTGGTGATCTTCTACAAAGGTTTGAAAAACTCGATGTCAGTGATGGCACCTACGCGCTCCTCAGGCGGCTTCCACACGGCCTGCACTTTCATGCCGATTCTGACCTCGTCTGGATTCACCTCGTCCAACAGGTGGAGGAAGCCGGCGTTGGAGGCCCCGTCTATTTCGATCACCGCGGGGATCTGCGGCTCTTTGGCCCTGCTCGCGTCCCAGCGGATATAGCATATGGAGTAGGTGTTCACCGTACCTGTGTCTTGGAGATACACCCAGTCGTTCATCGGCTCCCAGCACCATTCGCAGACCACGCGCGGGGGAACAACCACGCGCCGGCAGCGCCTGCACCTGATGCCGATGATCCTCCCTTTCTTGAGTTCCTCCAGGTAGCGGCTGATGGCGACACCTGCGTCCCATCCATACTCCAGCTTGGGTTTCCAGTAGGTCGTGAGGACCTTACCTGCATCCAAGTCAGCCTGGCTCAAGGGTGTACCAGGAAAGTTCTCGATATTGGCGCTCATGTCACGAACCTCCTATGGTGTAACCTGTCGGCTGGTGCTGGCTCCATCAGACGCCCAGTACGACGACACATCCCACCTGCATCAGGTCGCCCCACGACTGGGCAAGTCCGGTGCGCGGTTGTCCGGGAACTTGCCTCTTGCCCGCCTCTCCTCGCAGTTGCCAGAAGATCTCGTTCAGCTTCATGAGACCGGAAGCCGCAATGGGGTTCCCCACACCGAGTAGGCCGCCCGAAGGACAGACTGGCATGTTGCCATCCCGCGCGGTCACGCCGTCGGCGGTGAGGCGAGGCGCCTCGCCCTTGTCGCAGAGGAGAAGACCCTCCAGGTGGTGAAGCTCTTTGTAGTCGAACGGGTCGTAGGGCTCTACTACGTGGATCTCCTTCCTTGGTTCCCTGATCCCTGCCATGTCGTAGGCCATCCGCGCTGCACACTCTACGTACTTGGGGTAGTAGAGGTCGCGATTGGTCCAGTATGCGGTGTCGAGGGACCAACCAACGCCCTTGATCCATACGGGCTTGTCGGTGATGCGCTTGGCCACGTGCTCGGCAGCGAGAACCATAGCAGCCGCTCCGTCGCTAGTGGGGCTGATGTCCAGACGCTGGACAGGCCAGGCCAGGACCTCGGAGTTCAGGACGTCCTCCACTGTGATGTCGGCTGCCAGTTGGGCGCACGGATGGTCGAGAGCATTGTGCTTGTTCTTCACCGCCACCCGGGCGATGTCCTTCTTCTCGAGGCCGTGTACGGTCATGTAACGGTTCATCTCCAGGGCGAAGATCCACACCAGATTCGGCTTCAGCGGTCGCTCTGTGGTGTGATCGAAGATGGTGAGGAAGGCTCCTTGAGGATGAGGCTTACAGCTCGACATCTTCTCCTCACACACCACAAGGCATGTGTCGAAAAGCCCCGACGCTACGTGATACCAGCCCTGGATGGCAGCGAACACCCCCGTGCCCCCACCCACGTAGCATCTCATGTATGGCTTGTTCCAGGCTCCAGCCCCGTCGCTCAGGTACTCGCCCTTCATGTGCAGCCCGTCGAAGGCGTCTGGAGCGGTCCCCAGGGCTACGGAATCGATGTCCTCGAGAGTCATCTCACATGAGTCCAGAGCCATCTTGGATGCCTGGTACGCCAACTCTCTTCCTGTCTCCTGTGCTCTGCGCATGAACTTGGTCATACCGGCTCCGACGACAGCCACTTTTCTCATACCCATTCCGAACCTCCTCGC
>CAZOBP010000012.1:0-31724 GCA_964577995.1 uncultured Anaerolineales bacterium
CCGCACGCGATGCCAGCCACGTGGGTTCCGTGACCGTTAAGGTCGACTACGCCCTCGCCGGTGAAATCGGCCATACCTGCGATTCGCCCCGCGAAGTCCACATGCTCCGGGTCTATCCCCGTGTCAAGGACAGCTATGCCTACGCCAGCGCCTGTATACCCCTGGCTCCAGACCCATGGTGCCCCGATCAGAGGTACGCTCACATCCAGGCAGGAATGCACACGTAGGTCCGGCCATATCCGTTCCACGTCGGGCTCTCGACTGAGTGCCTCGATCTGCGTCGCCGCCGCAGCTAGAGCTACGACCGGCATCACGCTGAGCACTCGCGACGGTGCTTCAGGCAACCTTGCCGACTCGATCGCTCTGGCCTTGGCAATGTGTTCTCTGTACTTCACGATGACCCGGACGCGAGATGCACCGGCCCGCGATGTCAGATCCTTGGCCAGTGCCTGGTGTATCTTGCTTGCGCGCACTGCGAACCCCTTCCACAGAGCCCGGTACTTCCCGGCTCTCGGCGTCTTTGAGGGCGGTGAGTGATGATCCGTGGGCTCTCCCTTGCAGCCAATACACGCCCCAAGGAGCGCGAATGCAGAGCTAGGCCCGGCCCACTCTTCTATTGCATCGAGGGCAGAATAGCGCTGTACAAGCCCGAAGCGGTGCCGATGAGCACACGACTATGAGTTACGTCAACGGCGAAAGCCGTCATCTCCCCGAGATGATCTTCGTCGTCCAACGATGCGCGGTATTGCCTCACGAACTGCCCTTCTTGTGTGAACTCCACGATCCGGCCCTCCGAGGAATCGGCTACGAACACAGACGAAGAATCCGGAGAGGCGCTGATGACCAACGGCTCCTCCAGGGGAGGATACAGCCCTTCCTGTGGGAAGGCCTGAGCTTGTCCGCCGGCGAACTTCACGATGGACCCATCCGAAAGGAGTAGATAGATGGCCCCATCTATGGCCATGTCAATCACCTCAGGCCATCGGACATCCGCGGCTGCCTGCACGTAGTCCACGGGGTCGTGCTGATAGTCGTCGCCATCGGGCACGTACTTGATGATGTTCTCGTGGTCCGGATCCAGCACATAGAGGTTACCTGAGTACGTCGCCAGTGCGCAGGGGTTCTCCCACGGCAGGAGCTGAGAGACCGCCACGGTCCTCAACGAGCCGCTCGCACCCAACTCCAGCACTGAACCTTCCGTAGTGAGGATCAGCAGGGCGGGCGTAAGTCGACCGTTGGCGGCTTCCACCCATTCGAAGTCCGCGATCTGCTCGGCCGACAACTCCCCCTCTGGCCCGGGAAGCTCCCACTTTAACGGCTCCTGGTCCGCCAGCAGTCGCCCCCTGTCATCCAAGGCATACTGGTACACGAACGCGCCAGCCTCGTCGACCAAGTACGCATGGTCCTGGTGGACTACTATGCGCTGTGCGCTCTGTTCAGGGGCAGACCAGACTAGCTCCTGCGTTAGTGGCAGCCGCACCGCGCCGGTCAGCCCGTCCCAGTGCTGCGCCAGCTCTCGGCTCAGTAGATCCAATTCGGCACTTTCCACCTGCCCTTCAGCCGGTTGGTCGAGCAGGCCTTGCGCCTCAGTCAACAGTGCCATCCTGGCTTCCGTGTCATCCTCTGCGTCAGCCTGCGTGAGAAGTTCCCCCACCTCAGCCGCCAATCTCTCGATGTCAGCCTGCTCCAGGCGAGCTTTGATGCTGAACACGGAAGTACCGACGAGGATAGCGGCGCCGAGCAGAATGACCGCGCCGAGCAACGCACGGGTACGGCGAGATGGATGGAAGACCAGGACCTTGGCTCTGACCATAGGCCTAGCTGACGCGGCGTAGGTCCTGCTCGCTCCCTGTCGCTCGGGAAGAATGCCCACCACCAGGCCCTTGACCGCGGCCCACACAGCCATGATGGCCAGGCCCATACCCCGGACCAGCCGTTCCAGGATCCGATACCGCCCCATCCAGCCCCAGCTCCGTCTGGCGAACGCTGCCGATGATCTAAGGAGCCCCAGACCGCCCGCTGCCAGGCCCATCAGCACCGACAGCAGCACTGTCCCACCCATCCGGCAGGCCTCCACTCCCCTGTCGACAGCTTGGCTCGGTGGCAGCCCGGCTCTTGTCTTCAAGGAGTCCCCCCTGAGATAGGAATCCACGGTACTCCTGCGGGCGGACACCTGTCTTGCCATCAGTACATCCACATCGGGGATGTCTACGTCAGGGGGGCCTTCCGGCTCCAAGGCTGGTGCAACCCTGCCCTGATCTTCATGCCTCTCCGCTCTTCGCCTCCACGCGCGGGCGAAGGCTCGCGATGGAGCGACCGCGCTCTCGCTGACCCTCTTGGGCGTGGACGTCGAACCGCTCTCCGCCCACATACTCGGCGTCACCAAACGGAGCAGCAGGGCTGAGCCCTTCATCTCCGCCCCCAGCAGGTCGCCCAATTGCCTGGCCGCCGCTTCGACACCACAACTCTTGAGCAGTCCAGCCAGTTCGTAGGCCCGCTGCTCGAACAACTCCACGCCGTCCCCGGTCACAATCACGAGCAGGTCACCAGGGACGATCTGACGGTACGAGAACTTGGGGTCAGACAGGGTGGCACTCTGGCCAAGTGCATGGCCGTTCTGTTTCCATGTCTCCTCGCCGTCTCGACCTGCGCGTGAGATGTGATTCACATAACCTCGCACTTTGCCCTGGCTCAAGACGAAGATGCTGTGCGCACCCACGCCGCAGGCGTAGACATCAGTGCCACGGACCGCAGCGCAGCCCAGGGCGGCAAACAGCGCCTGTCGCTGCCCCCGGACCCGGTTCCTCAGGTACATGTACCTGTTGGCGTTCCTCACTGCCTGACGGAGCCGGTTCGTGACCCCGCCCGGCGACCGCCGATAGGTCTCCTCCGCTACACCCTCGACCCGGTCACGGATACGCTCCACTGCTGGTCCCTCAGTAACCACGTGGGAGACCGCATAGAGGGTACCCCAGTTGCCGGCCTCACCCTCCGAGGTGGCGCCAGAATCTGGCAGCTCGCTCACGAAGAGCCTGCCCTCCACCATCTGCAGTCTTGCGGCTTGCACCTCCAGTTGCTCATTCATTGTCCGCCTCCTGACCGCCTGTACGCGGATCCTTTCACTGACCGCGGCGCTATCTCCAGTATAGATTACAGAATCTGTTTGTCGTTCGTGAGAATGGTATGGTACAATTGCCTTGAGAATGGCTCACTGGACGGGTTGATATGCTGAAGAAGATCCTCCTGGCCACCATCGCTTGTTTGGCGGTGATCCTCCTCTTGGTGGCTGTCCACCCCGGGCTGGCGCAGCAAGACGCGGCCACGTACTTTCCCGAGAGTGGGCGCTATGTAGATGAGCCATTCCTGACCCTCTTCCAGGACACAGGCGGCCTTCAACTCTGGGGTCCCCCGATCACTGAGGCCTTCGAAGACGACGGTCGGCTCGTTCAGTATTTCGAACGCGGTCGTATCGAATGTGCCGCTGGGGACCAGGGTACCTGTGAACCGAGTTTCAGCCCGTTGGGTCAACTGCTGGGACGGCAGATGCCCCGGGTCGCTTCGGTTCCCGAGCCCATGATCCGAGACGCGTTGTGCCGCTACTTCCCTGAGACTGGACACAACGTCTGCTTCAGCTTCCTCACCTACTACCTGGCCCAAGGTGGTCCCGAGATCCTGGGGCCTCCGATAAGCGAGCTCATTGTCGAACAAGGTGTGATCTCCCAGTACTTCAGCCGAGCCCGCATAGAATGGCACGTAGACGCTCCGGTCGACGAAGCTATGACTATCGGAGCGCTTGGCTACGAACACTTCCTCGCGCGGGGACTGGAACTGTCCCTGCTCACCTCGGCAGAGCCATCGGTGACGACCGCCACCACGACTACCCTCATCTCCGTGGGAGGCTACGTGAGGGTGGTGGATACCGAAAGCACTGGGCTTCGCATGAGGGACAGCGCGGGCCTCACCTACCCGACCATCGAGACGCTCCAAGATGGCGACCAGTTGCGAGTCGTGGGTGGCCCCGAGAACGCCGATGGCTTCGTGTGGTGGCAACTCGAACACGACGGCGCGGTTGGCTGGTGCGCCAGCGAGTGGCTCGAGCCCATGACGGAGCCTGATACCCCTTAGCGGTTGTTCTGTAAAGTCCAACGGGCTGGTCCCCATCCTATCCACAGTCCCCTATTCGGGCATCACGAAATCGCGTCCCAAGGTGATCACAATATCCATGTCCCCTTCTACGCTGGGCTCGAGCATCACGAACTCCGGCGCTACTCGCAACAGCCCCGCGATGAGGACCGCTGTCTCAGCCATGTCTCGACGGCTGGCCATGAACGTGCCCTCAGATTCAATCTGGACCCCATCGTCCGCCGCCCGCGCGACGTAACCACGACGCTGCAACAGCTCGGCCACCTCTGTGGCCAGCCCAGGCCTCGCGACGTCGGCACGCACCAGCACCTGAGCATCCAGCGTGCCGATCTCATACGATTCGACAACGACGGGAGCATCTTCGAAGAGCCCACCCACCAGGGCCTGGATCTGATCCACCCTGGGGAGCAACACCTGTGCGCCGTCGGGCGCCACGTAGGGGATGGTCAGCGACTCGTCGATCACATTCAGTTCCACATCTTCCAGCTTGACCTGTGCCCCCAGATTGGCGAGGGCAAGCAGTCGTTCAGTCGGCAAGTCAGTAGAGAAGGCCTTGCCCAACAAAGGTATCAATTCCGGCAGAGAGAAGATGATGTCTAGTCTCAGAGCCTTCTCGCGCACCGCCAGGAGCACTTGCTGCTGCCGGCGCATTCTCGAGAAATCGCTACTCTGGTGCCGTGCTCTGACGTACTGGAGTGCTGTCTCCCCATCCATCTGCTGTCTGCCTGCGGGGATGTAGATCCTCGTATACCCATAGCTGTCGTCCGGGTACTGATCGTCTCTGATCTCCTCCGGCACATCCACGGTCATGCCACCCAGGATGTCTATGATCTGTTTGAAGCACTCGAAGTCGAGCGTGCCAGAATAGTCTATGTCGATGCCGAAGTTGAGCTCCACGGTGCGTTTCATTAGGCCGGATCCGCCGCCCTCAGCGCCGTCGAACTCGCCGTAGAAGTAGGCGCTGTTGATGCGGTTCTCGCCATGCCCTGGTATCTCAACCCACAGATCCCGCGGGATGGACAGCAAGCTCACGCTCCGGGTCTCTGGGTCCACATTGGCGATCATGATCACGTCGGCCCTCCCCGGGAGGGCCGAGCCCGCACGCTGGTCCAAACCCATGAGCAATACATTGAATCGCTCCGTGCTCAGCCACGATGGAAGGGATGCTTGCACGCGGACCGGCGTTTCCACCGGCGCGGCTGCTGGCGAAGGCGCATCGCTCACCAGCGACCACTCGATGGACGTGAACACAGACCCAGCCCCGTGTGTCAGACGGTAACCCGTTTGAAAGCCGGTGATGAGAAAGGCAACCGCCACTATCGAGCTCACTATGCGATCGACGCGCGCAAGCAGGGACGTGCGGCCTTTGACAGGCTGCCCAATCACTCGTCGCTCCTTCCAGCCCACGTTCAGTTGGCTGCTTGACAAAGCCTAGCTAGCCAGGTGCCATCACTCCCGCGCCCTGAGACGTCGCGCCGCTCGAGCGCCACCGAACAGGCACACCAATATCAACCCGAGTGAGGCCGTCCCCAGAGCTCCGAATCCGGTCTCAGGCATCTCTGAAGAGTCCGGACTGGGGCTACTGAGCCCTGTACCGTCGTTGGACGCTTCTGCCGGAGTCCCGGTGCTCAGTGCCGCCACGACCAGGGTTGCGGTCGGCACCGCTGTCGTCGGAGTAATGCTCGGCAGGGGTGAGCTTGCCGGCGTGTTAGGCGCTACAGGCTCCCCCGTCGGCGTTACCACGTTTTCCGGCGCGGTAGCGACCTCGGTAGGCTCGAACACGAGTCTGTAGACCACCAATCCTCCGATGCCCAGCAAGCCCAGTAACAAGGATCCGCTGAGCACGAGCGCGACCACCATGAACAACTTGCTGCTCCTCGTTCCTGTACCATCTTCCATCTCGCCTCTGAACCTCCTCCATTAGTGTGCGCTGCCGGCCAATCGGGCGGAAGGGAGGGTTGCGCCTGGTCAAGACACGCCCGACACTACTGGGTCTCCACACTGAACACCCCTTCATAACGACTCAGATCTCGAAAGAGACCCTCCACCTTCTCGAGCTGCATCCAATCGGTGACCAACCTGCTCTCAGTCCCTACGACCTCGCTCCCTTCGTCCTGGGAACCGTTCTTGCTGAAGGTAACGATCACAAGCTCGTGATCCACCTCCACCTCGAACGTCTGGTCCAGGAAACACAGCGTATAGACGCTATCGGCCCACACTGGGACCTCAAAACCCCCAGCGCCGTACTCGCCCTTCGATCCGCTGGTCACTCGAACGGAGTTGCCCCATGTATCTGTCACCTGTAGACTCACGCCCGGTTGGGGCAGGCTGCCCGCGATGGCCCGCACTCCGTCCGATCTGCGCTGGCGCTGCACGCTCATGCTCCACGCTGAAGTCGGAGTTTCAGCGCCTGGCTCAGTTGACGGCTCTGGGACCGCTTCAGAAGGCGTCTCGGGAGTGGAAGGCTGAGTGGTCGCCCCGTCTCGAGTGAACCTGGGCATTGCGGTCACAGCAGCGATCGTCTGCTGCCTGGTGCCCTCGGAGCCATCGTACCAGGCGGCAGGCTCGTCGCTACCCGACAGGATCCATGGACACACCGCGAACAGGTACTCCGGCAGCGCATTCCCATCGGGGAGCACGCCGTCCCGGAACCAGGCGAACATAGCCATGTGGTGTGCCTGGTGCAGGAAGTCGCTCACTTTGGGGTACCGGCGATCTGTAAGGTCCCCGTACTCCCATCCACCCTCGCCGCAGATGATAGGCGGGACGAAGCCCAACCGCTCCTCGAACTCCCTGGCATAGGAGAGGAACCCCAGCACGCAATTGTAGTCGTCGTACACGTTCTGTCCAGGATTCTTGTCCTCCTCGCGCCATCGGTTCACCTGGTCCACCGGGGCTGCAAACTCCC
Organism: uncultured Anaerolineales bacterium; assembly: GCA_964577995.1. Taxonomy (GTDB): domain Bacteria; phylum Chloroflexota; class Anaerolineae; order UBA7937; family B3-Chlor; genus JAUVXJ01. The sequence goes on from CAZOBP010000012.1 coordinate 7,052, forward strand.
AATCCGGGTGCTGCACCGGCAGCGCCTTCTGGTTGAGGTCATCGTAGGGATAGCGAGCCGGACGATTGAGCCCGTAGTTGTGGCAGCAGAACCATGAGCGGCGGAGGACATGCTCGACCCCTTGCGCCTTCGCTGCAGCCAGGACCTTACTCAGATCCTCGATCGAGTTGACCTGTAACCCGGGATAGGCATCAACTTCCACCACTTCGCGTGCCCGGGCCAGCCAGCGGGTGGCGAACACATTCATGTCCACCTTGCCACTCTTCCACTGCTCGCGCTGCTCGGGGGCGTTGTACACCTGCACGTAGGCCGGGATACCCATCTGCTGGAGCAAGCGCGCGTCGCCGGCAAAGTCATGTTCCTCATCGACCAGACACCGTGGCCGCACCACCGGCATGATGCCAGCCTCCCAGTAGGCCTGCGCCGCACTCTTCAGCTCCTCGCTATCTCCAGGCACCAAGAGCACCCACTTCAGATTCATGGCCGTCGCTCGCTCAACGTCGGCGCGCACGGCCGCGTCCGAGCAGTCCAGCCCCGCGTGGATCCCGAGGCCGTTGTCCCCTGGCGGGCACGGCCAGTCCGCATAGCCACTGCTCAACTCGGGCCACACGTCTACCGGCATTCGATCAGCGCCGATGACCTGTATGTCTGTGTAGTAGTGGCTCAGGATGTCCACGTACGTGGCGCCCTCCTCCCCCATTGCTATGGCGCCTTGCTGGCACATGCCAACCCCGTGCCCGCTCAACGAAGGATAGGGCTTGATGCAACTGACGCTCCTACAGTACGGTAGAGTCTGCACCCACACGTCTTCGCTGTTGCGGGTATGCCCATCACAGTGAGCGAAGTAGAAAGCCTGGATCACGTCATCCCCGTGCAGGGCCACAACGTCCTCCGTTTCCTGCACCGCGTCGTCTATGCTGGAATACGTCTTCGCTGACCAGCCCTGGCAATGACTCTCAGTACACACGTCGGCGCCCTGCGAACTGTGCCTGGGATGAGCGACCGCGTAAGCCGCGTAGCAGCGAGCCGCCACCGCTTGTGCCTTCAGGGCCTCTCCCGGCGCATCGGGGTCCATCGCGCTGGGCACCGCGCCCCGCAGATACTCCTCGAGCCGCATGACCTTCACGCTGCCATCGGACATCAGGACCCTGATATCGTTAGGGACATCTACCCGAAGAGGTCGTTTCAGCTTGGGCAAGGCCTTCAAGCGCGCCACCGACTGGCGAAGGCGTGGCTCCCCGTTGGGCCTGTACCAGCTATGACGGACGAAGGCGTTGTCGTCCTCGGCCGCCAGAATCCAGAACGCGTTATTGAAGAAGTAGTATGGCAACTCGCCGTTCATTGTCATTTGGCACATGGCGGCGTGTCGCTCAGCGTGGAGTGTTTCGTTAATCGCAGGAGACCCGGGATGATCGTTATCCCCCAAGCGCACCCCGTTCTCGCATCCTATGAGGGGAAGGCGTCGTCCGGTGCGCTGTTGCACGATCTCATCGTACCACTGGAACAGGTAGAAACCGGTCTGGTCCTCGCATCCCGACGGGCGCTGAAACGGCTTGGAGCAGGTCCACCGCGAGCTCCCGCCCTTGCCGTAGGTGAGCGGCTTGTTGAAGGCGTAGTTGTGGATGCCTATGGCCATCTTGTCGTAGAGGTACTTCTTGCCCTTCTGGTTGAGGACGGCGAGAGCCTCCTTCAGGAAAGAGGTGTCCCAGTAGTCTCCCGCTGGCGCCAAGGGTGTGAACACCGGGATGATGCCATCTACCGAGTACATCGTTTCCAGACATGGGATCAGGTAATCCATGAACCGCGCAGGCAGGCCATTAGGCTTCCATTCTGCCCACTCGAGCTTGAGGTTCGGCTCGTTGAACACGTGCACGTAGTGCACGCCCAGGGACGCGTAGTGCTTGCATGCCTTACGGAGATCGGCTTGATCAATGAAGCTAACGTAACTGGTATAGATGCGTACAATGGGCTCGATGTTCCGTTCGATGAGACCCCGTAGAAACCAATCGGGGATCATCTTCAGTCCATCGGACATTACCAGCAGCCAGCTAGCCCCCATGGCCTTCAACTCGGGCACAAAGATGTCGAAGAAGCCTCGCTCGTAGTGGTAGTAGTCCGGAAACCAATGGAACCCTACGCCCGTATCATTCTTGGGTCTGGGATAGTCTAGCAGGTTCACCATCACCCTCCTCTCTGGTCTTGCTCTCGCTACAGCGGTGGTTACGGGAGCAGCAGTTCCTGCCCCAGGGTCAGGATTCCCTCGGGATCCAGATCGTTCAGTCTCGCGATCTCGTCCACCGTCGTGCCGTGCTCCTTGGCGATATCCCACAGCGTGTCCCCGGCCGCCACGGTGTATGTGCTGCCGGGCGTCGGCTCATCCTCCACTCCGGATGGAGTCTCTGTCGGCACTACCTGGTCAACACCATCCTCGTCGTCGAGAGGGATAACCATCTCCTGTCCCGGCTGCAGCCAATCGGGGTCCACCGACTCGTTGGCGGCCGCCAGAGCCTCCAGTGTCACGCCATACTGATCGGCAATGTCCCACAGAGTCTCCCCAGACTGTACGGTGTGATAGACGACCGGCTCAGGTGTCGGCGTGATCTGTGGAGAAGGCGTCGGAGATGGTATGTCTACTACCACTTCCGGCTGAGTGGTGGCCGTGGGCGTCGCCACTGGCTTGTCCCTGGTACACCCACTGAGTGCCAGGACCCCGACCACGCACGCCACGATAGGCCACAGACTATGAACCCGTTCCACTAACGACCTCCTCGTGCCTCTAGTTGAGGGCTGCTTTGATGGCATCATACGCCGGTCTCGTGGTTCCATCGGGATTGGTGATGGCCCACCAGTACTGTTCGTTGTCCTCCGTCCAGCCGGGATCGGAGATGTACAGCACGCTCATCACGCCCATCCATGGCGACCAATGATCCCGAGCCCACTCGTAGGCACGCACGATGTAGGCAGCCTTGGTCTCCTCCGATACTGCATGCCACTTGTAGGGCGAACCCGATCTTGAATCGCTGGTCCAGCCAAACTCGAGCACCGCCATCTGCTTGCCCGAATCACCGTTGTCCACCATCACCTGCCGGAGATCCTCAACACGCCGGAAGCAGAAGAAGCGCCTGCCTCCCAAGTCCTTGTTGTTCTGCACCTCGTCGGGACTGGTCTCTGGCGCCGCCTTGTACCCCGGTGCGTGAACCCCCAGCACGTCGAAGTAATTCTTGGCACCGGCCGCGTACATCTCCCGGAGGTATTGCACGTCTGGGATAGCGTCAGGTAGCCCCGTGCCTGTGGGCGCAAGGCCGGCAGTCATGACCACGGCGTTGGGATCTGCCTCTTTGACCCGAGCGTACGCAACTCGCAACAGAGCCACGTACTCCGCGGCGTTGGGGGGTCTAGCACCCCATTCGCGGGCTAGGTTGGGCTCGTTCCAGATCTCGTAGGCCTGTATCCGACCCTTGTACCTGCTCGCCAGCGCATACACGAAGTCGCCGTAGTCGCTGTAGTTGTCGGGAGGACCGTTGTCCGCCCCATCTGCCCTGGCCCACGATGGGTGGAAGTCCAGACGAGCGATGATCTTCAAACCACGGTCGTTCAGAGTCTGCACAACCTGATCCGCCACGTTCCAGTCGAAGATGCCTTTGCCAGCACCCTCGATGTTCCTCCACGGGAACAGCTCCTTGACCCAGGTGAAACCGGCATCCTTGACAAGTTGGGCATCTCGGACACGGTTCTCCCCGCTCCACCACAGGAACGTGTGCACTGCGTACTCCGGCGTACTCATACGAGTCACCGTCCCCGGTTGCACCGTGGCCGTGGGCGTCGCGTTGGCCTGCGGAGTCGGGGTGGCCGCAGAGGGCGTCGGCGTGGCCGAGCCGCTCGTGGAGCATCCCGGTATCGTCAAGCGCTGCCCCACCCAGATGAAGGAGGGGTTAGCCAGGTTGTTGGCAATGGCGATGGCCCATACCGTGGTACCATACTTGACGGCGATCGCCGACAAGTAGTCGCCGCTCTTCACCACGTAGACACAGGATTTGCTGGTCGTGGAGGGTGTGGCCTGACCCGCGACCTGCAACACCTGACCCACGTAGATCAGATTGGGATTGACGATCCCATTCAGAGACACGATCTCGTTGACAGTCGTGCCGAGGCGATACGCCACCCCAGAGAGTGTATCTCCCGCTTGCACAGTATACGCTGTGGTCCCGCCAGACGGAGAAGGCGTAGAGGAGCCCCCCGGAATGGTCAGGCTCTGCCCCGCGTAGATGTAGTTGGGGTTTGATATGCCGTTAGCCTCAGCGATGGCCGAAGTGGTGATCCCATAGCGCGCCGCTATCAGACTAAGGTTCTCCCCCCACTGCACGATGTGTACTGTGGCTCCAGTGCCCTGCCTCTCCGATCCCGGGGCCGCCCACACGGGAGAGCTCGAGGACACCAGAAGCGCAACCAGAGAGAGCATCACCACTGCATGGTACACTCTACCGTTCATTGCCCTGCCTCCTTCGCACCAGCATGTCGCTGGACACACCTACGGCGACCATGGGGCGTCGCCGCAACGCCCGGCTGTTAGCCTCAGAAACCACGTCCATAGACGGACCCCACGACCCATCCGGCCACGTAGGCGAGGACAATCACGAGAAGCAACACGCGCACCTGGAGTAGACTCCCCGTCACCAACGCCATAGCTCGCCAGAAGATCAACCGAACCATCAGAAACCTCCGCAACCAGACGGTGGGTCGCTAGCATGTCACGTGCACTTACCTATACACTGTCCTTTGGAAAGTGAGGACGAAGCCGGTATGGATGGTCCAATCGGGATGCTCGGGTGTTCCCAGGCCCATCCCGGCCACCATGTCGCTGGGTAGCCCTTCGACATAGGCGTTGTAGGAGCACACCGTGTTGAACATCGGATACTTGACCGGGTAATCCCAAGGGTAGCAGCAGCTCTGATACTCGCTGACCACACTCTGATGTCCCCCGTTCTCGAAGGCGACGCTCACTCCGTAGACCCGTTCACCTGCCTCATCCAAGAGATCCACGTAGATCTGGATGTCCTTTCGGCTCTCCTCCTCGCTGAGCCATCTGGCCTTGACAAGACGCCAGTAGCGATCCCCGGACTGTAGTTGTTTTCCTCTCTCTGCCTTCGTCACCAGCCGGACGCAGGGCAACTGGTCCAACCGCGAATCCCATTCCACAGGGGAAAGGTCATTCTGCGGCACATAGGTAGCCGTAGGCGTCGCGGCCGGTGTCGCCGTGGGATTGTTGGCGGGCTCTACGCTACCCCCCCCGTACTGGAAGAGGATGTTGGCGAACTGCCCGGCGGTGTCGCAGTCGCTGTAGGCGATCTCCACCGTATCTGACTGCGCAACTGGATTCGCCTGACCCTCCACCACGTCCACGAGAAAGGTGAACGGCGAATGGTGGTTCTCAGCAGCCAATGGAGCGAAGCTCCACTCACCCGGGTCTTGCCCTTCTCCACTCACCCTGTACACAACGTTACCGGCGAACCGGAGCCGCACAGTCTTGCCGTTGACCGGTTCGCCGCCCACGCCAATGATCTTTCCCTTGAAGTATACCGTTCCACAGTTCGGTGCCCGTTGCATGCTCCCCTGAACGTAGTAGAAGGCGTACGATGCCGCTGGCGTCGGGTTGGAGTGTGTCGGTGTCGCCGTAGCAGGCTTCGGAGTCGGTGTGCTGGCCTGCTGCGTCGCGGCCGGCGTGACTGTCGGCGTGGCAGTGGGTGTGCTGCTCGCAGGGGTCTCTGCGCCGGGTATGACGAGCGACTGACCGACATAGATCAACGATGCATTGGCGATGTTGTTGGCGACGACGATGTCCCACATGTTCACCCCGAATCGCACAGCTATCCCGATCAGCGTGTCTCCGGCCTGTACGCGATACAGGGTACTGCTGTCCTGAGGGGAGATCGGGTCATCCCCTGCCGTCGCCTGTGGAACAGCCAGTCTCTGCCCCACCAAGATGAAGTTAGGATTGCTGAGACCGTTCATCTGAACGAGCTGGTTGACAGTCGTTCCATGCTTGGCCGCTATGCCCGACAGCGTATCCCCACTCTGCACCACGTAGATGCCCGAATCGTCGGTTGACACCAAGCCGGTCCGAGGGATGGAAAGGCGTTGGCCTACGTAGATGAGATTTGGGTTGGACATCCTGTTGGCCTCCACGATGGCCAACACACTGGTCCCGTACCGCTGGGCTATGCTGTTCAAGGTATCGCCCCATCCTACCACGTACGTATCAGCATCGGTGGTGACCAGGGCGCCGAGCACCGGTCTGGCTCCACACAAGCCGGCGTATGCGAGAGTAAGCACCAGCAGCCCGGCAAGGATCCGCCAGCGTGATGTCCGCCTTACCTCAACTCTATCATGCAAGTCTGCCATCTCTATTCCTCCCGGTGAGTCCTACCTGGAGACTGAAACCTTCAACACCTTTCCATTCTCGTCGGTGGTTAGATGAACGATCTGCTGGGACTTCACTCCGTTGGCTGAGCGCAAAGCCTTCCGGTAGGTGAAACGGTACCGCGTCTCTCCGCCGTGTTTCGCGGAGGTGACCTTTGGCTTCGCGCCGGCCATCTCGGGGAATTGCCCTGCGATGTGCTTTGCTACGCTAGTCTTGCACTGTTTGGTCGGACCGGTCATCCTATTCCCTCCCCCATCCTGGCCAACCTGCGACGTCGCAAGAAGGTGGGAACGTCCAAGTCACAGAGGTCCATGGTCTGCTCGGACCTGTCAAGGTGCAGTAGCGCCGCCTCCCCCGCCCGCATCCTTCGCGGGGTGGCACGGCGATGTAGCCTGCCAGTAGGCGCGGCATCCGATACTGCTATCGCTGACTGTCCATTCATACCCACAGCGATAAGCATAACCTGACACCGGTCTCCCATGTTCGGGTCGACAGTAGCCCCGAAGAAGATGTCTGCGTCAGGGCTGGCCACCTCGGCCACCGTGCTCACCGCCCGCTGTACCTCGTCCAGCGACAGGTCGTTGTCACCCGTAATGTTGACAAGGATTGCCGACGCCCCAGCGACAGAGGACAACTGGGTAAGCGGGCTGGCGATGGCCAACAGCGCGGCCTCGAGGGCACGATCTTCACCTCGTGCCTGACCAATGGACATCAGCGCCGGGCCGCCATTGCGCAATATGGTCCTGACGTGCATCAGATTCAGGTTGATCACACCCGTACTTGTGATCAGTTCAGCCACGCCCTGGATCCCCTGCCTGAGTACTTCGTCTGCGATGCGAAAGGAGATGTCGAGGGAGGTCCCCTCGTCGATGAAATCGAGCAGACGGTCGTTGGAGATGGCAACAACTGTATCCGCACTGGCTGACAGGGCGGCCAGACCTTCCCCAGCGGTCTCGCGCCGCCTGTGTCCTTCGAAACTGAAAGGGATCGTCGCCACCGCTATGCTCAAGGCACCCTCTTCCCGGGCCAGCTCCGCGATCACGGGCCCCGCGCCGGTTCCGGTACCGCCGCCGAGACCCAAGGCCACGAAGACGATCTCAGCCCCTCTGAGCACTTGGCGGAGTTCCTCCGAACTCTCCCTGGCAGCTTTGGCCCCCACGGACGGGTCCCCTCCAGCCCCGAGCCCGCTCGTCGTCTGGGGACCAAGCTGGATCTTGCGCGGTGCCTCCGATAGCGCAAGTGCCTGCGCGTCCGTGTTAGCCGCCATGAACTGCACACCCGCAATTCCTACGTGGATCATGCGATCAATGGCATTGCTACCACCGCCCCCAACTCCGATTACCTTGATCAACGGTTGGTATCCAGTTGAAGCCATACCGTCCTCCTGTGACAGGCCATCGCCTGACTTGCGAGTCCTCGAAGACCCTTGCCTTGCTGCAATCACAGGCGCTCCCGCAGCAGATTCAGAAACTCCTCGAGCCGCTTGATGAGCCGCGCCACCACCTCTCCTGGCCCGGATCGCGTGGGCTCGGTGGTCTTTTCGTTGGAGCCAGAGCCAGTCTCCACAACGAGTGGCCCCAGCAGGTTGTTGCTCTCGTCCGCCTCAGCCACCAGCCCAACCTCGCCCTCCGTGTTGTAGGCATCGACGTACACGTAGAACTCATGTCGACCGGTCGAGAGACAACCGGAGAACGTGCTGTAACGCTGGTCTGCCTCTTCCAGCGACAGACTTACCGCGCTGCCGGCCGGCAAAGCCGGAACGTACCAGAGAGCTCCCCCGGTGTGTGCGGCAACAACCGAGTTCACGGCAGGGACCACCTCGGGGTCGACGAAGAGCTCGACCCAGAATCCATTCGTGGCATCGGACAAGGCGTCGTTCCGGACCGTCACGCTCACAGTCACGGTCACCGGCTCGGACCCCAGATCCTCAGCAGGAGTGACCACCAGTTTGTCCACGACGAGGTCTGGCAAGGAAGCAGGTGGCAACTCCTCAGCTGGCGTCACGGTTGCGGCAGGCGGCACCCCAGGTGTGTCGACCGGAGTGGGCGACGCCACTACTTCGCCGTATGTCGGGCTGTATGACTCGTTACCGGCCTGGTCCGCGATCTTGAACCTCACCGCCCCGGCAGGCACCTCGGCCGTCAGATAGCAGGCGCTCGTGTGTGCCTCGCTGGCGGAACCGCTACACTTAACAGACTGCCGCGCTCCGAAGGTCAATCCTCCATCCGTTGACACGGAGTACTGCCCACTCGTAGGGTCCAGGCCACTGGCATGATCCGCAACTCCGACCATCACTTGGTGGGCGACGCTCGTCTCCACCCTACTCCAGTCCCCAGGTGGCTCGGTATCCACGACTATGGTGGCAGCGTACGTGGAAGAAGCATTGCCGGCCGTGTCCACAAAGCGCACTCCCACGACCTTCTCTCCATCCCCAGCACCCAGGACCCACTGGCGAGAAGCCACATACTCCTCCATGTCCGTGAACTCACTCGCGCTATCCTGGGTGAACTGCATACCGGCGATCTCGCCCTGCCCGTCGTCCGCCTCCAACCCCAGAGTGACGGTCAGTTGCGATGTATACCCGGCTCCGGCATTGATAGTGATAGAGCCAGCGGGTGGGGTATTGTCCACCGTCACTTCAAGGGCGGTGCGGGACCGTCGGCCCTCGACGCTCTTCGCCACAGCCTCGATGGTGTGTCGCCCCTCACTGGACTGGCGGGTATTCCAGGTCCACTCTACCGACGACTCCCCATCCGCTACCGCCGAACCATCCAACAGAAGGCGCGTGAGGGACGTCGTCGGGCTCGGACTGGAGACCCGCACTTCTACCTCCCCCGACACGGGCTCGCCTGCCTCTGGGCTGACGATTTTCACCCTCGGATCGTGGTCAAGGACCCGTTGCCAGACCAGCTTCCTGAGTTCCGGCAAGGCCTTGTACACTTTGTCACCGGGACAGACAGTGCTCCACAAGTCGCGGTGCCCCACCACGTTGGGGAAATCGCGATGCACGAAGAAGGAAGAGTCCAGTGGGTTGATCCCGAAGCGATCTGCTTCCCAGGCCATCAATGACACGAGGGCTTCTTTCATGGCCGGCGTCATTTCGGCCGTCCTGTAGTCGCCCATCAGCGCAATGCCGATGCTGCCGTAGTTGTAATCTCCGGCGTGAACGCCTACTACGCCGTCTCCACCCTTGCGGCCCTCGTAGATATTGCCCTGGCGATCAATGAGGAAGTTGTAGCCAATGTCGCCCCATCCGCGTGAGAGCGCGTGATACTGATAGATGGCCCGCACGATGTAGGCTGGATCCGCCGGGTCGTTGCTCGTCACCGTGTGGTGGATCACGAAGTGCGTTGGCTGACGATATACCGCCTGACGCGTCGCCCAGGCCTCATTCGCCCCCCAACCCTTCCGAGATATGATCCGCGGCTGCGGGACCCCAGATGTCGCCTCCTGAGGGAGAACCATGGACCGAGCTTGCTCAGTAGTTGGCCCTTCGGTGGTGTTCATCACCGTGAGCACAACCTGGCTCAGCAGCGGCGAGACGTTCTTCTCGAAAGTGCCCAGCGTTACCCGATACTGAACGTAGCGAGACGGCGAAACCTCGAGCAGGTTGCTGTGGGTCAACTCCTCGCTCGTTGGCCCGTCCTCATCGGCAGGAACGATCATCCATTCGCTCCATGTATCCCCATCACGACTGGCACGGATCTCCGCCTGGAAGGAGGTCCCCATGGGCTTATCCACGGCCCAGGCCATCCCCACAACGTTGAACAGCACCGGGGTTTCATGCACCTCTGACGTGAACACACCCGTCGTGCACAGCTCGCCGTCCTCGCCTTGGGCCAGGCCAATCTCCCCATCTTCCGTTGCTTCGAGGACCACACATTCGGTGCTCCCCGCCTGGAAGTCGGCCACGCTCGTCTGCACCCACTCCTCCGTCGTGGCGCCACTCGCCTCCGTTCTCCGGACCACAGTGTGCTCTTGCTGAGGTAGGCTCTGCAGTACGAACAACGTAGCTGAGAACAGCACCAGCGCGGTTATCGTCTTTCGCATTCCAACTCATCCTCCGCGATCTGCGTCGCCTTGCGCATCATATCCCCAGTTCGCTGAGTTCCTCGGAGACCTGAGACACCCTTTCGCCCATTCTCCACTCCTCCTGGCTCCATCGCTGAGGATTCCAGATCTCGAGGCGACTGCCCACACCAACCAGCACTACGTCGTTCTCCAACTCCGCATAACTGCGCAAGTGCTGCGGAACGATCGCCAGACCGTCAGGTCGCAGCGTCTCGACGCGAGCACCCCCGTACAGGTGGCGCTGCAGCAATCGGGCAGCCCCTCCCAGGAACGACGCTTCACTCTCGAAGCGCTCCATGAGCCCCTCCCACACGGCCAGGGGAAACACCGCCACGCACTTGTCCAGGCCTCGAGTCAGGACAAGACCCTGCTGGAGGTCATCCCATAGATGGCTGGGCAAGACGAGACCGTCTGGCCCCAGATGTACCCCCGTAGATGTACCAAGTAGCATGAACCAATCTCCCACATGCCTTACCGACTCAGCGCCTGAGTCTTCCTAGCCGAGCCGCCACCAGCTCCTTGATGTCGCGTGTCAAGAAGTCGAGCTCGCGTTCAAGCCCCTCGTACACGTCTCGGGCATCCTGCTCTGCACGTCGCCGCGTTTGGTCCGCCTCTTGCTCTGCTGCCTCGACGATCTCCTGGGCACGAACCTCGGCCATCTTGACCAGTTGGTTCTGGTCCATGATCAGGGCCGCCTGTCTCTCCGCACGTTGCCTGATCTGCTCGGCTTCGAGCTCCGCCTGTTCGAGTACCTTGCCTTCGTTGGCTAGGACGCGTTGGGCCCGTAAGACCTCGAGCGGCCAATTGGCACGCAGCACGTCCAGAGTAGCCAAGCATTGCTCTTGATCCACGAGCGCCTTGGAGGTCAAGGGCACTCTGGAGGCCGAGCACAGTAGGTCTTCCATCTCATCCACAAACACGCTCATCTCATGGACAGAAGAGACTTCCGCGTCGTCATACCCACCGTCGGCGTCCAAGTCTTCAAACTCCCCGATCAGGGACGATCCTTCAGCCTGGATGTCGGTTCCCTTTCTGATGGAAGAACCCCGCACGCGTTTACGGATGTTCCAGCCGCGCATCTGTACCTCCCGTGCGCGCCTCGCTCAGCTCTGCGAGACTCGTACAAACTCCTTGATGCTCTTCACCGCCCACATGGTCAGTTCCTTGGTCGTATACCCGTACCACGCCTCGTCATTATGTCCACTGAGTATCCAGGGGCAGACAGCAAAGAGGTAGTCGGGCAGCAATTCCCCGTTGGAAAGCCGGTACTTGCGGAACCACTTGAACATCCATTTCGTGTACTTGGCGTGAAGCTCTCCAGCGACCCTCGGATAGCGATGATCGTCGTAGGCACCGTATAGCCAGCCGCCCTCGCCGCAGATGATAGGAGGGACGAAGCCCAGACGTCTCTGGAAGACCTCCGCAAAGAACTGGAAACCCAGGACGCACCAGAGATTCTCCTGCCACTCCGGCGGGTGATTCAGGCCATAGTTGTGGCAACAAAACCAGACGCGCTCCCAGACCGGACTATCAGCCCCCAGCGCGTCGATGGCTGCCTCGGCCTCCTCCAGGCCGAGGCATTGCAAGCCCGGGTATCCGCCCGAGTCGTAGACGTGTTTCGCCTTCTCAGCCCACAGGCGTGACCATTTCGCCACGTATTTTTTGGGCCGTCCATTCTCCCACTCACGGTCATCGGAGGGCTCATTGAAGATCTGGATGTAGGCTGGGATTCCGTTCTCCACGAGGAGCCGAGCGTCACTGCCGAAGGGATGATTCCGATTGATGGACAGGACTTGCCTGCATACGGGCATGATCCCAGCATCCCAGATCAACCTGGCACACCTCAGCAACTGCTCCTGGCCCTGATAGCACAAGGTGGCCCAGGTGAGCCTCATCTCCTTGGCTCTCCTGATATCCAGCTCTATGGCCTCGGTCCTCGTGTCCAGCCCGAAGTGAACCCCCATGCCGGTGTCACGAGGTGGTCTGGCGAAGGCGCCGTAGCGCCCCGTCGGTTCCGGTGTCGGCGAAGGCGGGTCCGGATCTACAGGGTCCGGGTCCTCTTCTCCCGGATCTACCAGCTCGAACGTGACCAGCACGGGATGGTGTCCGGCCACCGTCAATTCCAGGTTGTCGCCGTACAGCCCGAAGCCTTGCAGAACCTCGCTATTCCCGACCACCTGCACACAGTAGCCGCCCCAGGCAGCAAACATGGGCATGGACGCCGCTCCCCGACGCGCGCCGGCTGGCGCGTAGGGATCGTTCTTCGGCGCCACGACGTACTCGCCATCGGGCCACGAGAAGCGCACCCCATCTGCGTCAGCGATGGCATAGGCACTCATACTGTGCGAGCCTGGCTGCACTTCGACCCGTACGACCTTCCAGTATGGCTTCTTACGCCGCTTGGCCCGCTTCACCTGCAACCCGGCAATCATCTGCTGGGACAGGCCGACGAACTCAACGTGCGACGACTCCAAAGATGATTCAGACGCGACGGACAAGGGAGACTCATCTATGCCGGCGCGGGAGTACTTCAGCAACCCCTTCATAGCCGAGACGGCCTCGCTCTCCTCCCCTTGTGCTCCATACCAGGCATGAACCCTGTTCTCGTCGCCTTCCTTGGCTGCCAGCAGCCAGAACACGTGGTTGATGACGTAGTCGGGGACCAGGTCTCCCATCTGTATCTTGGCCATGGCTACCGCGCGCTCGGCGTGGCTGTCCTCGTCCGCCCACACGCCTCCCTGGAAGGAATAGGGATCTCCAGAGGCCGCGCTGCCCAAACATAGCAATCCTAGCGGCTCTCCTACGACGGACTCGACGATTTCTCCGTACCACTCGAACAGGTTGAAGCTCAGGTGGTCCTCGCTCTCTGCCGGGCAGAAGTATGGTCGAGACTCTGCCCAGCGCTGCTGTCCGCCTTGTCCCCAGGATAGCGATCTGTCAAACGCGTGATTCTGCATCGCAATCACTGTGCGCTTCAAGATGGACCCGTCCAGTTTCGCGTCTAGCACTTCGAGGGCATTCTTGAGGAAGCTCAGGTCCCAGTAGTCGCCCTGAGGCCGCAAGGCGGGGAACACGGGGAACAAGCCTGCGTCCGCCATCTCCTCCAGGCACGGCATGAGGATATCTACGAACCTCTCCACAAGGGAGTCTCGACACCATTGCTCGACGCCCCAGCGAGACGCACAGTTGGGAGTAGCGAACAGCTCCACGTAGTGGACACCCCAACTGGCGTATAGGGAGAGCATCTCAGCCAGCGTAGATCTGTCCAGAGACTGGATCACAGGCACCACGACGCGCACAACAGGCTCGATCTCATTCGCCACAAGCTTCTTGACGAAGAACTCGGGGACCCTGGTCTCCAGCCTGGAGAGCATGACCAGCCAACTGGCACCCATACTCTTCAGTTCGGGCAGCCACCGGTTGGCATCGTAAGGACTGTAGTGCTCAGTATCCGGGTAGTAGTGGAACCCGTACCCGGTGTCGTTACTGGGCCGCCAATACCGTTCCAGAGTCATCTCTGATCGTTTCCTGTGTGCGTCTGTGTGCCACCTCTGGAGACCATGACCTTGACCACGTCACCATCGGCGTTGACCGTCACTTTCACCACGTGTTGTTGTTCGTGTCCGCCCTTAGAGACGATGCTCTGGTGAGAAGCCTGGATCAGTTCAGGCAGTCCGGACCCTTCACCGGAATTGCAGCCGCAAGCCCGCGTCCCACATCCCGAACTGGAACAAGGGACCCTGCACAGGACGAGCGGGTGGGCTGTGAGACCATTCGTCTGGAGGAAAGGCAGACTCCTCTGCACTTTGGCGCGAACGTCCTTGGGGAGCGGCAATGATTCCGCATCCATCATCCTCGAGCAGCAAGCTAGCGGTGGGCAGGTCACTTCGAGTTGCGCATCTACCTCCGGGAACTCGCGCTGGGTCTGTAGACTCAACGAAGGATCGCCGTAGAGGACCAGGGTCATCAGCGCCTTCTGATCCTCTCCGTCCAGATACCCTTGCTGGGTGGCCGCATTCCGTATGAACTCCGCTCTGGCCCTCTGCAAGGCTCCTCCGACAGAGAGGCCCCCCACGATGCCCTCCCACAGGTACTTGCCCAGCAGATCTGCGCCGGACAACGGAGGTGATAGTGTTCCATAGGACATCGCGGTGAATCCACAAAACGCCAATGCCCCGTTGGAGAGTAGGTTCAACGCGATTGAGCCATCGGGATGATGGCCGGGAGGCTCGGCTCCATAGCAGGCCTCCGAGTACACCACTACCCCCTCCGCACTGGCCCAGGACACTGACAGGGGCGTCAGCGCGATGGGCAAGAGAGCCGAACCGTAGTCCGCCTCTCCGTGACCGTACCAGTACGGACTTCCCCGGAATCCATGCAGATTGAAATAGGCCAGTGTCGGCATCTGCTCGTGGGCGGTGAGGAAGTCGTAGTCTGTCGAAGGCGGAGACAACTCGAGTTTGGCGGGGTCTCCTATCACCTCGAACACAGAACGCGACGCTTCCGCCCAGATCTCGGCCGTGTAGCCCACGCTCGCGCATCCAGAATGACCGGCGCTCAAGAGCCTGCGGATCGGGTTCAGCCAAGACGAGCCTGATACGCTGGCGTGTGAGGAGCTTCTCTCGTGGTGTGCGATTGCACGGTCAACGAGTGTCAAGAGGGTATCCAGTTCTCCGTCGTCGGCATCGGGAAGACGGCCCACGCTGAACTTGGAGAGCAGATGGTTGTCCTCTCGAGCAACGTACGGCCAGTCGGATAGCACCTCAGCATCTTCGTCATCAGCAGGGTTGTCCACCCTGTGGAACGGAATCATCGAATCACCACCGACGATCAACAGGGACACCACTTGCTTCGATTCCAGACCCAGACTCGCCTCGATCCCCTGGATCAGGCCGGCTACCTCCTCCGGATCGGCGGGATCCACACCCCGCAAACCGAACTCGCCGAGGTGCGAGTCGTCGTCCACGTACACTTTGATGGCTTCTGCACCTGTGGAGCGAGCAACGGCTCCGCAGAGCGCAGAGAGCCTGCCATCCAGCTCCCTGTATCCATCCTCCCCGAACCGCGTCGTCAGCGCCCTGCGGCTCGAGAGGATGAGACGTACGGAGGTTGTGTCATGCGACCCGCTATCCTGAACTTGACCATCACCGCTCTCGGACGGCAGGGTGATCTCAAGCACCTCGGCCTCGGCTTCTGCTGGCTGGTCCACGGCCTCGCTTCGTCCCTTCTGGCAACTCTGCTGGACGTGGACCGGGGCGGGTGAGACATCTTCTTGGCGCTGAGCAGCAACAGACGGCAGAGGCTCAACCCCCAACAGGTACCTCAACGCAAGAGGGGCTTCCAAGACCATCTCCTCTGGGGGCCCGTTCACCTCCAGAGTGCCGCAGAGGAACGAATCATACCTGTCGTGTTGACCGAGCAGTTCTTGCGCAACCAGCAGGCTGGGATCGAGGGCCCATGCGTCGTGGAGTAGCGCAGTTCCCTGCGCGTCGTCCCGCTGCTCCAGGAGGATATCTGCTAGGATGAGTGTGGGCCTAATCCACATCGGTCGCTCGTCAGCGAGTTCCTCAGCCAAGGGCCTTGCGCTGCCGATGCGTCCGGTGTTCCACAGGGCCTCTGTAAGAACAAGCTCCAGTGCCGAGCGGTATTCACCGTTGTCAGCCGCTTGGTCGCGTGCAGCCTCGTAGTAGGGCACCGCCTCCTCACCGCGCCCCGCCACGGTCAACGTGCGAGCCAGGACTAGCGGAGAGCAGTCTTCCAGGGCTTCGCCGGCGAGCTGACGAATCCCTTTGTCGCAGGGATAGAACGCCAGCCCCCACTGTAGATACTGGCTTTGCTCAAGCGCGGCGCCCAAGCCCACGTCGGCCTCGGCCATGCCTTTCAGCGCGGCCAAGTTCAGAGGGTCGGCGTTCAGAACGAACTCCAACTGCTCCTGCGCCTCGACCCACTGTTCACGATCCAGGAGCGTAGCTCCACGTAGGCAACGCGCAGCCAGATGGCTAGGTAGTTGCTCCAACAGGTGCTCGAGCAGTGCGCTTCCGAATTCGCGGTAGCCTAGATCGAGGCTCAGCCTCGCCGCGGCAAACAGCTCCCTAGACGTTGTCAGTCTCACGCTGTCCTAGCCTCCCGCCTGATGTCTTTCGGCCCCTGTAACCGGTCAGAGGAACGGGCACCCCGGGCCACGAAAAAGGCCAGGGCACTCGTAGCCGCCAGTTGCTTGTAGGCCTCGCTGTTGTGAGGCTCGAGCTTCACGGCATGGCGGAACATCTCGACCGCCTCGGGGTACTGCTTCAGTTGCTTGTACACCATCCCAGCGCCGAAGTACGCATCGAAGCTCTCTGGATCGTGAAGCAGAGCTGCCTCATACTCATGCAGTGCTTCGCTATGTTCACCCTGCGTGTGCAGTATCCAACCCAGATCAGAGTGTGCACCAGGGTTGCCGGGATCCAACTCGACCGCCTTTCTCAGGTGAGCCGCAGCCTTGTCGACGTGGCCCAGTCTGTCGCAGAGCCGACCGAGCTTCACGTGCGAAGAGACGTGATCGGGATTCTCCCTCAGAGCCTGGTGGTAGAGCCGGAGGGCCTCGTCGTAGTTGCCCTGCTCCTCCTCAACCTCGGCCATCTCCTGGTAGACCTCCGGCACGTCGCCTGCCAGATCCTGAGCCTTCTGGAACTCCCTCAGCGCCAGGTCGGACTGTCCCTGCCGCTTGTGGAGCACCCCCATCTTGAGGTGGTACGTGGCATTGCCGGGATCGACCTGGAGCGCCTTGCTGTAGCTGAGCATGGCACCCCGATAGTCGCCTCGCGCCTCCGCCAGCCGGGCTAGTTGTTCGTGAACCGCCGACCAGTCGGGTCTCAGGGCAGCCGCCTCCAGATACTCGGCGGCCGCCTCATCGTGCTTGCCCAGGTTCTCGTAGCATCGACCCAGGTGCAAGAGATACAGAGGCTCATCCGGCGCAAGCTGGATCGCTTTCTTGTGCGCCATCTCCGCGTCCTCGAATCGGCTCTGCGACTCGAGTGAATGACCTAGCTCGTTCCACCAACGAGGGTCGTCTTCCTTCCTGCTGAGGGCCTCCTGGAGGTAGTCCGCAGCCTTCTCGTACCTCCGCATCTGCTGGTACGCGACTCCCGCATCGTGGTAATAGCGTGCCTCTTCAGGGTCCATCTCGATGGCGGCCAGGTACTCCTCCAGGGCAGACTGGTAGCGTTCCCGCCTCCGATACAACTCGCCCAACCGGTGACGCCTCTCAGCCAGGTCAGGGTTCTGCTCCACCGCCTTCTGAAGAGCCGCCATGGCCTCCTCGTAGCGCTCGTCTCGCTCGTAGGCGGTGGCCAAGGCATGGTGATAGTCCCCGCGTGCGGGCGCAAGCTGCGTGGCAGTCTCCAGGGCTGCCGTGGCAGGACCCAATCTGCCGACCGCAAGGTACGCGAGCCCCAGTTCGTAGTGATTGACGGGGTCTTCTGGCTTCATGTCGCAGGCCCTGAGCAACTGCTCCACTGCCTCTTCCTCTCTGGCAAGGCTTCGAAGCACGAGACCAAGATTGCGATAGTGGAGAGGGTTCTGGGGCTCGAGCTGGATGGCCTGCCTGGCTTCCTCAAGAGCCCTCTCGGGCCTCCCGCCCTTGGCATGCACCAAGGCGAGTTGGCTGTAGGCGAGAGCGCCCTTGGGTCTCCTGGCCAGATCCTGGTGCAGCTCGCTCTCGATTCCCTCGAGCCAACGAGAGGCAACCGAGGATGGCAACGACTTGGCCACCGCAGAGCCCACTTCCGCGAGCCTATCGCGCAGCTCAGGTGCGCCGGCCGAGAGTTCAAGTGCACGCTGGTACGCGGCCGCGGCCTCTTCGAATCTCTCCCGCATCTCGTAGGCCAACGACAGTTCGTAGTAGGTCTCGAAGTCGTGTTCTTCGCGCGCCAGGGCGGCTCGCAGGCTCTCGATGGCTGCTTTGCTCTCACCCATTCTGCGCAGTAGACTACCCTTCTGCCGAAGGTATCTAGGCTCATCAGGCGAGAGGTCAGTAGCTCTCTGGCAGCAGTTCAGAGCATCTTCCAGCCTGCCAGCGGCCTCGTGGGCTCTCGCGAGCTCGAAGTGGTTCCCGGGATCGTTCCCATCCAGTTCGACGGCCTTCTCAAGCTCGTCTACCGCTCGATCATGCTGGCCCAGACCCATCAGAGAGCCACCGGCTCCCCTGTGAGCCGCAGGCAGACTGCCATCGAGTTCCACGGCCCTCTCGAACTGTGAGAGCGCCTCCTCGTACAAACCCTGCTCGTACAGCACCTGGCCAGCGACCAGGCAAACCTCCGCGTCGCTGGGGTCCAGCGCGACGGCCTTGCCCAGCGCGGCAGTAGCCTCGTCCTGGCGTCCCAGTCTGGCAAGCAAGCGCCCGAAGCAGAAGTGGTACCGGGCCTTATCGGGAGCCAACCTCGACGCCTCCCCGTATTCCTCTGCGGCCTGCTCCAGATTTCCCTGCTCCTCGTAGAGTTGTGCGAGAGCTGAATGCGCGCCGGCGTCATCCGGTGCCAGACGGAGTGCCTCCTGGACCTGGGCCACGGCTTCTTCGAGCCGCCCCAGATCGGTCAAAACCCCTGCGTAGTGGGTTCGATACTGCGGAGTGGATGGGGCGAGTTCCACGGCCCGTTCGGCGGCACGTGCCGCATCGTCCAGTCGCTCATCGGTCAGATACAGACCAGCCAATACGTCCTGGACCTCCGGAGCGTCCTTGCCGATCCGTGACGCCTGTTCCAGCGTCGCGATAGCGTCGTCTTCGCGGCCCATCTCTCGCAGGACGCGAGCCACCGCTGCCACGTGGCGTGGCTCCTCTGGCCCCATGTCCAGTGCCTGTCGATACAGAGTCAGGGCCTTGTGTACATATCCCTGGGCCTCCGCTGCCTCAGCCAACTCATAGAGCAGTTCGTGGTTGCCTGGCATCAGCTCGCTCGCTCGCTCGAGGGCGCCGATCGCGGCATCTCCATCGCCCAACATGCGATACGCCCGTCCCAGAGAACGATGGTGCCGGCCTACGCTCTCGTCCAGCGTCGAGGCCGTCTGGAGCAAGGTCAGTGCTTTCTCGGCCTCTCCACGCTCCAGATAGAGATCACCGAGTTGATAGTTCGTCTCAGGGTCTTCTGGAGCCAGCTCCAGTGCCGCCCCCAGTGCGCTGGCCGCCCCATCCGTGTGGCCCATGGTCCTGCACGCTATGCCGTAGGAAAGCTGGTATCTATGCACGTGAGGGGCCAGATCAACAGCCTCGCCGAAGAGGCTGGAAGCCTCGCCCTGCCTCCCCACTTGCTCCAGGCTCAGCCCCAACTGCCACAGGATCTCCGCATCCTGAGGCTTCAACTCGCATGCCCTCTCCAGTGTGGCGACACTGAGGTCGGCTCGACCGCTGTCGCGAAGAAGCGCGCCTTTCTGAAGGTGATAGTCTGCACTGTTCGGATCTAGACTCACTGCTTCATCCAAATGGCGTAGGGCTTCCTCGACCCGCCCCTGCGCAGCATACAGCTCAGCGAGCTCAGATTGGACAGACGAAGGCGCATTGGCGAGCCTCTCTGTGCCCTCCAACACACTGATCGCTTCTTGGTCCCTATCAAGGTCACGGAGGGCTTTGGCGTAGTACAGTTGAACCTCCGGGTTCGCGGTTGACGCTTCCGCCGCCCGCTCCAGATACCCAGCCGCCTCTCTCGGCAGTTCCATCTGTTGCAGCATCTTGCCCAGCTCAAAGCTCAGCTCCGGGTTTTCGGGATCCAGTTCCACGGCCTTCTCGGCCTCCGCTCTGGCCTCGTGCAGCCGACCCAGGCGCTGCGCCACTGAAGCCGCGTGCGCGTGGTACCCAGCCTCGTGCGGGCAAAGCCCTATCGCCTCCTGATACTCCTCCAGGGCCTCCTCGAGAGCGTCCTGCGCTTCGCGGACCTGGCCCAACAGGAAATGGACCTCGCCGTCCTGCGGGTTCAGCTTCAGGGCCTGTTCTACGTAGCTCTGTGACTCCTCCACGCGTCCTGCCCTCTGACTCGCCGCGGCGGCGCGCAGATGGTAACTCGCATTCTCCGGAGCGATGGACACCGCTTCCACATACATACGTAGCGCGTCCGTGTCTCGGCCCATCTCCTCGTATACCGCGCCCAGGTCTGCCACAGCCTGGGACAATGAGGGATCCAGCTCGATGGCTCTCATCAGAGACGACACGGCGGAATCGAGGCGCCTCCTGTCGTGCAGCAGAGTGCCCAGCCGGTGATGGTATTCTGCTACTCCAGGCTCGAGCGCTATGGCAGCTTCGTACTCTACCAGCGCCTCTTCCTGCCGCCCGTGCCCATGGAGCAGGAGACCCAACTGGAATCGAGCGGCTGCCAGATCTGGGTCGAGTTCCAGTGCCCTACGTAGCTGTGCCTCTGCTTCGCTGCGCCGCCCCAGACTACGCAGGACTTCACCCGCCAGCAGACGATACTGGGGATCATCCGGGGCCAACTCCATGCAACGCTCGCACCACACCCAGGATTCATCGTCTCTGCCGTCCCTGGCGAGCGCCAAGGCAAGGTCGTAGCACCAATCGGCGCGCTCTGATTCGAGCTCCGCGGCCTTGACTAGGTATTCTGCCGCCTGTCGGGGCTGCTTCTTGTACAGCCACAGGGCGCCTGCTTTGTGCTGGTACTCGGCGTTCTCTAAATCAGCCTGAGCGGCATATTCGTACTCCTCCAGCGCCGATTGGGCTTGCCCGATCCTCTCGAGGACGGACCCCAGTTCGTAGTGCCAGTCCGCTCGATCGGGAGCAAGAGTGAGGGCCCGGTGCATAGCCTCGCCAGCCTCATCCCAACGCTCTTGCACACCCAGCAAGCGACCGATCCGCCAAGGGCACAGGGGTTCCTCAGGATCTTGCAGTTCGGCCGACTGGTAGGTAGCCAGCGCTTCTGCATACCAACCCTGCTCCTCGTATGCGTAGCCCAGCTCGAGATGGACGGCCACATCCTCCGGTTCGAGCAACGTGGCTTGTTGCAGTTCCACCTGCGCTTCCGCGTACCGCTGGAGGCGGTTGAACACCACGCCGGCGCCGCAATGATACGCAGCCACCCCGGGGTCCAGCGCTATCGCGTGCTGAAAGGCAGACAACGCCTCCCGGAACTGACCTTTCTTGAGATAGGCCAGGCCCAGCTCGTGATAGGAATCGGAGCAGGCCGCGTTCGCTCCCGCAACTGCCGCCTCAAGCTCCGACACCGCCTGATCTACGTGATCCAGCTCGCGATACAGAACGCCCAGGTTCCGGCTCGCGATCAACCTTTCGGGACCCATAGGCCCCCGTTCGTCGCGGCTTCCCTGGCGGTACTTGTCGGTGTAGCCCAGCAACTCCACGCGCGACCGAGAGTCCTCACGTTCCCGGCCGATGATACCTTCGAACAAGAGGGCAGCACCGTCCTCCTGGCCCAGTTCCCTCAGCTCAAGTCCCAGCCGGTATATCGACGACATGTCGAGGGCATCCACCAAGGGCAGAGACTCCGTCAACTGCCGCGCTTCCTGGCCCTTTTCGTTGTAGGCCAGGCACTTGGCGGCGATCCGGGGTCCCCAGCCATCGATGCGGATCTGCAGGAGCTGCTGAAGGAAGGACAACCGGTCGCCGACGAGGTGATAGAGATGCACCAAGACCCCTTCCCACCGACGAGCCGCTTCGTCAGACTCCAGACAGATACTGTTGGACAGAGCGCCCGAGTAGGAGTCGCTGATGGCCAAGGCGGTGAAGAAGTCGCGCACCATGGGATCGCTGAAGCGCACTTTGTCCTCGCGCCTCGACACACTCACCACGCCCGAAGCGGCAAGGTTGGCGAGCCGCTGCCGAGGCTGCCCGGCGCTCACTGGGTGCAAGCTGGTCATCACTGGGCTCAAGGCGAGTTGCACCACACCGTCATCCCCAAGACTCTGCATCTGCAGAGCCAGGGACGCCAGATCCCGCTTGGCCTCATCGACGTGCAAGGCATCAGGCGCGTCGCCCGCCGCCCCCAGCAGCCTTCCTACACCCGCCTCCACGACTGCGCTGCTCTCCGCTTGACCCGCCCCTGCGGGTGCCTCCTGCACCAGCTTGGCGAACACTGCTGAGAAGAGCGGGATCCTTAGCAAGTTCCACAACCGCCCGTCCCCCTTTGCTCTCCAAAGCGCCGACGGCTTCGCGGATGGAGGCAGTTGGGCCTGCAAGTAGGCGCTGCGTTGCCTATCGTCGAAGTCCATCAGTTCGAGCACCGAAGGATCTCGGAGCCAACGACGAAACGCTGGATACTCCTCTGTGCGGCAGACAGCCACACACTTCACGTCGCCGGACTCCGCTACGTCGGCCAGCTCATCAAGGAGATGGTTGTCACGAGCTCGCTCCAGACCGTCGAGGAGCAACAGGATGCGATTGCCTTCGAGGACTCGGGCCGCAGCCTGCTCGTCCAGGCGAAGGTCATACCTCTCGAACTGCGCAGCAAGGATGGGGAGCAGACCATCGCCTGCGGCCGATGAATGCAGGTCTACATACAGCGGCACATAGCTCGCACAGACACCCTCCGTTCCGTCGAGAAGTCGCTGTGCTTGCTCGTGTGCAAACCAGTGCAACGTGGCGCTCTTTCCGCTTCCCGCCTGGCCCAGCAGAATGACTGTCTTCCAGGCATCGAAAGACGTTACCAGGTCGCGGGTATTCTGAATAGCAGCACAGGACTTCCCTCTGTGGCCATTCCCAGGCGTCTCCTCGTCCGCGGCCAGTCCCTCGCGGGGCCTGAGCCACAGCGACAAGTAGGAGGAAGCCGCACGCTGCAGTCCCTGATCACTGAGCAGAGACCGCAC
Organism: uncultured Anaerolineales bacterium; assembly: GCA_964577995.1. GTDB lineage: Bacteria > Chloroflexota > Anaerolineae > UBA7937 > B3-Chlor > JAUVXJ01. The sequence continues at coordinate 30,339 of CAZOBP010000012.1, forward strand.
GTACTTCTCCACCATCGCCTGCACGTCTACGAGTGCCACCCTGTTCTCGCCTTCAGCCCCCTCCGGCGATGGCAGAGTACCTTCGTCTCCCATCTCGCTCATCGTCCCAACCTCACACTTTTCCGATCATCCAGAAGGCAACGATGCAGATCATCACACCAGCCACGCAGAGGAAGGCACCTACGCCCGCTGCCGTGCGGATGAGCTGGTTGATGGCCTCCACCATCCCTGACGCAGAATCAATCAGCGGTGCAACTGAGTCTTGCGTGATGGCCCGACCGTTGATCCTGATAGATTGTGTCGAGAGTTCCTTCATCGTCTGGTGGTACTCCTTGGCCAGGATGATCCACAGACCAGACAGTGACGAAAGCACCCCGATCACAAACATGCTGATGGACATCACGATCTGTATCTCGTACCTCATGCTCTTGCCCCTCCTGCGCATACTGTGGTGTCGGCGACTATGCGAGTGATCATTCTCCGCATGTCTTCGACAACGAAAGGCTTCGTGACGTATCCGTGAACTCCAAGCTCCCTGACTTCCTTCTCAGCTTGGGCGGAGCCATAAGCAGTCATCACGATCACTTTCATAAACGGATCGAATTGCCGCACGGCCCTGATCAGCGACAGACCATCCATGTCGGGAAGCCGCAGATCCACCAGCATAAGGTCGAATTCCCCCGCTACCACGCTCTTGAGAGCGTCTTCCCCAGCACCCACGACCTCCACTCTGAATGGCGGCTTCGAATCCTCCAGACTCTGCCTCAAGAAGTACGACAGCGTATCTTCGTCTTCGGCTATCAGTAACCTCGCCAGTTTGTCCATCATCTCGTTCCTCTCCACTGCGAAAGGCCTTCACTACAGTATTGGTGCAAGATTCGTGCCAGGCTGGCTACCCGGCCGCGCGACCGTCAGAGGGGATCACTCGACCTGGAGATAGCGCTGCCATCGCCAGGAGCAATTCCTATCGGCACATCCCATATCTAGTGCATTGCGCAGACCTCGCCCCTACATCTAGTGGCTCACAGTCGCGCACTACATACGTGACCTGCCGGCCACAACGCAGCACGCACCACCCCCGGAGCTGCTCCGTCACGCTGAAGATGGTCGCGGGTGGGCACTGGCAATGTGTGGAAAAAGCCACACTGCGGACTTTTGCGCAGTGTTCTGGGGGAATTTGCAGCGCTTCAGAGGAACTTCGCACGCACGGAGCTCAAGGCCAGGAAGCAGCAGAGTGTGGAGGGACGGGGTGCAACGGGCGACGATCAGCTTGGGGGCGCGGACCAGAGGCGTGCCGGCGGTGAGGAGGCGGCTACTGGTCCATCTGCAACCCGTACTTCTGTATGCTGTAGTTGAGGACGTCGCGGCTCACGCCGAGCAGTCTAG